>CAXMUH010000114.1:0-22460 GCA_964196565.1 uncultured Legionellaceae bacterium | reverse complement strand
AGAGAGTCTCCTCATTTCGATAAATTGCTTTATTTATCGCCCTTTCATCCATAGGCTGATCTTTTTTCACTGTTGGCGCACACGGAAAGAGCCAGCGCGTATCTCTGGTACATACCTTTAGCTCCTGTAAGAGCTTTATCGCCAAACTAGACAGCGGTACGCGCTGCTCTTGATGGTTTTTTGCAGTATCTGCTGGGATTATCCACATACGCTCCTCAAATGAGATATGGCACCACTGCGCTTTTACAACCTCTCCCTTTCTTTGTGCGGTCACAATCATTAGTTGCATGGCAATTTTGGTAGCAAGCTCCATTTTGGCAGATGGTAAGTTAATCCATAAATGTTTAATCTCATCAAAGCTTAACACACGAGTCCTTGGTGTCTCTCTAGTTAGGCGCTTTACACCATGGGCTGGACTTATCTCAAGAAAATCATGCTCAACTGCAAAGTTAAAAATGCGCTTTAAATAAGACAAAGTTCGATTACTTGCAATCGGCGCCCCACGTTTGGCTATAGCCCTGATTAGAGCTATCACATCGGATTTTTGAATATCGTCAATTTTCCACCTACCCCACAAAGGCATCGCATCTGAATTAATCATTCTTTTTATTTGCTTTATTGTAGATTCGCGCAGCCGTTTTATAGCTTCAAACTGCAAATATTCTTCAAATAACTCAGCAAATGTCGGCATGGCCCGCGCTTTGACTTCCCGCTTTTGCTTTTCAATTACAGGATCTTTACCTACTGCTAAAAGTCTTCTACCCTCATCATAAATTTGTCTAGCCTCTGCCAAAGACATTTGCGGGTATTTGCCAATAGTCATGCGTCGCTTACGCCCATGGTATTGGTAAAACCAAATAAAGCTAACACCCCCAGTAGGAAAAATTGTAACCCCAAATCCTGTACGGCCAGGGTCTCTAATATCCCTCGCCTTAGCACCCGGTGTATTCTTTAATTCCTCTGCCTGTTTTTTAAACTCTTTTATATTCCTATCTTTCCATTCAGCCATACGAGCTACCCCTTATTCTTTATTTTGGCGCCATGTTCGCACTTGTTCGCACCTGAGTTTGCGCTATGCGCACGAATTTATTATTTAAAATCAACGCTGTTCGCAGTGTTCGCACCACTACAACTAATATCGAGCTTGTTTTCTAAACTTGAACTGATATTTTTTAAAAGAAAGCATTCTAACCCGTTCCATTACTTGTTCCAATACTTTTTGATAACGGGTAAACAGTGATAGTGTCTAATGCGTAAACTACATCGTGAATATACAAGGCCTACACGGCATATCTGGAAATTTATTGAATAGCTATAACGAATGGTGAAGCGTGGTAAATAACATATACTACATGACTGTTAATCACTTGGTCGGCGGTTCAAATCCGTCCCGGGGAGCCATTTAAATTCTGCACATCCTATTTTGTCATCCCATAACATCCTATTTTGTCATCCCACATTTAATGTGGGATCTCTGTAACAAGGCTACTCGATGAGATTCCACTTTTCAGTGGAATGACGTGGAACCGCGCCATCCATCTAATTTAAGCCGGGCGTAGCAAAATATGCCCGTTTACACTTTTTAAATATCTATAAAAATCAATGTGCCACAAAGGGCAGTGAAAAAATCCCTTAGCAATATTCCTATTGCTTATCAATTCGATTCTATAAATGAATTTCACAACTTGAAAGATGCATGCTTTAATTTATACCCGTTAATGAAATGATAAGACTAATGCGAGGTATTTAAAGTGAAGAATTATAAAAAACTACTATTGGGCTCCGCCCTTGTAACGATACTACCCTTCAGCGCAATGGCCGGCGGTCCTGGTCCTGTCAGAATGTCGGTTCCAATCGAGAATGACACCAATTTTCCTATACAAACTTCCATGACTTCATCTGGAGGGATCAGAAGCTATGATAAATCCATAATACAAACGGCGGCAAATACCACAAATAACGTATGGAATGATGTTGTTTATGCCGGGCTAGGCACTATTATTCACTACGACATGTTGGTTTACATAATACTTCCTGACGGAGCTTCAGCCCCAGTTTGCTCTAAAGATGGTATTGTGACGTTTACACCTAAAGATTATTTTCCTGAAGCAGATGTTGCGGTTTATGGAAAAGCTGTGAAAAACTCATCAGGTACATATAACGTAAGTGGCATAAAATGTGGCATCAATATAATGTAGTTGCTTGGACAGTAATGGAAATAACGATTATGTTACAAATTTAAAAGCTCCTGTCATATATCAGATCGGCAAAGTAAGCGCCTTTTAAACTACATGTATTTTACTAATTTAAGCCGGGCGTAGCAAAATATGCAATATAGGCAATTTCTATTATTCAGAAATTAATAACAAAACCCCACTCCCGTACCAGCAAGATTAAATATCTGGTAATGCTATTTTGCATATTTTGCTACGCCCGGCTTACTCTGTTTCTCATCTCAGCGGTTAAATATATTTATCCCGGAGAACTGGGCGGCTACGCGCGCGGCATTGCTACGTGTTACGCCGCACCTGTGTTTGGCGGACAAATCATGGAAGGAAATGACGCAATACCCGTTTGGCCACATGAGGAAGGTAAACAACGCGGATTAGCATTAAAGCCACTTTACCATAACATCCCTAAATCCATTACGGAGTTCCCTGACCAAGCCTTTTATGATTTACTAGCACTAATCGATGCACTACGCTTCGGCAGAGCACGCGAACGCAATATGGCGGAAAAAATATTGAGGGAAAAATTACATGCTAACAAGAAAAAATAGCAACGCCTCAACAAACCTATCCATGCTAAGCTATGTCGCAATTAAGATCGGAAGTGAAACGATAGCATTCGAACAATTAAATAAAATTGAGTGGTGGGGGTAAGCATCACATTAATCACAACATCATCTACAGCGCTACTCTTTTTATTTTGGAGTCGCGCTGTAAGTTCGTCCTTTATTAAAAAATCTACTTTCCACCTACACACTAACGCTAAACATGCAGTTAATCCAGAACGAGATCCAACACCAGAATTCTAATCAATTTGGCAGTAAGCTTATAATATTATTCAGACGAGCTATTAGCGGGCTCATAACCGAAAAGTGATCAACCTCATTATTTTCATTCATTAATTGAATTGCAAAATCCAATTGTTTAGTGCAAACTGTATAATCATGTAGCATTACAGTAAATAAGAAAAGAGAGGTATATATATGTTTATGAAAACTTCAATCGACACTACAGTAGTAGATTCTTTGTTAAATACACAAGAAATTCAGCCAGCTTCATTAGGCGCTGAATTTGTTGGAGCCGGCGCATGCCCTACTGGTTCTACAAGTCTAGGTCAGTAAACAACGTTATATAATTTAATAATGTACCGTATTATTAAGTTAGTAGTTAGCCTTTGCGATAAGGCTAACTACCATTGTTAATGTAATATGAACTTTTGGCTAAGGTATTTACAATCCGAAAAATTTATTGGCACACCTTATGTTTTTATTAGCTTTTTAACAAATGAAATTGATGCACTTGAAAAATTTACATTAAAACGGATTTCTGAGTTAGAACCATTTGTACATCGTGATTTTGTTAACAACAGTATAAAACATATTTTATTGCCAAGGCTCGCCAATAGCTTAGAGATTGTTTTATCCTTAGAATTTAATGCCGCCCAAAAGGCCGGTTTCTTAAAAACCACCAATCCACTTGTTGAATTTCTTGATATATTAACCAAAGATCAAGACAGTTTGTTTGTAAAATACCCTGTTTTGCGAAACACAATTGATAATCTATTCAATGATTTTAAGCGTTTGATGCAGCAGTTATTGCAGCATTGCAATAAAGATTACCAAGCGATAATAGAATTATTTTTTAATACAGTCGACTGTCAATTAATCGATGCGCAATGCTCGGGAGATTCTCACGAAAATGGGCGCAGCGTAATTATCTTAAGTTGGTATAATGCAAGTCAACAACAAAAATTTAAACTGCTTTATAAACCGCGCTCGGCTAAAATCAATTTACTCTGGAACCAAGTAGTCGATTTTATCAATAAAAAAACTGATTTTTGCCTGCGTAATTTCAAATTTTTAGCGAAGCGGGATTATTGTTGGGCTGAATATATTGAATATAGACCATGTAGGCATAATGATCTTCCAATATTTTATCAGAAACTCGGGGGGTTACTGGCATTAACTTATATTCTCGGTGGCAATGACATCCATGCAGAAAATTTAATTGCTTGTGGCTCCGATCCAGTTATTATTGATCTGGAAACTATGTTTCAACCATTAATTTTACCGACTAATAAAAAAACCAACCTATCGACCCCACTTAATGTGTTATCCCAATATTTTCTCCCTAATCGGATATGCAATATTGACCTTGAAAAAAGCTTTGATCTTTCTTCGGTGAGAAATATTGCTGGTCAACGTGGAATTGTAAATACATTGAAAATCAAACCTGTTGGTACAGATGGGCAAATTAAACTAACATTTGAATCTCAGGAGCTGTCACAATTAAACAATACGCCTGCCGATATTGATCCATTGGATTACCAATTGGATCTTGTCAATGGCTTTGAAGCGATATACCGCTGCTTCTTGGGAAATGCTGAAAAAATTAAATCATGTTTATCTGATCTTGATTCGATTAAAGTTCGACTGCTTGTACGGCCGACCTATAGTTACACCATTTTGCTGGGTATGTTAAGACACCCAGATAATTTATTATCATTGCAAGCGAAACAGAGCTTCATTACTGAAAAACTGCGCGACCCCAGTCTTAGTTTTCAAAATGCGATTATCCCCTCAGAAAAACGGGCGTTGAATGACGGTCATGTGCCGAGCTTTTGGTTTGATAATAAGAATCTTCAGGTGGCAGATGGCTTTGACAGTCCACTTGATCTGTTTGTTTATCGAACGAGCTATCAACAAGTTGAATATATGCTATCGCAAATTTCAGAACGAGATCTTTTCTTGCAAAAGTTTATGATCCATAGCAGTTTTGACGCGGCCAGAAAGACAGATGACGTTTTTGACCCATCAAGAAAATCGCTTAAAAAAGATCATGCTCACAATGAAAAACTATTATTAGACTGGGAAATCCTATATAAAAATAAAGCAATAATCGATAAAATACCAATATTTCAGGCCGAGAGTAATCAACACGCATCGTTTATTACTGACTACATTAACAATTTAATTGTTGCCTTAGAAGTATTGGAAATTAAAGGTGGGGATCGAATTGTAGGCTGGCCCACTACGCTATTTTTCCCTGATAATTCATTAACAATCGGCATATCGAACATTGATTTATACGATGGGCTACTTGGTTTTTCGCTTGTATATGCTTACCTCGGTCAACTATTAAATTGTGAGGCTTACACACAAAAAGCAAAGAAATGTTTAGAAAGATTTTGGTATAATTTCACTAGCCCGGAAAATCTATCTGTTAAACAATCATCTCAAGGTGGAAGATATGGCTATTTGGGTGGCTGCGTTTTAGTATTAGCAAGATTATCTAAGCTATGGTCGACCAGAGAGTATGATGATTGGATTACATTATTATTACAAAAGGGCGAAGTGTATTGTCAACAAACAAGGACTGAACGTTTGACTGTTAACGATTTATCCGAATTGGATTGGATAATAGGCAAGCTTGGTTATTTGGAGGGTATTATCAAAAGCCAACCACTCTTACCCGACTCTATTTTAATTCAATCTGATATACAGAAATTATTTTATATTGTTAGTCAGCAGTTGCCTGCCTCACTTGCGGATTATTTGCCAGAGTATTCGCATAAGTTAATTGGTATTATGCAGGCATTGCATTTATGCATAAACGAAGCAAACTGCGAGAAAATACCACTCTATTCAGAAATCATCGATAACCTTGATCATTTTGAAGAGTCATTATTAAATGACTCCAAATCTTTTGCTAATGGTTATGTATTAGCTATGTTGCGCATGAGCGAACAATTACCCCAATTAAAACTAAGAGTAGATAAATTATTGTCAAACACTTTACAACAGCTTGATAATTATCTGCAACAAGGCAATCCAGGTTTATCTCATGGTGCTAGTGGGCTATTGGAAATTATACTCACAGCTTTCCAATTAAAACGTTTAAGTGATAATGAATACGCAATTCTTATTAAGAAAATTATACAGGTTAACAATACTAATTTGCATAGCCACCCACAACGTTATTCGACCGGTTTAATGTCGGGATATGTTGGCATGCTGTATCAAGCCTTAAGAATACAGCATGCTGAAGTGATACCGGCCATACTTTTTTAAATTAACTGGTGCAAATGACTCTCCAGCTAAACTTACATCAGTGATTAATAATAAAATTAACCAGGCGTTTACGTATGCACTATATCAATTTCCTCGTACTATTTTTATATCAACATATTATTTGCTATAATGCGCACCTGAGTCATCTATTTTAAACAACTGGTATAAAACTATGACAAAAAGCGCTTTAATCTTATTATCTGGCGGCATCGACGCAGCCACTTGCCTAGCATTGGCATCAAAAGAATATCGCTGCTATGCGATTAGCTTTGATTACGGGCAAAAGCATCACGCTGAATTAAATGCTGCCAAAAAGCTAGCAAAGACATATGATGTAACTGAACATATCATCTATAAACTAGATCCAACGCCTTTTGCCGGCTCAGCACTCACAGATCACAGCATCAATATCCCTGATGCAACCCCAGAGAAAATATCTAAATCCACCTACGTTCCAGCACGCAATTTAGTATTTCTTTCTATTGCCCTCGCCTATGCGGAATCAAGAAATATAAAATACATTTATATTGGCTCCAATAAAGATGACCTGCATGGATTTCACGATTGCCGTGAAGAATTTATCCGTTCATTTGAGAAAACCGCAAACCTAGCGACCAATATAAATCAATTTAAAATACAAACACCATTAATTAATCTATCAAAAACAGAGATTATACAATTAGGTCATAAGCTTGATCTTGATTTTAGCAATACAGTAACTTGCTATTGTGCTGATGACAAAGGATACGCCTGTGGCAAATGTGATAGTTGTGCAATTCGTAAGAATGCGTTTATTGAGGCGGGGATTATAGATCCCACCACCTATACTTAAATTCAGCTACGCTGAATGCTTCCCGGCCGACAAAGCCTGTCCTGAGCGAAGCGTGGGGATCGTCCGGGCTACTTCAGATAGTGCCCACAAAATCCAATGCGTTAATTAAATCCCAAGATCATTCCAACTACCAGGCACTTTAGCATAATTACCCGTAGTGCTGGTGCCGCCAGTTGAACTCGTCACATTCTCCGCATTATACTCAATCTTAGCTTGGCTATTTAACTCTGTTGGCCCACCACTAACAACCGCACCATAAACAGCAGAATTACTGTTCATGGTGATCCCATTCGGCGAAAGTGCAAACAGTAACCCATAAACAGTTGCATTACTATTTAATGTTACCTCACCGGTTATGGTAACATTACCATGCACTACGTCGTTACTATTCATTTGCAGATCCCCTTCACTAGAGATATTTCCATAAATTTGCACATTACTATTCATTAGGATGTTACCCGTTACATGGATATTTCCGTAAATGATCACATTGGAACTCACGGTTAGATCTCCATCTACATACATCGTAACAGGATTAGAAGCAGTACCGATGTTAATATTACCAGTAATGGTAGCAGTGGTGCCATTTTGGTTCATTTGAATATTTTGCCCTTCAATCCCATCAACCTCGGCACTGTAGTCATAGTCACTGCTATGATCATAGGTTATATCCGCTGTCATCGTAAAATTTGAAATTAAATCACCTAGGATATCATTTTGAAGTTCTGTATCGGTTTTACTACCCGTTGCGCTGTCATTCTGAATAATATCAGTTTGTATGTCACCACTGCTTGAACTGACCCCAGATGCTGTTTCTGTTGTTGCATTTAAACTTAGCGTGACCTCACCACCTGAGGTGATGGTAAAATCATTCGATTCATTGATAATCTGTGAATTACTATCCATCTGCACTGCGCCCCGCGTTGTCAGCGGTACGTCCGTCATAACACCTCCCGCGACCTCTTCGGTTACATAACTCACGGTTTGACTAATCACTCGAGTCGCGGTGTTATCGCTGCTCGCACCCGTTGCTACCACTTTAATTAAATCTTTACTGCCTTGAAAAGTAAATGTCACGGCATAGGTGCTGCCATTGGATAATGTACCTGAAACTGTTTGTCCATCAGTAATGGTGTCATAATTATCATCTAAATAAACTGTGCCATACTCTACACCTGCTTGCGCGGCACTTAACGCTTGTGAAATTCGTAAGTCATTACCAATATTTCGTTGCTGTGATACGACCGATCCAGATAATAAAAACGATAGCATCGCCGCTGCGATCATCAACACCGCAGAAATTAACAACACAGCAAAACCGGATTGTTTCACACCACTACCCCTTAGTTGACATAATCTCATCATTGTACCGCTCTAGCACATTATTTTTTTATGTGATTATATTCCTTAGCCTACATGCTTAAATATAGCATCCCTTTGAATTCAATCTTAATCATCCTATTGATTTTCTTAGTTTTTAACTTTTCATTATTATGAAAATTAATAGCTTAGCAATTTAAATTCCGAGATCATTCCAACTACCCGGCACTTTAGCGTAATTACCCGTAGTGGTACTGCCCGCAGTTGAACTGGTGACATTATCTATATCATAAGTAATTCGCGCATTACTGTTTAACACGATTGGCCCACCACTGACAACTCCACCTTCGACAACAGAATTACTATTCATAGTAATCCCATTGGTTGAAAGCGAAAAAAGTAATCCATACACAGTTGAATTACTGTTTAATTCAACCTCGCCAGTGACAAAGACATTACCATGCACCGCATCGTTACTATTCATTTGGATATCACCCTCACCAGAGATATTTCCATAAACTTGGACGTTACTATTAATTACTATGTTACCCGTGGCATGGATATTACCATAAATGACCACATTGGTATTAAGTTCTAAATTTCCGTCCACATAAATCGTAACCGGATTGCTAGCTGAACCAATCGTCACATTGTTTTTAATGGTAGCCGTACTGCCACTTTGGTTCAGCTGAATATTTTGCCCTTCAACTCCATTGACCTCGGCAGAATAGTCATAATCACTGCTGTTATTATAAGTCACATCTGCCGTCATGGTGAAACTTGAAATTAAACCACCTAATATTTCATTTTGAAGCTCAACATCGGTTTTGTTCGCTGCGGCTGAATCATTTTGCGTAATATCAGCCTCGATAGAAGAGCTGCTGGAACTGGTGCCCGCAGCCAGAACCGTTATAGCATTACCATCTATCGTTACAGATCCACCAGAGTTAATGGTGGAATCATTCGACTCATTTGTAATTATTGAATTAGTGTTCATCTCCACGGCACCACGTGATGCTAGCGGTTGATTAACCATCACCCCTCCCGCACCCACCTCGGTCACATAACTCACGGTTTGACTAATCACACGAGTCGCGGTGTTATCGCTACTCGCACCCGTTGCTACCACTTTAATTAAATCTTTACTGCCTTGAAAAGTAAATGTCACGGCATAGGTGCTGCCATTGGATAGTGTGCCTGAAACTGTTTGTCCATCGGTAATGGTGTCATAATTATCATCTAAATAAACTGTGCCATACTCTACACCTGCTTGTGCTGCACTTAACGCTTGCGAGATTCGAAAATCATTAGCCACACCACGCTGCTGTGAAACCACCGATCCCGATAATAGAAATGACAGCATGGAGGCTGCAGTTAATAACACCGCAGAAATTAACAGCACCGCAAAACCGGATTGTTTTGCCCCACCATATTTTAATTGATATAAACTTTTCATCGTTTTGCCTAGCACTTTAAATTATTCATATTTAACCTTGAGTCGTCGATAGCATCAATTTGTTGAAATATCTAAAGATGCAAATATCATCCTCTGGTCATACATTAAATATAGACCCTTATTCGACAGAATTCTTATCACCCCATTGATTATATTGAATTTATTATTTTTGATAAGATAATGAAAGACATAAATCAAACAATTGGGTCTACCCAAATCTGGATTATCATATACAATTAACATATGATCTTTTATTAATAATAACCATAACCTTAGAGATTGATTAAGAATGACCTTGAATACCCCAGGCTTCCGCGATATCGCCCAAACAGGCGTAATCTACGTCACCACACGCGCCAATGAGCATGGCTACGAACAAAATCACGCTGAATGGGCCAACCTCGGCCAGGGTTCACCTGAGGCTGGTGATATTGAAGGGGCTCCAGCACGTATCGACAACTGCTCGTTAAGCGACGTTCATGTTCACCAATATTCACCCGTTGCCGGTGATAAAACCTTAAGACAAAAAGTTGCTGACTTTTATAATAATGCTTATCGTCAAGGCAAATCATCAAAATACAGCTGGAAAAATGTTTGTATTGCTGGTGGTGGACGCCAAGCACTGAGTCGATTAATTGGCGCATTGGGCAATATTAACATGGGGCATTTTTTGCCTGATTATACAGCCTATGAAGAATTATTAAGTACTTTTAAAAATTTCAACCCTATTCCTATTTTATTAGAAAAAGAAAATAATTATAGAATTTCAATTGAAACCTTAGAAAAAGAAATTCAAGGACGAGGATTACGTTCACTATTAATTAGCAATCCATGTAATCCAACCGGTCAATTAATTGAAGGTGAAGAACTTAAAGCTTGGGTTGATATCGCACGCCGCACTGATTGCAGCATGATTATGGATGAGTTTTACTCACATTATATTTATAACGGTGGCGAACTTAAAAATTACAAAATGGTTTCGAGCGCTGAATTTATCGAAGATGTTAATACTGATCCAATTATTATTGTTGATGGCTTAACCAAAAACTGGCGTTATCCCGGCTGGCGTATTAGCTGGATTGTCGGACCTGAAGAAATTATTAATTCGGTTAGCAGCACCGGTTCCTTTTTAGATGGTGGCGCCAATCATGCTTTTCAGGTCTGTGCACGACCATTATTAGACCCTGAACATAATGATAAAGAATCAAAAGCGATTTTTAAACTGTTTTCAAAGAAGCGAAAGTTTATGATAGAACGCCTTAAATCGATGGGCATTAAAGTGAATGCAGCACCACAAGGCGGTTTTTATGTTTGGGCAGATCTTTCTGATTTACCTGAACCGATTAATAATTCAAAAACCTTTTTTGAAGAAGGCTTATTAGAAAAAGTGATTACGGTGCCGGGTTTTTTCTTTGATGTAAACCCAGGTGGGCGCAGAACCAAATATCGACGCTATACCGATCACTGCCGCATTAGTTTTGGCCCTGAAATGTCAGTGTTAAAACGTGGCTTAGACGCCTTGGAAAAAGTGATTTTCAAATTTAACAATTAATGTAACTACTCATTAATATTACTTGCCTAATGATCCTTTCTAAATTATGATATGTGCAATTTTTAACTTATAGATTAATTGATTGGAGGGGTGATGGTACAGTTTAAAGGTAGATATCTTATTGTTGGATCAGCAGTTATTGCTGCAGCGGCGTTTCTAGGAGGCTGCGTACCACATCTAAGCCAACAACAATGTGTTAACATGAACTGGTACCAAGTTGGCTATAACGATGCCCAAAAAGGTAACTTCCAACGTAATCTGGATAAGGCCATCAGTGATTGTGCAAAGTTTAAACTAACCGTAAACGCTAGCGCTTATCTGCGCGGCTGGAAAGCCGGCGCACGTGTTTTTTGCAAACCCGCCAATGGTTATCAACTTGGGGTTAACGGCGCCACTTACAATAATATCTGCCCAGCAGATTTAAGCGCTAATTTTAGTAAATCCTGGCATCGCGGTTTACGCAAATTCTGCACCCCAGATACCGGTTATAACTTAGGCCGCAAAGGTGCAAAATTCCCTAACTTTTGTGCGACAGATCAAGTTGGCGCGTTTCGCAATTCATATGATGAAGGCCGTCACCTATATAACACGGTGCAAACCATTGTCGGGGAAGTCTCAGCGGTTAATAACCAAATCAACGGTCTAAATGGACAAATCGACAATAAACAAAATCAAATTAATGATCTTAATTCCAATCTCGATTCTAGAACTAACGATTCTGGTCAACACCTATCTCACGCCGATCGCCGTAGTATTGGCTATCAAATCCGTGATTTAAACGATCAAATCATGCAGATTCGCGATCAAATCTCACGTTTGCAGTCACAACGCACTCGTTTGCAACAACAAGAAAACTATTACAACGCGAAGTAAATATTTTCCTGGTCAGCAGATCCCTCGACTTGTGCTTCGCACTCGCTCGGGACGACATCCGTGTCGGCTGGCCAGGATTTTCTTATTCCCGGCCGACAAATAGTCGGAGCTACGCCAAAGCAAATCCCTAAATCTGTACTATAATCAAATTGTTATGGATCAATTTGTGAGCAGGCTATGCGTATTTTATTATTCTGCCTTGTAGGGATGATGTTTACCACAAACATTTATGCTAAAGCTCAAAATACCAATCAAGCATTTAAAATCTTTATTCAACAAACCGAAAAAGAAGCACTAAAACAGGGCATCTTACAAAAAACATTGACTCGATATTTAAGTCATTTAAAAGCACCCATTAAAAAAACGATCGAACACGTAAAGCAGCAACACACGGCTATCGTCAAATACGATCAATTCCTCAATCGATTTATCAAATCAAATGACACAGGTTTTGGTATCGCGCAATTACACAAACACCAAAAATTATTAGCTAAAATATCAAAAAAATTTGGTGTAGCACCTCAATATATTGTAGCACTTTGGGGGATTGAAAGTAATTATGGCCGTTATTGTGGAAAATCACCTTTAATACAAGTGCTAGCAACACTGGCTTTTCAAAACATCCGTAGCGATTTTTATAAAAAAGAATTACTGTATGCACTTAGAATGGTTGATAAAGCCAATCCTATCTCACAACAACTGATTAGTTCTTGGGATGGTGGAATGGGGCAACCGCAGTTTATGCCCGAATCCTATTTTGAATATGGCGTTGATTTTGACAAAGATGGTTTCGCTAATATCTGGACCAGTACCGCAGATGTGTTTGCCTCAATCGCCAATTATCTGCATAAAAATGGTTGGATTAAACATCAACCCGTTGTAGTCAAAATTACCTTGCCCAAAGATTTCCCTATTAATCAAACCGGAAAAACCTACAAACTCAGCATTAAAGAATGGCTGAAAAAAGGGATTAAATTACCGCGACACTATCATTTACAACAAGCGCTATCTGATGAGGCTGCGGTCATTGCACCGGATGGAGTAACCGAACCTGCATTTCTGGTGTTTCATAATTTTTTTATTTTATTAAAATGGAATAATTCTGCTAATGAGGGTTTGGTGACAAATTACCTGGTACATTTGTTTTTAATTAAAACTAAACACCAACCACCTCATGCCAAATATCGATCTGCAAACGCGAGCTGAAATTAAAACAGTGGACTTTACACAACTCAACCAGCCAGGCTTTTTTAGCATTGATTGCATCCAAGGTGCCGCCTTCTGGCATCAACCAGATACGCTGATGATCTAATTTAAGTGGTTTAACGTAATTTGTTAACACTTCATCAACATCTTGTTTTGTGGCAATCACAAATTTAAAATTGGATTTATTTGAATTGGCGTAGTGGTTTAACACATCGGAAATATATGCCTTATCAGATGTCTCACCGCTGTGCAGCAATTTGGGGCTTAAATTAAATTGGTTAATGCGATCAAATAATTCATCTGACATTTTAATCGTTGCGTTGGTTTCAATTTCAATAAAAGGCGTATTTTCAATGGCTGCATCCAACGCTTTTATAAATTTATCTAACGCGGGTTGCTGCAATAAGGGTTCGCCACCGGTTATCACTAAATGCGCGCCCTGATTTAATTTTTCAAGCCATCCGTTTAGTCGCCATTCATCCAGGATAGTGACAAAGCTTTTATGTGTGCCAGATTGCCACAGCTGTTTGGTATCACAACCGAGGTGCTCACCGGTTTTAGGGTCTTTATATGAAAACCCCGAACAACGTAAATTACAGCCCGAAAGCCTTAAAAAAACCGCGGGCTTACCCGAACTCGCGCCCTCGCCCTGGATGCTATAGAAACTCTCGCATGTTATTAAAAAACGCTCACTGGCCACAGGTTGGCCCCTGACGCACAATCTCAGCGTCGGTGTAGATCACGCCGCACTGGCGACTTTCCCAAACTTCGACTTGATGCAACGCAAAAGGATGAGAGTGAGAAGCGCTCTCACGCTCAAAAATAGGCGCCAAATTCTTGTATATTTCTTGGGCAACTATTTCAACCGTCGTGTTATTGGATAAGGTATAGGATTTTTGTTGGTTTTGTTTTAAAAAATCAATTAATGGCGCATCACCCTGATACACCAGCGTGCTATGATCAAGCTGCGCCTGCACCCAGTTATTGCTAAGCTCACGCACTTTTGAGAAGTCGATAACCAAGCCATCTTGGCCTAGCATCTCGGATGCAATCACCACTTTTAGAGAGTAATTATGCCCATGCAGGCTATTACACTTGCCTTGGTAACCTTTAACCAAACGATGTGCGGCTGAAAAATCTTTTAGTTCGACATTAAGTAAATACACCACTCACCTTTTATAGACTAATTATTTATGGGTAGATATTTATACCGCAAGCCTTAGAATTTGTCAAAACCATACACAGCTAATGCTAACTCATTATTCTTTAAAGTAAATTTCTATAATTTTTCATTAAGTGATGATTAACCAGAAAAATGGAGCTATAATAATATTCCGACGTTAAAATTTTCATCCATAGCAAGGAGGCTATCATGCAAAAAAGCAACCCAACCCGAGTCAAAGTCCTAGCTAGTATTCTTGGTTTACTGGTACTAACAGAAGTTTTTTTAGAAGTATTTGTGTATCCACATTTGACCTAGATTTTTTATAAAAATAGATAATGCGCCCCAACACCAATATAATTAGATGCGGGCAGTTGTTTGCTGGATAATTTCGCAGCTTGCATCCACATTAATTCCAACTCCCAATGCTGAGCCACCCGATAGTCAACTCCTAACGCATAAATGGGTCGCGTAATCATACTGCCATTTATAATCACAGCTCCATTATCAATAATGCTATCGCGAACTACATAACCCACACCCAATTTCGTAAAAATTCGGTAAGATTTTTTTATTAATAAACTCAACTTAGCTACTAGATACACCACATTATTTTTAAAGCGGCCGTTATCACTACCATGATGCAAGTGCTTAAAAATAGGCTTTCGAATGTAAATCACCCCGGTCTCAAGTGCAAAATATGAATTAAATCCATAGCCAAATTGAAAAGATGGCGCCAAACCTTTATCAATAATTTGAGTGGGTGCGGCAGCAGGTGTAAATGAAAAATGTGAGTAATCAACCCAGCTCAAACCAATCAATGCGCCCAAATAAAATCCTTGCCATTTAATTGGTGTTTGAGTATTGGAATAAATCACGGTAGAAAAACACAAAAATAAGCATACTGCAAATGTATAGCTTCTTTTCATCCGTATATTTCCTTATACTCAAGCTTGAAATCTAAAAAAAAGCATACATGAAGTATTGGCAAAAATCATTAATCCTATTCGGCATGACATTCGCGTTAATAAGTCGTCACCTTCCGGTGAGCATGTGTGACATATCCAGATAGCTGAGCTACCGTGTAACCTCGTTATAAGGACCAAACTCCAAAAGAGGGCTAAAAGTGTCACTTGCATACATATTATCATCAATCTCAGCGTAATTGAAAAATGCTTCTTGTGCCTGCGAGGCCAGGTGTCACGGAACGTGCGACCAGGCCTACCCTTATGAACAAACATCACTACTGACTGCAAATAATAGTAATAACCCTTTAAAAAGCACACGCTACATACGTGAACTTGTTCAGAGCTGTATAGCTCTAGTAGCATCACTGACAAATATATTGATATTGAGCTACATGAGTGACATATTTCTGCTAAGCGAAAACGTATAAAACCCGAGTTTAGTGAAGAAAACTAGTTTCGATCAAGTGCAGTTGAGGGTTTTCGAGGGACTTCTTATAAAACACCTCCAGGTGATTCCTTCAATCCAACGGTGACTGGTTGTTTATAAGTTACACTTGTCCCTCCTAGAGTAGAAGATTAAGCAGCATGGATGCCTTGCAATTCTTTGCACAATTTGACATGATTTACTTTTAAATTGCAATAAGACCAAAAAGCATGAGGTTGAATAAAAGCCGATTAGTTAAAGAACTTGAAAAAAAGCATTATGAGCCAACATTTGCTGCTGAAATCGGTGTATTTAGTCCTGAAGTTTCAGTTATTTACTTTTATATAATAAATGGAATAAAGTCTCTATTAGTTGAACCTGATGGTCAAGCCGCTCAATTAATTATAGATCATTTTTTGAATCGACCCAATGTGACTTTTTACCCTATAGCAATCAGCGATCACAATGGCAAGATTAAACTTGCTAAGCACGGTGCTTCCACTTTTATAAGTACACTTAAGTCTTCACCAGCAATTGTAAATGACAATTATGAGCTGGCTCACGAAGATGAATTTGTCGTTCAATGCAAAACGTTTGATCAAATAGACGAAGGTACGATCGATTTAATAAGTATTGATATAGAAGGAGCAGAATGGTATGTCTTAAAGAACATGCGCAGCCGGCCCCACGTCATTTCAATTGAAACGCATGGAGGCTGTTACCTTAATCCCTACTTGAAAGAGATAAAGTCTTGGATGAAAGATAATCATTATGCCATTTTCTATAAAGATAAAAGCGATTCTGTCTATGTCCAACCAAACGTTATAAAAATCACGGTTGCTAATCGATTTAATTTAGCGTGGATAAATATTTATCTTGCATTACGCCGAAAAAAAAAGCAGCTATTTAATTGTATTGCATCGTGAGCCTCCGGTAAACATGTGTGACAACCCCCGCCACATTCCATTAAGCTGATACCTCGTCTACTTATACCCAGGCCAGTATGAAATTAGGTGTTTTTCTGGCACCATCTGAAGTAGCTCGGACGATCCTCACGCTTCGCGCGTGACAGGCTTTGTCGGCCGGGAAGCATCCAGCGAAGCTGGATTCATACTTTTAATCCCGGCCAAAAATAATTTTTGTCCGGGCTACACCTAAAACTAAACCGCGCCGAGTATATACCCAAATCGGTATGATTTTAGGTGTTTCAGGCACTGAGCCTGTCGTCCCGGGTCATAGGCAACCCGGGACCCAGTTCAACATGATTAGCTGGATCCTGGATATTTGGCTGCGCCAAATTCCGGGACGACGCTGCTGAAACAACACCTAACACTCACCTGGCTTGGGTATAACACGAGGAATTTAAAATACCTACTACACAATCTACAGACCTGGCTGCTGTTGCTGAACAGTTTGCACAGTGGCACGCAAATAAAACTGGCCATTCAAAAATCCCTGATGAATTTTGGGAGTCTGCGCTCGCTTGACTTGCTCACACTAAAATAGGCGTGGTTGCTGCAACGCTTAAGTTGAGTTATGCGCAAATAGGTGCAAAGCTAAAAAATCAGCAGCAATCGCAAATGGAAGAGAATGAGCCCGTTTTAGTTAACTACGAGGATTTAGCTTAATGAAAAGGCTGCGTGAAGTCACACATGCTTATCGTAAGGTCACGTATTGGAGTAAATCACGAAAGAAAAACACAAAAATAAGCATACTGCAAATGTATAGCTTCTTTTCACGCGTATATTTCCTTATACTCAAGCTTGGAATCTAAAAAGAAAGCATACATGAAGTATTGGCAAAAAGCATTAATCCTATTCGGGGTGACATTACCGTTAATCAGTAATGCTAAAAATTATTTTCCAAATAATCAATTTTCAATTGGGTTTTACAATCAAAAGTTCATTCATTTAAAATTCCCAACTTTGCCCAAACCATTATTTTGGAATTCACGTTATAAAGTAGACAGTGGCTTTATGTTATCCTATCTACATACGCGCTTTCACACTGGTAAATATTTTTCGGTAAGCCTTGGGTTTACCGCTTCAGACTGGCAAAGTGGCGCGCAACATTTATTCGCACTTTCTGCTTTATTTGAATTACGCTGGTGGGTTTTTCGCAGCAAATATATTAGCCCTTATTTGCTATACAGCATCGCAGGTCCAACAATATTATCCAGAAGTTATTTTGCCGGCTCTAAATTAGGCGGACATTTAATTTTTCAAGATTATATGGGCGCTGGAATTATGCTTGGCCACAAATATCATTTTACTTTAGAAGCTAAAATCGTGCACTATTCCAATGGCGACCTGGGTGTTTACAATAAAGGTTTGCAAGTGCCTTTTTTAATTTCAATCGGATTTCTTAGCTAGGTGCTGTTAAACCGCCATTTGAAGTAGCCTGGACGACTTGTCGGCCAGGAAGCATCCAGCGTAGCTGGATTCATACTTTTAATCCCGGCCAAAAATAAATTTTTGTCCGGGCTACACCTAAAACTAAACCGCGCCGAGTATAGAATATTATTCTTCTTTTTCAGCTGCTGCTTCAGGCGCTTTTGTTAGATTAACTTCTTCGAGGTGTTTATACAGATCGTTAAACATTCGATTAATTTTACCCAATTGTTTGCCCTGCTCAACATGGGCGGCTTGAAGCTGTTGTACCATTATACTTAGCTCAGCAATCATAATGCCAACGACATCGCCTGGGTTGGGATCTGGGGTATTGGCTGTAGGATTAATCATGGTTTTGAAATTACCAATCAGACCTTGCAGGTCAAATTTAGAATTGTCTGTGCTCATTATTCACCCTTCATGATGGCAGTTATTTGATCAATTAAGGCAGTATAGCACACGCCATGAGAAATTATTAATCATTACTTGGTGTCTTGCAGGATAAATTGCTTCATTTCATCACTCACAATCTTTAATGCATTTGAGCCACGGGTGATTTTGGCAATACTTATGTTTAAGTGTTGAGCAATTTCACGTTGAGTTTTCTCAGCCTTAAGCAACTCCTGAATCAGTAGAATACGCGTAGCTAACACATCTTTTTCTTCGAGCGTAAAAAAAAGTCCAAATAATTCATCCAATTGATCTTCAGTTTTTACACGCTGACATAATCGTAAAAACTCACGCCAACCGGCTTTGTTATCTGTATTCATGTGTTTTACCCTGGTTGGATATGCTCAATAATAAGCTGCAGGCGTCGCCGATCATTAAATTCATTTACGTCCATTCGATAAACCGTGACAATCGAACGACAATTATGATTGGGCCACTCATCCAAATCAGCATTAAATAGAATTGCATCTACATAATGATCCGTATCTGGAGCCTGAAGCACCAACTTTAAATGACGACTTCCGACTACACGTTGGCTGATTAAATTAAATTTACCATCAAAAATAGGTTCTGGGAAACCCTGCCCCCAGGGACCCGCGTCTGTCAACATCTCAGCGGTTTCTAAATTCAACTCTTCAGTCGTAAGCTCACCATCCGTTTCATATTTTCCATGAAGATCATCTTTATTTACTCGAAGAGAAACTTCTTTTTCAAATTCAGCAGTAAAAGCTTTGTAATTTTTTGCATCTAAACTTAAACCCGCCGCCATTGCATGACCGCCAAATTTAGAAATTAATTCAGGATGATTGGTTGCGATCGCTTCTAAAACATCGCGAATATGTAAACCGGTGATCGAGCGTGCAGAACCTTTTAGTGTTTCATCATCTACTTTAGCAAAAGCAATCACCGGTCGATGTACCCGCTCTTTAACACGCGCAGCAACTAAACCCACAACACCTTGGTGCCAATGTTCTTCATAAACACACAATCCATCGGGTAACTCCCCGCTTAAATTTAATTCATCAATCGCATCAAATGCTTCTTGCTTCATTTTAGTCTCAATCACACGACGATCTTTGTTAAGATCATCAAGTTTGCGCGCCAAAGTTAAAGCCGCGGACAAGTTGTCTGCTAATAAACAAGAAATCCCGATCGACATATCAACTAAACGTCCAGCAGCATTTAACCGTGGACCGACACTATAACCTAAATCCATAGCCTTTAATGAGTCAGGCTTACGCCCAGCCACTTGCAATAAAGCTGAAATACCATAACACGTAAATCCGGCGCGAATACGACGTAACCCTTGCGAAACCATAATGCGATTATTTTTATCGAGCGGAACCACATCCGCCACCGTGCCCAAAGCAACGAGATCTAAATAGCGTGACATTTTAGGGCAAGGAATTTGTTGCTCTGAAAACCACTGCTTGCTATTGAGATAGGAACGCAATGCCAACATAACATAAAAAATAACGCCAACGCCGGCAAGATTTTTACTTGGAAATTCATCCCCTGGCTGGTTTGGATTAACAATGGTATACGCCTTCGGTAAAGTCGCACCCGGCAAATGATGATCGGTAATAAGTACATCAATGCCGAGCTCATTGGCTCGATCAATACCCGCATGACTGGAAATACCATTATCTACTGTCACAATTAAATCGGGTTTTTGCTCGCTGGCCACTTCGACAATTTCAGCAGTTAAACCGTAACCATAAGTAAAGCGATTGGGTACTAGATAAGAAACTTGTTTCGCGCCCATGGCATGTAATGCGGATACAGCTAGTGCAGAACTCGTTGCACCATCAACATCAAAATCACCGACAATTAAAATATTCTGATTCTCGAAAATCGCCTTTGCCAAACGTTCGGTTGCTTTTTCAATATTGAGCAATAAATTAAAGGAAATTAAACCTGCCAACTCAGAAGATAATTCATCTAGTTTACTGATATTTCTTGCGGAATAAATTCTTCTTAAAAGTGGATTTAAGGTATCTAAGTCATTTCCCTCGTCGATCGCCCTTCTAACAATTACACTACCTGTCACAATACAGTTCCTTTTGTTTAGTTATATTCAAATTAGTAAGAAAATAGCAATAACTCTCTAAAAACTGATGGGGTTGATTATTTTCTGCTCCAAGGATTCCACCACAATCTAAATTCTCTCGTACTTATATGATAACAGTGTTTATCCCCTACGTACAACTCCAAACTCGTGATTTTTTTTTCAGCTAATGCACGTAAAACCGGAGGGAAAAATTTCTGTAAAGCACCAAGAAATTCGGACTTTTCATGCATATGATTTAACAAATGATTGGAAGCAATTAAATATTTACCCTTGTTCTTTGCGCAATAATCCAAACACCCAGGTATACTGCCATTGAAGCGTTTATACTTCAACTTTAGAAGTTTACAAAGCCCAATAATAACCTCATCGTCAGTAAAAATAACTTTAAACCTAGGGTCAATACTCTGTTGCTGATAACTGCCCTGCCCCCAAAACCACAATGCATCTATGGTTGGCTGGCCTTTGCTCGCTCGCTTTTTATTAACTTCACAGTCTTGTAATACCATTTGAATTTCTGTTAATAGTCGCCGCCAAAACTTATCATCTGGACCATGTGGCAAATAATCTATTATAGATTTTCCGATAATGGCATCAGGTGAAACCGTCTGGATATCTGGACTAACTCCGCAATTTAAATAGCCGCGCTCATTTGCCATTATCCTTAAAGAAAAATTAAATTCTTTTAACAGTGGCGAGATTAATGCAGTAAGTATATTTGCTTCATCTGCAGTTACAGACAAATGACGCCGCCCAGACATGTAAATATGCACCAGGTCCACGTTAAGCCCAACTGGATCTGCTCGAATCCAACCATCATGATTTTCTAGCCCATCAGCCACAGCGCTTAAAAAAGCAATTGGCAACTCTTTTGGTACTTCTGCCGTTAACAACTTAAATTTTAATGCATCATTTTCTTCGTTAATGATACTATGCCTAGCACGACGCAAGAAACGTTGAAAGCCAGGAAACTCGCGGCCAGACTGCTGCATCAAGGCAATCCCCTCGATCAATCCTGGCACAAATAAGGTTATTTGAGTCGATTTCACGATAAATATCTATAAAGGGTCAAAAATACACACCTTGTTTAATTTTATTTTAATATTACGGACATATAATAGTAAATATCTAGTATTTACGAGAACGCAATGCTTAACACATTTTATACAAATCCGTTTCCAGTCCTCGAAGTGAATGATCAATATTCACTTCGAGAACAAGATATTAAAGATAGTTCGGATTTTTTTCAATACTATTCTGATCCAAAAGTTGGTCAACATATTTTAGCCAATAAGCCAACCAATATAACCGAGGCGAGCACTGAAATCATCTATTGCCGCAACTTATTTGAACAAAAGAAAGGAATATATTGGTCTATAGTTGATAAATCAAACAATAAGATGATTGGCGCGATTGGGATTTATATGAACAACTATCACTCGCGCGGAGAAATTTGTTACG
>CAXMUH010000113.1:0-21143 GCA_964196565.1 uncultured Legionellaceae bacterium | reverse complement strand
ACAGGCGAACCCATTTACAATACCGATGATAAACCGGTGGGAACGGTGATCAATGCGATAAAAAGCGGAACACATATTCTGGCATTGGGTGTTATCGAAGACCGCGCTTTAAAAGAAGGTGAGGTGTTTATTAAGGGGCGGGGTGTAGAGAGTGTCATCCCACCCGTCATATATGGGCCGTAGGGACGTGGCAATCCACAGTCCCGTCTTTGCGAGGACCGTAGGGACGAAGCAATCTAGAAATATTAACGCTGGATTGCTTCACGCTTACGCGTTCGCAAAGACGGGCATAGAGATTGCTTCCCGCCTCGCAAGCTCGCGGTCGCAAAGACGGAGAAACATCCTAAGAAACGAGCTGCTCTTCCTTCGCGCTAACTTTCTTAGCACCAACTTGACCACTCGAATCCGTCTTAACTTGATTGGCTACAATCAATGAATCACGCAACTGAGAAGCCATATCTGCCATGGCGCCCGGTGTGTGAGGAATCATAATGGTATTGGTTCTACTGGTTTCCCCAAGTGATTTTAATGTATCAAAATATTGAGTCATTAAAACTAAATTCATAATCTCACGGGCATCGGTGTTTGCAATCGCGGTTTGAAAATCGGCAACAGATTCTTTTAACCCATCGATAATGGCGCGTCGTTGATTTGCCATACCTTTACCTTGTAACGCCGCACTTTCAGCTTCTGCTTCAGCTTGTTTTACTTTAAGAATCTTTTCCGCTTCACCACGTTCATTGGCGGCAACACGCAAACGTGTCGCTTCGTTGATTTCGTTCATCGCAGCTTTAACTTTTGAATCCGGATCAACATCTGTTACCAATGTTTTTACAATCCCGTAACCTAAGTTTGTAATAATTTCAGATAATTCTGTTTTTACCGCATCAGCCACTTCGTCCTTTTTCTCAAACACGTCATCGAGTTTCATCTTAGGAACGCGTGCTCTAACCACATCAAAAATAAACGCTGTCATTTGTTGGCGTGGATTTTCGAGCTTATAAAAAGCTTCATATATTTTATCTTCTAATACGTGATATTGAACTGAAACTGAAATTCGCACAAATACGTTGTCTTCTGTTTTAGTCTCTACCGGAACATCCAGTTGCTGAACCCGCATATTTAAACGACCACCGACTTTTTCGACAAAAGGGATTTTAAAGTTTAAACCAGCTGTGGCCATACGAACAAATTTACCAAAGCGTTCAATAGACGCTGCAGTTTGTTGTTCAACTGTAAAAAACGACGACATGGCGACAATGATCAAAATAAATACAATAACAGCTAAAATAATAACGGGGGTACTTAATACCATGTTCTTAACCTCTTGTAGTAATAATTAAGTGCTTTTAGAATCTGCCGATTGTACGCCCAGCGATGGGCAGATGCAAGTACGGTGGTCATGGGGTCATGTCTACCTTAACAAACTTACACTTTACAGCTATAATGCTCACAGTTTATCTGCTTGTAATGGAGCGCACTTACACAACAAGGAACGCGTATGTCACAATCACTGGTTATCGATTTGGGTGGAACTTATTCTCGCTTTGCACTGATGGATCAAGATCATCACATGAGCTGCCAAGATACTTTTATTAATAATCAATTTAATTCATTTACTGATGTTATTAAAAATTATATCAACCTCCATCAAACCGAGATTCAACACACTCATCAATGTTGCATCGCTGTTGCCGGTCCCGTTAAAAATGGCCAGGCACAACTCACCAATATCAACTGGCATTTAGATGCGAGAGCCCTAAGCGATGAGCTCCCTTTTGAGCGCATTGAAATCATCAATGATTTTCATTCGCTTGGTTTTAGTATCCCTTTATTAAAAAACGATTGTGTGCTGAACTTGCAAAAAGGCAAACTGGATAATAACTGCATGAAAGCAATTTTAGGTGCAGGCACTGGATTAGGTGTTGCGCTGATTAAACAAAGCAATCCTGGTATTCAAGTTTTCCCATCCGAAGGCGGACATTGTGATTTCTCCCCAATTAATGCGCGCCAAGAGCGCCTGCTTAAATTTTTACAACAAAAATACCAACATGTTTCCGTCGAACATATATTATCTGGTCATGGCCTCGAGCATCTGTTTGAATTTATTTGCACCGACCCGGATTCGCAGCATGCTCACATTAATTTTAACTCGGATGACCACACTTGCAATGACATCACTGGACGCAAGGTGATTCAACTGGCGAATGAAAAACAAGATCCTGCGGCCATTGCAAGCATTCGACTTTTTTGTGAAATCTATGCTGCCTTTATCGGCAACGTGGCGTTAATGACTTTGCCCTATGGTGGGATTTATATTACCGGAGGCATTGCGCGACATATCTTGCCGTATTTAGAGGAAGCTAATTTTTTAAATACCTTTCGCGCCAAGGGTCGCTTATCGTCTTTATTGGATGACATTCCCATTCAATATATTGTTAATAAAAATGCGAATTTATTGGGTGCAGGGTATTATCTGAATGCGTTACCTCAAGTTCAGGCTTTAAGTGTATAGATTAAACCGTAGCCCGGACGGCCGGGAAGCATCCAGCCAAACTGGATTCAAGCCTTATTCCCGGCCAAAAATAAATTTTTGTCCGGGCTACTATTTCTCATTCGACAGCCATACATTAATCCAACCCTGACTCTTTTCGAATGACTTCGTATATCGCACTCCAATCTTTATTTTCCATACCATCTGCTAAAGCTGAGGTAAATCGATCTTTAACCAAATTAGCCAATTTAGGCGTAACACCCACATCGGTGAATGCTTTTTGAAAAACAGAAACGTCTTTAAGCCCACCTTTCATATTAAAATTGACGTCATCAAAATCACGATCTTTGATTTTGTCGACATAAAGTTTAAAAGCAGGATGCGCATAGATTTGGTGCAGTCCTTGTTGTACGATTTCAAGATCCAGGCCGCTCATTTCAGCAAATGAATATAATTCCGAAATAAGTTCTAAACTGGTAATTAAAGCGTAATTCATACTGATTTTCATAATAAGCGAAAATTTTGCTTGATCGCCTAAGTTAATAACGGTTTTTGAAAAGGTTTGCATAATTTCTTCGCACGACGCAATGGCTCCTGCATCACCCGCACAAAATGTCGTTAACTCGCCAGCAGTTGCAACTTTGGGAACACCTAAAACAGCGCCAGAAATATAATGACTTCCATGTTTTTGATGTGCTTTATATATTTGCTCTGCAGTACTCGGCAATATTGTTGACAATCCAATATGAATTGCGGATGTTTTCATGTGTTCAAGAATGCCAGAACTTCCCGTTGTGGTTTCAATTACGGCAAAATCATCAAGTAAACTCGAAAATATAATATCCGCGTCAGCTACAGCTTCTTTAATCGAGTCAGCAACCACAGCGCCTTTTTCTGCAAGTGGTTGCGCTTTGCTTTTCGTGCGGTTGTAAACAGTTAATGCTAAACCTGATTCCAGCATACGCGTTGCTATTGCTGTTCCCATTTTGCCTAAGCCAATAAAAGTTATTTTTTTCATGGTTTTCCCTCATGCATAAACCAGACCGGCTCTGGTACATTCTGCGACTTAGTCTTTCGACCGCATCAACGGAAATAAAATCACATCACGAATGGAAGCGCTGTCGGTGAAAAGCATGACCAAGCGATCAATCCCAATGCCCTCGCCTGCTGTTGGAGGCAAGCCGTATTCCAGCGCGGCAATATAATCTTCATCGTAATCCATGGCTTCATCATCACCTGCAACTTTTGCCTGCATTTGCGCGCGAAAACGATCGGCTTGGTCTTCTGGGTCGTTTAACTCAGAAAATCCATTGGCAATTTCATGTCCGGTTGCAAAAAATTCAAAACGATCAGTAAGAAAATCATTATCATCGTTCGCACGCGCCAGTGGTGACACTTCACGCGGGAATTCGGTAATAAACGTCGGTTGAATTAATTTTTTCTCGACTAATTTTTCAAACAGCTCGGTTTGAATTTTTCCTAAACCATAACTGTCGTGTAATTCCAAGCTCAGGCTTTTAGCCAAAGCGCGGGCTTTATCGAGATCATCCACTTGTTCTGCTTTAATGTCTGGATTAAAATGCAAAATAGAATCTCGCAAACTAATGCGGGTAAAAGGCTTGCTTAAATCCAACGTTGTGCCTTGATGGGTAATTTGCAGGCTGCCTATTACTTTTTCCGCCAAGTGACGCATTAAACTTTCGGTTAAATCCATCATGTCTTTGTAAGTTGCATAGGCTTGATAAAATTCAATCATGGTAAATTCTGGATTGTGTCGCGTCGAGATGCCTTCATTGCGAAAGTTGCGATTCACTTCATACACTTTTTCAAAACCACCAACCACCAATCGTTTTAAATAGAGTTCAGGTGCAATGCGTAAAAACAATTCCATATCGAGCGTATTATGATGCGTATGAAACGGCTTAGCTGCTGCACCGCCTGCCATCGCATGCATCATTGGTGTTTCCACTTCCATATAGCCGCGATCATCAAAAAATCGTCGAATATAGGCGATCAATTTAGAACGTATTTTAAAAACTTGGGCGCTTTTCTCATTTACGATTAAATCCACATAACGCTGACGATAACGGCTTTCCGTATCGGTAAGACCGTGAAATTTATCAGGCATCGGGCGCAATGCTTTTGTCAGCAGACAAATCTGACTCGCTTTAACGGATAACTCACCGGTTTTGGTTTTAAAAACTTCACCCTCAACACCGATAATGTCACCAAGATCCCAGGATTTAAATTGCTGGTAAACACCTTCTGGTAACAGATCGCGGGCAACATAAATTTGAATTCGACCGGACATATCTT
Organism: uncultured Legionellaceae bacterium; assembly: GCA_964196565.1. Lineage (GTDB taxonomy): Bacteria > Pseudomonadota > Gammaproteobacteria > Coxiellales > Coxiellaceae > 2-12-FULL-42-15. The sequence continues at coordinate 16,333 of CAXMUH010000113.1, read as the reverse complement.
GAATGTGAGTAAAGCTGGCTTTACCCATAATGCGTCGCGTCATAATCCGACCAGCAATTTTAACTTTAACGGCCTTTGCTGCGAGGTCTTCTGTTGATTCTTCAGAATAACCCGCATGCAAATCTGCGTTCAATTCCTCGCGTTGAAACCCATTGGGATAAGCTTGTCCCTGTTTTCGGATTTCAGCCAATTTCGCCTTGCGCTGGGTGATTTGCTCATTCTCCGATACTTCGGCAAGTTGCTCTTCGGCTATGCGATGGTCTGACACGGGGTTTCTCCTATTATTTCATTTTATTTCATTACGGTCCGGAAGTGATTTTATCACGGCCAGCGCTTTGGGTATATTTAAGCTTGCTTCAACATGGCCTCAATAAAGCGATCAATATCACCATCGAGCACAGCTTGGGTATTGGTATTCTCAACGCCGGTGCGCAAGTCTTTAATTCTCGCTTGATCCAGCACATACGAGCGAATCTGTGAGCCCCAACTAATATCTGATTTTGTGGCCTCTAAATCGGCTTTTTCCGCATTTTGCTTTAGCATTTCCTGTTCATACAACTTAGCTTTGAGCTGCTTCATCGCCTGAGCTTTATTTTTATGCTGCGAACGATCATTTTGGCATTGAACCACAATGCCGGTTGGCTCGTGGGTAATCCGCACCGCAGAATCGGTCCGATTCACGTGCTGACCACCAGCACCACTGGCTCGATAGGTATCAATACGAAGATCTGCTGGATTGATTTCCACCTCAATGTCTTCATCCACTTCGGGAGACACAAACACGGAGGCAAATGAGGTATGGCGGCGATTACCTGAATCAAATGGGGATTTGCGCACCAGGCGATGCACACCCGTTTCGGTTCGCAACCAGCCAAAGGCATAATCACCCTGAAAGTGTATGGTCGCGCTCTTGATTCCAGCCACATCACCAGGCGAGCACTCAATCAGCTCGGTTTTAAAGTTGTGCTGGTCACCCCAGCGCAGATACATCCGTAGCAGCATCTCAGCCCAATCCTGAGCTTCAGTGCCTCCAGAACCTGATTGGATGTCAAGGTAGGCGCCATTGGCGTCCATTTCACCGGAAAACATCCGCCGAAACTCAAGGCCAGCGACTTCTTTTTCAATCTTTAAAACCTCAGCGCTAAGGTCGTCAAAAAGAGCGGGATCTTGCTCGTCTTGCAGCATCGCCATCAACTCACCCGCGTCATTCACTCGAGTCTCGAGCGAGTCTAATCCCTGAACAACCACCTCAAGCCGCGAACGCTCCTGGCCTAAAGCTTGCGCCTTTTCTGGCTTATTCCAAATTTCGGGATTCTCTAGCTCGCGCGCGACTTCCAGCAGGCGGCGTTTGTTGTGATCATAGTCAAAGATACCCCCTAAGCGCGGTAATACGCTGCGTGAGATCGGCGATCTTCTCTTTTACTTCATTAAATTCCAACACAAACTCCCAGTGTCAAAAGAGGACAAGAATTTAATTCTACAATCATATGATGCAATTACAACCTTAAGAGGTGTCAAAGGAGCATAAGACTTTTTTTCTGCTTTTATATCAACCTATTAGAACCTTAAAAACGCCGCCTTGGAGGAAACTAGAAACAGTACATTTAGCTTTCATTAAGGTGTCTTGTTCCAATTCATGGTTTTAACTAAATCATTTAGCTGATAAAATTTTTCTTAAGCTCATTTGAACAAAATAAAGATAAATAACGCTTGCCAAGCGTGGGAGTTCTGGGAGAATAGGCTTTTAGAAAATATAAAAAGATTTAAATTACCAGTGGATTGTACAAATGACGGTCAGTGTTAGGCGCAAATTAATCGAAGCTTTCAACTTCAAGCGTGGCAAGATGATAAGCAACAAGTATGAAATTGTTGATCATCTCGGTTCAGGCTGGGAAGGCGAAGTCTACAAGATCGTCGAGATCAATACTGGTATTGAACGTGCGGCTAAGTTCTTCTTTCCACATCGAAATAAAGACAATAAAGTGGCTGCCCGCTACGCTAAAATGCTGCATAAACTCAATGTCTGCCCCATTGTCATTCAGTACTACACCCATGAATTTATCTATATCAACGATCAAAGAGTCACTTGCTTGATCTCTGAATTTGTTGATGGTGAATTGCTATCTGATTTTACCGCCCGACATCCCGATAAGAAAATTGGCATTTTCCGCGCCATGCATTTGCTTCATGCCTTGGTACAAGGCATAGAATCAATGCATCGCTGTAAATCCTATCATGGCGATTTACATTCTGAGAATATCATCGTAAAACGCGTTGGCCTTGGTTTTGAATTAAAATTACTGGACATGTATCACTGGGGTGGCAACGAGCGCAAGATTAATATGGAACAAGATATCTGCGACACCATTCGCATTTTTTATGATGCGATCGGCGGCCAGAAACATTATGCTTCACAACCACCTGAAGTTAAGCAAATTGTCCTCGGCTTGAAAAAAAGCTTAATTACCAAAAAATTTCGCTCTGCCACCCATTTAAAAAATTATTTAGAAAATATTGAATGGAAATCGCAATACCGGGAGTAATGTATGGAAACAAGGATTGTAAACCAAGCGGATTTGCCAAGCTTTGAGTTAATTGAAACAAAACATTTTGAAATCGGTTATTACACTCAAAAAAGTCCACTTAAAAACAGTCCCAATGAAGATTCGCTGGGTTTTATCACCCATAACAAGCAAACAATTCTACTCTTAGCCGATGGTGTTGGCGGCAGCCCTAATGGCGAAGTGGCTTCAGAGCATGTCACCGCTAACATTATAAACATGCTTAAAAAAAATGACACACTAGCGACAGACTTAGCCACGTTGCGACAACACATACTGGTCTCGGTTGAACAAACCAATAAAAAACTGATTCATGATTATGTCGGCGCTCGCACCACGTTTACCGCATGCATTATTAATAATGACATATTACAAAGTATTCAAATCGGTGATTCGGCTTTAATCGTCTGTGGCCAAAAAGGTCTACTAAAACATAAAACCATGGAACACTCACCCGTTGGACACGCACTGGCAGCCGGTTTAATCAAAGAAAAAGAAGCATTAACCCACCCAGAACGACACCTTATTTCCAATGTGGTCGGCGATGCCCAGATGCATATGGTGATTGGTCCTCAAGTTGAGCTGGCCAGCAATGATACCATTTTACTTGCATCCGACGGCCTATTTGATAATTTTTTAACAGAAGAAATCATTGAAATTGTTCGCAAAGAATCCATCAATGACGTGTTACAAAAACTCACAGAGTTATTTCAACCGATGCGCGATGAAAGCAAAATAGACAGTTTTAATAAAATTGATGACGTGAGTTTTATTGTGTGTCGACAGCGTCGATAAGGATCGCTTGTAAACGTCGATTGATGGTGGATTTCTGTTCATCCGTATACGTATTCCATTCAATTACCTCTTGCTCGGTACGCCCGCACCCCACGCACACCGCATCACCCAGAGCGGTCGCGCTGCAGATACCAACGCATGGTGAGTCCGTTAAATCACGCTTACCGGATATATCCAATGTATAAATCTCCGCAAAAGTATTTAAACGGTATTTTATCGCACCAACGTTATAAAAAGAATAAGTAATTTACCAGAGGGTTAATATTATTTTAATAACCAAGCAGTACAATTAGTGAATGAAAATTAAATGGAGAAGTTCTATGCCGCAGACAATGGAAAAATTATACAGAAGTGTGTTGAATCAACTTACCTTCCCTATAACCCAAGCCCATAAAGCCAAACTCAATAAATATAAAACCGACCTTGCACGTAATCCAGATTTTCAATCAGTAAATGCCATTATGGATATACTTATAGCGCAAACTCAAGCGCTAGGCATAAAAACCCCTGCGAGTCGTACAAATAGAGTTCTTAATTTTTTTGGAGTGAAAAACACGCCCCTCAATCATGTCTTGGAAGCCAAAAGCATTGAAGAGGCGCCAATTTCAATTATTAGCAAAGGGAAACATCCTCTCGGTCAAGCTTTAGCGTTAGCCGAGGGCATTCATCATCTCAAAACAAAACAACAGCTGACCCATTTAATCAACCAGCATGTTGTCGTGTTACTAGCAAAATACATCAATTTTGTTATTCGAACCGTTCAATTTCCAATTGCTCCAGAAACATTAACTGCGCTTGAACCCGAAGACGATAAACCAAGTCGAATTTTTGCAGCTTTAGAAACCATTAATACTGAATGCTCCAATTTTCAAATTCATATTAACTATGTATTAGAACTATTTCAAAAGAATGATTTAAACCATGCGCTGCAATTAGTACGAGACCACCTTGAAAATACTTTTCAAAATAAAGTTTTCCCAACCTATTTCATACCATTAAAAAATAGGCTTGCACTGTTAAAACAACATTTTGCAACGATCATACAAAAAACCGAAATCGACGCTGGAAATAAATTTACTGCTTTTATGCTTCAATTAGATTTCACTAATCAACTTCCCGAAGGCTGGAGTTTAGAAAATCAATTCAAAACAACCTATGACTTGCAAACATTGAGTATTATAAAAGCTAATACTACCTATAGCCAGGTTAATCCCATTCTCAAGGTTCTCGCCAACCAAGCACTTCGCCGCACTCAATTTACCCAACTCAATGGAGCCATAAATAATATCACTTGCCTAGAAACTCGAGCAAAAGTGTACATGCTTTATCAGACTTACCAAACAAATGCTTTTGGCAATTATGTTGAAATTGTCCGTCAATTAAGCGCAGATGCAACGCATCTAATTTTCACTCCTCGGGACGATCAAGAATTTGCAGCACTGGTTCGCAAAGATGACTTTATTCGCTCACAGGAAATCCTAACTAATTTACAAAATAAAAAAAGTTTCGCAAGCAATTTCAAGCACACTTTAAAACTTACTGATGACATCTCTGATTCAACACTACAAAATGCTCTGAAGGTAATTATAAAACGATCTGAAGCAAAATTTTTTAAAATATTCGTATCTCAAATACCCGACGCTTTTATCGATCCTAGATCTCTGCCTCAAGCTCTTGAAAAATTCGATCGTGACATTCAGCTCGACCAACGCTTTAAACTTCTAGAAAACAACCTTGATATTAAACATACAATATCCATTATAAGAGACTTACAAAAAACAGAGTCTGGCATTAGCGAACGATGCCAAAAAAATATTGGGGAGATAACAGATTCAACTTTAAGAGAGAAGTTAGGAGGACTCCTCCATAGCTATGATCGCCATATAAACAGCGTAAAAAGTGAAGCTAAACCGACTTGGTTGCCTTCACTCACCAGAAACTCTTATGGAAATATGAGCGGTTTCCAAGATAACCCCACAGCCCAAGCAAAAACAATCATTAGAGAATTGCAGCGTGAACTTAATGGCTCAGAACGAAAGTTTCAACGAAGAGCTTCACTGTTTTGCTGCCCATATAAATTATCTGGCCAAGCCACCGGCATTAAACAGTTAAAAGCGGCATTTGAAAAAATCAACCTAACGCAGCTAGGCACAGCAAAACAATGCAATGATGCACTAAAACCTTTACTCGAAATATTGCAAACACGCAACAAAAAATCTCCCACTCTTTTTGGGGTGCGAGCAGATGACACTCAAGCGTTTTATGCTGAGTGGATTCAAAAACTCACAACTACAAAAAATTCACTGCAACAGGTGCGTGTTGATGAAGTGCTGAGTTCTTCTCGGTAGAAATTTTTGAATCATGGCTACATTAGAGCTAATTGGTGACACCAGAGTCAAAATAAGATGGAAATCTCAGCACTTGCCTAACAGAAGCTCAACTTGATAAGATAGCTCAGTTATCAACGCGTATCAGGAGCAAAAAATTATGCGACAAGTTAGTGCACGCCATATAGACACACGCTCAGTGGCTTCAAGCTTTATGAATAAAGTCTATCTATTCATGACATTAGGGCTTTTAATCACTGCCGCAGTTGCCTATTATTTTCACATACACCCAAGAATAACCATCGCATTGGCACGCAGCCAATACTTATTTTTTGGTATAATAATTGTACAGCTTGGGGCGGTACTGATATTTAACCGCGTCGCGAGAAAGTTAAGCACAGGTGGCTGTACGCTACTGTTCTTTCTATTCTCAGCAATTACCGGCGTCACCTTTGGCATTTTATCGCTGGTTTATACCGCACAAAACTTTGGCTACGCGTTTGCAATTACTGCCGGTAGTTTTCTCGGCTTAAGCTTAGTTGGCTACACCACCAAAAAAGATCTAACCGCAGTTGGCTCCTTTTGCATTATGGGCCTTTGGGGAATTATTATTGCAACGGTGCTGTCATTTTTTATTCCATCGTTTCGAACCAACGGCATGCAACTGGTTATTTCTGCGATTGGCGTCATTGTATTTGCCGGTTTAACCGCTTATGACACACAAAAAATAAAAGCCATGGCAACCACCACTGGCAAAACCCAAGAAGTTGCCGCAATCAGTGGTGCTTTTTCACTCTATCTTGATTTTATCAACTTGTTCTTTTTTATTCTTCGCCTAATCGGCGGACGCCGATAATCTAAAATAGACTCCCAAACGCACTGTTGCGTTTGGGATCTGTTACACTCTGTTAACATTCCCTGTCATCCATTTAAGAATATTTTAATTTTGTAATGCTAGCATGAGTATTGTATGATCCACATTTATCTCGCAATTGGATTAAACACTTCTAGCCACATAAAAAATACTCACGCTCAATGAATAAGGAATTTCAATCATGAGGCATGGTGCTAACTTAAAACTTCTAAATGTGGCTGTTTTTCGACACCCTATTGATTGCGAAACTTTACATTCTACATTCACGGGCAAGCCTACTCCCGAAGATTTCATCTACAAGCCAACATCTTTCTATTGGTGGCTGGAGAATCACAATAAAATCAAAAATGCAATTGATGCCACTTATCAAATTGCTAAGGCTAATTCAAAACGTCTCTCTCACAAAAAGAAAAGCGTGCACTTAGCCATCGAAAAATCCATCAACAATACGATTAATGATGAATTTGGGGCGATCGAAACAACCATTTCAGATTTAAACTTATCAAGCTATTGCCCTAAAGAAGAAGAAATTGAAACTGCAACTCCTGCAAAGCGTAGTGCCTTTATTATTTACGCCTTACTTTTAGGTTTTTTTGAAACCATCGGCGGTATCGCTGGCATGTACATGTTTATAGATTATATTTGTAAAAGTGCTGGCATCCATCTTATTGTGCCAGCAGCTGCAATTGTCAGTCTGCTGTTTGGATTTGTAAGTGCGAGTGTTGCCGCGGTTTTTGATATTGTTGCTGTCGCAAATGCAATGAAAGTTCCCTATTTAACCGCATGCAAAGAGTTAAAAATATTGGTTAGTCAATCACATCAGTTAATCGAATTGAATCGCCAAATTAAAACCGCGCTCAACCAACTGCATGAATCCATTGCTCCAGATGCCGATTTAAATGCCCCACAACAAGCATGCGCAATGCTCACAACTGAGTTTCTGAAATTAACTAAAATTCAAAGCTACGTTACTAATCGCATTACGGAGTATGAGCGACAAGTAGAATTAACTCGAACCAAACGCATCATCACGAAACTTTGCTGGGTAGCACTTGCCTCACCTATTTATGCCGGAACGATTGTAATAGCTGCCGATGCAGCTTTATTGCTATTACCCACTTTTGGATTTCCTCCTGCAGGTATTATTATTGGCGCCATATTTGCAGCTTTCTGGGTGGTGACTGAGCTATTTCGCTTTTGGTCTTTTGAACGTCACAATATGAATCTAGGCATTGATGCATTATTTGGATCACCTCTGAATAAGCTTGGCCAAATGTTTATAAATAAAAACACCATGACAAAAAAGCTAGAGCGCAACCAAGCGCTATTGCAGAAGGTTTCTTCTCGGATTGATCAACAATCAGAAGCTCAAGAAAAATTAGCTAGTTTAGAAAAAGAAAACGCTACGCTCTTAGAAACCAAAACAGAGCAAGAAAATCAAATAACTCAGTTAACTCACAAGGTGAGTCAATTTGAAAACACAACTTTATTTAGAGCTCCTAAAAATGACGAGAAATCAGATCACACAGATCAGAGTCACGTTCACACTGCTTGAATTAAAAAATAAATTAGCCCATACACGTCAGATAATAAATATAATCCACCTCAACATGGTAGTCTCGACTAATTGTAAATGAACAATTCCAACCTTGAACTGAAGGCATAGGTGCATTTCCCGGACACGCCTTAGCATTGCCAATGACAGTATATACGGTTCTTTGACCGACATCTGCAAGCTTACCCTGACAAATTGCTTCACTCATCGAATTGGAAGCCCAATTAACAGCTTCTTCATTTTTATGGAATTTTTGACTACAACTTTTAGCGATATCTTGAGCCAGTGTTTTGCTATTACAGCCCACCTGAGGTCCTGGCTTATAAATGCCTGGAGTAACGGCGCCTAATTGAGAATTTTGTTGGGCAATAGCAGCACCGAGACTTAGCATCAGGACGATTGACAGCAAAGCATTCTTCATAAGATTACCCTCCCCTTGTCATCCTAAAATTATAGCGCAATACTGCACAGTATGCGCATATATTAACCTATCATCCGTATATGGGTTTTTTTATTTGCCGAATGCGGAAAATTGCGGTATAACTACTTGATATAAGCATCAAGGAGGATGTTAAAATGGAACGACTCACGGATGATGTCGATGACTTAGACTTGAATGACGATTCACTTACTAGTGAAAATGATGATTCTGAGTATATGGATAGTAATCCCTCAAAGATTAAATCCAAGCGCGAACTAAAGAAAGAACACAAAAAAACTGTTCGAACTAAGTTAATGCGCCACCTGGAAAAAAAGCGTCTTCGCGATGAATGTGAATCAATAGACGGCTGGCTCTAAGTTATAGATTTCAAAACTTTGTTTTTAGTAACAAGCCCTCTGTTAAAACGCTAGTTTTAATGGGGAACGAAAAGCCCTCTTGGTGGACAGGCTGGAATGTTGGGCCCAGATATGTGCATAAGTACATATACCGGCCTGGTCCACCAAGGGGGTTTACTTGCCCCGTGGCTCGGATTTTATGGTGGATTACGTACCTATACTTGAAGCGCTTCGGAATTAGGCTTTTAACTACTAAGTCACTACGCTCAAGATGCTTTCTCTTACGCGGCGACGCTACGCCTATGACAAGGACGCAAAGAAAAAAGACACAAATATAAGTGATTTCTTCTTTGCGTCTTTTATTAACCACAGCAAAGCCGCGTAAGAGTGTCCGTTTATACGTAGCACCTTAAAGTTTTAAAACCAAATTTCCAAACGATTTAAGTATAGAGTTGCACTTCGTGTTTTAATTCAGGCCCTACATAACTACGTCAATGAAATCCACGTGGTTTTTAATTCGGTATAATTATAAAAACCATGCAGTGAGCCTTCTCGGCCTATACCAGATTGTTTATATCCACCAAAAGGCGTGGTTTCATTGCCTGAGGTAATTGCATTAATCGAAACTGAGCCAGAACGTAGCGCACGCGCGGTAGTCAGCGCTTTATTAATATCTTGAGTCCATAAGCTCGCAGCTAATCCATAACTGGTGTCATTGGCAATTTCAATGGCTTCATCGAGATTATCAAACCCAATCACACTAACAACCGGACCAAAGATTTCTTCTTGTGCTATACGCATAGAGTTTTTCACATTACTAAAAATTGTTGGTTCAATATAATAACCACCGGTGTCTTTTTTAACTCGGTTACCACCGCGAATTTTTTCTGCACCCTCTTGTTCGCCAATATTAATATATTCCAGTACTCGTTGCATTTGCGTTTCATCAACCATCGCACCCATTTTGGTATCGGGATCTAATGGGTCGGAAGGCACAAAGCGATCACAGGTATGTGATAATTTTTCTAAAACTGCAGCTTGAATGGATTTATCAACCAACAATCGTGAACGCGCAGTACAAACCTCACCTTGGTTATAAAAAACATTCGCAGCAATTTGCACAGCATAATCTAAGTCTTTACAATCCGTCATAATAATATTGGGAGACTTACCGCCGCATTCCAATAAAACTCGTTTCATATTAGAATCTGCACTGTAACGCAAAAACATGCGACCCACTTCAGTTGATCCAGTAAATGAAAGCACATCAACATCTTTGTGTAAACCAAGCGCTTGACCTGCGGTTTCACCAAATCCTGGTATCACGTTAAAAACACCGTCAGGAATGCCAGCTTCAGTCATTAACTCTGCCAGCTTTAGAGTCGATAAGGGTGACTGTTCAGCAGGTTTAATCACCACAGAATTACCAACAGCAAGTGCAGGTATCACTTTGGCACAGGCTAAATACAAAGGAAAATTCCAAGGCGTCACACAGCCAACCACACCACAGGGTTCACGCGTAATCAGCGCTAATGCATCTCGCGAAGTTGGTGCTATCTCATCATAAAGTTTATCAATACACTCAGCCAACCAGCGCACATTGGCTACGGTGCCCACAACATCATGGTGGAAACTATAAGCAATAGGTTTACCCATATCCAGTGTTTCTAACAATGAAAATTCAAGCGCATTTTCTTCAATCAAATCAGCAAGCTTAAGCAGAATCTTTTTGCGGCCGACCGGTGACATGTTAGCCCAAACACCTGAATGAAACGATTTTTTCGCGCATGCTACAGCTAAGTCAACATCCGCTTGTTCACAACTTGCAACTTCTGTTAGCACACTACCATCACGAGGACTGACACAAGAAAAGGTTTTTTGAGATTGTGCGTCTACGTACTGCCCATTGATAAAAGCTTGATTAATAAAGTTTAAAGATTTTATTTGTTGTAATAAATCACTATAGGTAAAATCGAAATTACGGCTCACATTAAAGTCCATACTCTACCCCTTGCATAAAATAAAAATACATTGTATCTCTTATTTTCCCAATAATCCATGCTCTTTAAAAACATCTTTCGCGGTCATAATGGCATTCGTCGCTGCAGGAAAACCGCAGTAGCTAATCATTTGGGTAATGACTTCAACCACTTCATCTTTGGTTGCGCCACATCTAAGTGCCGCATCAACATGCAGTTTTAATTGAGGCAATGCGAAACCTTGTACCGTCAAGGCCGCAACCGTACAAAGTTCTTTGATTTTTTCTGGTAACACACTATTTTCATCGCCATAAATATCACCAAATGCAGTTTCTACATTAACACGCGCAAACAAAGGCGCAATCTCTGCAATCGCTTTAACATAATCATCGGCTTTAGGACCTAAATGCTTACGCATTTCTTCGATGCCCTTTTCATACCTGGATTTCATTTGTATTTACCCCATTTAATTTAAAACAAATTGCTGGTAAAACTCCAAGGCCCTGAACCCATTAAAAAAAAGAAAAAACCAACCGCTGCAAGTACATAGTTTTTTTGTGCTGAAGTAAAATTTCCAACGGCGCCTAAGTCAGCTGTGGATTTTAAAACTCCTTTATCGGAATCACTTGCACCGGGAGAAAGTTTAGCACTTAACGCCTGTTGCGCTAATTTATTATGTACAACAACGCCAATCAAACAATAAAACATTAATAGTATTCCACCGATTTGTGCATAGATTCCAAATAAAATCATCAGTGAACCAACGATCATAACCGCAACCATTAAATAAGCGCATAATCTCGGTTTAAATGGCGCAATAAGCCCAACTAAACCCACGGTTGCGTTAAAATCAGCTAGCAACACTTTTAGTGGATAAAGAAACATCCAAGCATATACAATCCTTAATACCAGCCATGCAATAACTTCTTCCGCCATTATAATTCTCCCCTATATATTCATTTATTCCCCGCAGCTTGTCCCGCGGTATTTAATTTAGTACATCATGCACGTTAATAAAAAGTTCCGGGTTATCTGAATAATCAATGGGGACATCAATTAGCACCGGGCCTTTGTGTGCGTTGGCCTCAGCAAAAATGGATGCAAACTCATCGGGGTGTTTAAGTTCAAAACCTTTTGCACCAAAAGCTGAAGCAAAATCTGGCACATTGATATCATCAAAATCAACACCGCTTTTACGCTTATATTTTAACATTTCTTGCTCAAGCACCATATTATAAGAACCATCACGCCAAATAAAATGGTTGAAATTGGCACCTTCACGCACAGCTGTTTCTAATTCCATTGCAGAAAATAAAAAACCACCATCACCTGAGATGGAAACAATTTTATTTTCAGGATTCAGTAACGAGAGCGACAAAGCCCACGGCAGCGCCACACCCAATGTTTGCTGCCCATTACTAAACAGCAAATGATGCGGCTTATAGGAAAGAAAGTAACGCGCAATCCACATATAAACGGTTCCAATATCACAAACCACGATGGTATCATCATCAATACTGGATCGAAGTTCTGAAATAAAACGCAACGGATGTATCGGACTGCCCGTTTTCATTTTGCCTTCTTCAATAGTTTCGATAAAACGCTGGTGTTTAGATTTTACATTTTTAAGTGCGGTTGTAGTGATATTTGGCTTTAAACGTTCACTTAGTTGGTTAAGCGTATAATGAATATCTCCCAACAACTCAATCACCGGTTGATACGTGGCATGAATCTTTGCAGGGGTATAATCCAGATGAATAATTTTGTGATTTTTCTTTGGATTCCAAGTCTCCGGATCATATTCTACCGGGTTAAAACCAATCGTAATCACGACGTCTGCTGCTTCCAATACTTTGTCACCCTCTTGGTTTTTAAATAATCCCACACGCCCAATAAAGTTTTGCACTAAATCACGTGATACAACACCGGCTGCTTGATAGGTGCCAATGGTGGGCAGTGGTGATTTATCTAAGAGCGAACGAATTGCCTTAGCATTTTCAGGCCGTGAGGCCTCTTGCCCTAAAAATAATACCGGTAATCTTGCTTGATTAATCAGATTTGCAGCTTTTTGAATTTTGTCGTCTTCAGCTCCTGCATATTGAATACGGTGCAAATGCTCAATTGGCGTTACTTTGGTAGTCTCCATCAGAATATCTTGTGGCAAACTAATAAAACATGCTCCGCCGCGTGGCATAACTGCTAAGCGATAAGCATTTGCAAACACCTCGGGAATATTTTCAATCGCAGTAACTTCAACAGCAGACTTAGTAACGGCCTCGAGCACTTTAACACTATTGGTATTTTGATGAGACTCTTTCAATAAAAATGGTCGAGCCACATTACCACCAATGGCAATAACCGGATCGCCTTCTGTAGTTGCAGTTAATAATCCGGTTGTGAGATTTGAAACGCCAGGACCAGACGTCACCAATACAACACCAGGCTTGCCCGTCATTCGCCCATGAATTGCAGCCATAAATGCTGCGTTTTGTTCATGTCGGCACACAATCAAGCGAATTTTTGAGTCACATAGTGCATCAAACACAGAATCTATTTTAGCACCCGGGATACCAAAAATCATTTCAACGCCCAATGCCTCTAAACATTCTACGACTAATTGTCCACCGGTCTTTGCCATTCTATTTCTCGCTTATTTGTCACTTTTCTAATTTTAAATTATGGTATTCGGGCTGCCACATGGTAGTATCAATTGCTGAGCGAAGTTCTTTGTCTGTCATTTTCTTAAGCTGTCCTTCGGCTATTGCTTGCTTGGCTGCAGCATAGGCAATTTTTTTGCTGACCTCTCGAATCGTATCTAATGCTGGCAATAAGGATGCGCCTTTTGTTTTTAGCGCAGGGGATTCTTCACTTAACGCAATCGATGCTGCCATAAACATTTCATCGGTAACTCTGTTCACATCTGCGGCCACTACCGCTAAGCCCATACCAGGGAAAATATAACAATTATTACTTTGTGCAATCGTATAGCTATGACCATCATATTCAACTGGATCAAATGGACTGCCGGTTGCAACCAACGCATCACCTTTGGTCCAATTAATTAAATCTTCTGGAATCGCTTCACAGCGAGAAGTTGGATTTGACATCGGAAAAATAATCGGGTGCTTAACATGCTGATGCATGCCTTGTACGATTTCTTTGGTAAATTGATTGGGCTGACCTGAAACACCGAGTAAAATAGTCGGCTTAGCATTATCAACCACATCATGTAACGAAATACAGTTTGGATCCTTTAATTTCCAACCTTTTACAATATCGCGTTTTTGCGCAAGCTTTTGTTGAAAAGGCAATAGCCCGCCCATATCATCAAACAATAAGCCATTGCGATCCACCATATAAAATCGTGAACGCGCGTCAGCTTCACTCATGCCTTCGTGCACCATCGCTTTAACCAACTGTTCGCTGATGCCGCAACCAGCAGAACCCGCGCCCAAAACAGCAATACGCTGATCATCAAGCTTTTGATCAAGCGTTTTAACGGCAGCAATCAGTGCGCCCACACAAACCGATGCTGTTCCCTGGATATCATCATTAAAGCAACATAATTCATCTCTGTATTTCTCTAATAGCGGATAAGCATGTGGCTGGGCAAAATCTTCAAATTGTAATAAAACTTTTGGAAACTTTTTCTTAACTGCTTTTACAAATTTGTCAACGAATTGATAATAATCATCGCCGGTAATACGTTCATGCCGCCAACCGATATACGTCGGCTCTTTTCGTAATTGATGATTGTTGGTACCGACATCCAATAAAATTGGCAGTGTATTAATTGGGTTTATGCCACCACAACCCGAGTATAACGATAGCTTGCCAATCGGGATACCCATGCCTCCGGCGCCTTGATCACCCAAACCTAAAATTCGTTCGCCATCAGTGACCACAATAACTTTAACATCTTCAACGGGTACATGCTCCAGCATATCCTCTATTTGGTCTTGCAAAGGATAAGAAACGAATAAACCACGCGGCCTGCGGTAAATCTGACTGAACTTCTGACAGGCTAGTCCTACAACCGGTGTGTAAATCACTGGCATCATTTCACTTAAATTTTCGACCACCAAACGATAAAACAAAGTTTCATTTTGATCTTGTAATTGACGCAAATAAATATGACGCTCAAGTTCTTGATCAATCATTTTAAACGCTTCATAAGCGCGAGCGACTTGATCCTCGATCGTTTCAATGTGTGGCGGCAACAGACCATGCAAATGAAATGTCCTGCGTTCTTCCTTACTAAATGCGCTGCCCTTATTTAAAATGGGTGAATTTAACAGTTGAATGCAGGTTAGCCAAGTACACAGGTGATCGCCTTTAAAGGTAAAGGCCGGTTTGAACTCGCTCATGTGATCTCTCCATTACTCATTATACTATTATCGCAACTATATTAATTATAGACAACTACTGGGTTCAGGCCAGTTTTTAGTTACTCCAAATAGCGTTTTAAGGTAAAGTGTTACTGTTAAAAAAAGCGAGATATGCGCTACTGCATAGAATAAGAGCGGCAAATAATGGGGAATTTATATGTTACTGAAAGACAATATGAAATACGATGGCCACCTATTACATCAGCGCTTTGGGTTTAAATACTTTAAAGAAACTGTCGAATCGACAGGCAATATCATCGCTTTCCGTGGCGAAATGGAAGTTCTGGCCGATGCTATGATCGACCAGGAAGATGTCCTCAATAATGCCTTTATCTATTCAGATGACGCGCTGAATTTTTTATGGGAAATACCTCTGCTTGGCAACTCACCTTTTGGTGCTGTCGCCTATCAACGATTATTTAATACCTTAATTGCCAACACACTCAGTGAAAAATATTTAAAAAAACCGGTAAAAATGAAGGGTGATGATATTATGGTTTTAGATAATAATCAATATTCCAAAGCCAGCGTTAGCATCACTCATGTTAAAGATCATGCGGCACTTGGACATACTGGTATTAATATAATCGCTGGAGATCGCGCACCCGATTATGCCTATTCCACAAAGCTAAGTGATGATGCTGTTATTCAATTTGCTCATGATGTGATTGAGCAGTTTTATGCATTAAATAAAGATATCTTTGTAGCAACGGCAAAAGTAATTTAAATGGAGTTAACTATACCCACCGCAGGTGAGATTTAGGTTTTGAATATTGTATTGAGCCAAGTCAAGATCTTTCCCTTACGCAGCTTTGCTGCGGTTATAAAAAGAACGCAAAGGTCTCTTAATATGAATCCGTTGCGCCTTATAATAACCGCTGCGCCGCCGCGTAAGAGAAAACATCTTCGAGCGGCTTTTTAGCCAAAAAATCAAAGCTACCAATGTCAAAGCCCATGCTAAGAAGGCCTAATTTCCAAACGCTTTGGGTATATACCTGGCGCGGTTTAGTTATAGGTGTAGCCCGGACAAAAAATTATTTTTGGCCGGGAATAAAGCATGAATCCAGCTTCGCTGGA
>CAXMUH010000112.1:0-46072 GCA_964196565.1 uncultured Legionellaceae bacterium | reverse complement strand
AATTAAAAAACTTAAAATCCCCGCGGTTATTTTATTTGGAATTCCCGAGCATAAAGATGAAAAAGGCTCATCCGCTTTAGATGAAAATAGTGTTATTGTGAAAGCGATTCAAGCCATTAAAAACCATTCGCCCGAATTATTGGTTATCAGTGATTTGTGTTTTTGCGAATACACATCTCACGGTCACTGTGGTGTTTTACATAAAAAACCGAATAAAGCAGTTGATGTCGATAATGATAAAACCTTACCTTTATTAGCAGAACAAGCGGTGTTGCATGCCAAAGCGGGTGCAGATATTATTGCGCCAAGCGGTATGATGGATGGGATGGTAGCGGTAATTCGTGACAGTTTGGATGCGGCTGGATTTTGTGAGACACCGATCTTAAGTTATGCGGTTAAATACGCCTCCGGTTTTTATGGACCATTTCGTGAAGCAGCTGAAGGCGCGCCACAGTTTGGTGATCGAAAAACCTATCAAATGAATCCGGCGAATGCACGCAAAGCTTTGATTGAGGCAGATCAAGATGTGAAAGAAGGCGCTGATATGTTAATGGTAAAACCAGCGCAATCATATCTCGATGTTATTTATCGAGTGAAACAACAATTTCCAAGTGTACCTTTGGGCGCTTATCAAGTGAGTGGTGAGTTTGCGATGATAAAAGCCGCGGCTGAAAAAGTCTGTTTGGATTAGAAGACCGTAATGATGGAATCACTACTGAGTATTAAGCGCGCGGGAGCGGATTTTATTATTACTTATTTTGCAAAGCAAGCCGCAGAGTTATTGTAATTGTTATAACCTGGCCAACAAGTTGACCAGGCTACGGGTGCCGGAACTGGCTTTATCGTAGCCCGGTCAGCGTAAGCTGGCCGGGAAGCATCATACGTAGCATGATTCGACATAAGGAAATACATATGCTAAAAACCAAAACTATCTATTGTTGCCAACAATGTGGCGCTGAATTTAATAAATGGCAAGGGCAATGCACTCAATGCCAGGCGTGGAATACCTTGGTTGAAGAAATTTCATCCGGCTCGAAATCATCCAGCCGATTGAGTAATTATGCAGGTGATGAATCCAGTTTAACCCTGTTAAAAGATGTTAAAATGTTAACTGAGACACGCATAGCCACGGGCTTATCTGAGTTTGATCTGGTGTTAGGCGGCGGTTTGGTCTCAGACTCTGTGGTATTGATTGGTGGTGATCCAGGTATTGGAAAATCAACTTTGTTGCTGCAAGTGTTATCTTCTTTAGCTAAGAATTTTTCAGCATTATATGTAACCGGCGAAGAATCTTTATCGCAGATAGCCGCACGCGCTAAACGTTTAAATGCTGATTGTGAAACCTTAACGCTGTTGGCTGAAACCAATGTCGAACGAATATTATCTTTAGCGCAAAAGCACAAACCTAAAATTTTAGTGATTGATTCCATCCAGACAATTTATACCGATCAAATTAACAGTGCGCCAGGTGGCGTCAGTCAAGTGCGTGAGAGTGCCGCTAAATTGGTACGATTTGCTAAACAAACTGGGACCGCGTTATTTGTAGCGGGTCATGTTACTAAAGAAGGTGCGATTGCAGGGCCGCGCGTTTTAGAACATATGGTGGATACGGTTTTATATTTTGAAGGCAGAAGTGATAGTCGCTTTCGTTTAATACGTGCGGTTAAAAATCGCTTTGGTGCGGTGAATGAAATTGGCGTTTTTGCCATGACCGATAAAGGTTTGCGTCAAGTAGATAATCCGTCAGCGATATTTTTAACCCGAGATAAAAAGCCAGCCTCAGGCAGTATTGTGATGGTCACTTGGGAAGGTTCTCGCCCTTTATTAGTAGAAGTGCAAGCGCTGGTGGATGAAAGTCATTTAGCAAATCCACGTCGAGTGGTGGTGGGCATCGAACAAAATCGTTTATCGATGTTATTAGCGACCTTGCATCGCCATTGTCGTATTCCAACCTTTAAACAAGATGTTTTTATTAATGTTGTTGGCGGATTGCGCGTACAAGAAACTGGCGTGGATTTAGCGGTTTTATTAGCGGTGCTATCCAGTTTAAACAACCATCCATTACCCCGAGAGTTGGTGGCATTTGGTGAGGTGGGATTGTCGGGTGAAATACGCCCTGTGCCAAGTGGAGATCTTAGAATTCGAGAAGCCGCTAAACATGGTTTTACCCGCATGATTGTACCATCAGCTAATGCCCCGAAAAAACCAATTAAAGGCATTGAAATTATTGCAGTGGATAAATTAGAGCAAGCGCTACAATCGGTTTAAATGGATTTTGGTGGATTACGCGCCTGTTTAGCTCGTAGCCTGGCCAACGTAGTTGGCCAGGTTTTATTTTCCCCGGCCAGCTTCGCTGACCGGTCTACCCATACAGTTTCAACAACTGTTCTTCTTTCGCGTGTATTTTCCGCTTTAATTGATCGCGCTTTTGGGTAATCTCATCCAACTCTGTTTTATTCTCTGGTAAATACAGATCACTGTCCGTTAAACGTAAATCAATTTTTGCTAGCTCTTCTTCAAGTTTGATTAGCTCTTTTTCAAGCTTTTCTTTTTGTGCATTTAAATTTTTCTTCTGTGATGGTTTTTTTTCAGATTTTACTTTTGGCGCTTCTGCTTCTTTTGCTTGCTCGATAACCCAGCGTTGATAATCATTTAAGTCGCCTTCGAATAGCTGCACTTTACCATTGGCCACCAACCATAATTCATTGGTAACAC
Source organism: uncultured Legionellaceae bacterium (assembly GCA_964196565.1). GTDB lineage: Bacteria > Pseudomonadota > Gammaproteobacteria > Coxiellales > Coxiellaceae > 2-12-FULL-42-15. The sequence continues at coordinate 43,357 of CAXMUH010000112.1, read as the reverse complement.
AATTTAATAAATGACGATCATGCGAGACTAAAATCAATGCGCCTTGATAATTTTGCAGCGCCAAGTTTAGTGCTTCGCGCATTTCAAGATCTAAATGGTTGGTTGGCTCATCCAGCAATAATAAATTCGGCGCAAGCCAGATAATTAATGCTAAAACGAGGCGTGCTTTTTCTCCGCCTGAAAATGATCCGACGTTTCTGAAAACATCATCATTGGAGAAATTAAAGCTTCCTAAATATTGGCGCGCTTTGCCCTCGGTAATGTGTTTATCGATTAATTGTAAATGGTTTAAAGGATTTGACTTTGCATCGAGCAATTCCAATTGATGCTGAGCAAAATAACCCATTTTAATTTTATTGCTGCCATGAACGGTTCCCGATTTAACTTCAATTTTATTGGCGAGTAATTTAATTAAAGTCGATTTACCGGCGCCATTAGGTCCGATTAAACCAATTCGATCCCCGTCTCGCAATGAACAATTAATATTTTTTAAAACAAGCTTGTCATCATAACCGAGTGACACTTGATCAAGGGTTAGCATTGGGTTGCCGGCAGATAGCGTATTTTTAAATTCAAAATGAAAGGGATTATCCATTTGCATGGGTAATGTTTCTTCCATTTTTGCTAACATTTTTATGCGAGATTGCGCTTGTTTAGCTTTTGAAGCTTTATAACGAAAACGATCCACATAGGATTGTAAGTGCGCGCGCTTGGCCGATGCTTTTGCCTGCGATGCTTGTTGTACTGCTAGCTGTTCAGAGCGTTGTATTTCAAATTGCGAATAATCGCCTTTATAAAGTTTAAGTTGTTGGCTATGCAAATGCGCGATATGGGTGACCACATTATCTATAAAGTCGCGATCATGTGAAATAAGCACAATGGTTTGTTCGCATTCTTTTAACCAGTTTTCCAGCCAAACAATCGCTTCCATATCCAAATGGTTGGTGGGCTCATCCAATAGCAAGATATCAGCACGGGTCATTAAAAGGCGAGCCAGATTTAAGCGCATCTGCCAACCACCGGAAAATGCATTGAGCGGTTTTTTGAGTTCAGCTGTGCTAAAGCCAAGACCATGCATAATTTTAGCGGCTTTACTTGGCATGCTGTAAGCATCAACTTCCGCCATCTTCATGTGGAGCTCGGCGATCAGCATGCCATCGTGTTTTTGTTCGGCGGTTTTTAGGTCGACATCGAGTTGATTGTATATCGAGTCGCCATACAGCACATACTCCATAGCTGGGGTTGAGTCTTGTGGTATATCTTGTTGTAAATAGGCAATTTTTTGTTTTCCCGTGGAGAAGGTACCGTCGTCAGATCCAATTTCGCCTTGCAGCATCATCATCAGCGAGGTTTTGCCGCTGCCATTTCTGCCAATCAGGCCTACTTTTTGCCTGACGTGAATGGTTATATCAGCGTTTACCAATAGCTGTTTGTGAGAGCGGGAGAGTGTTATTTGTTTTAGCTGAATCATTTAGGTAAATGGCTCAATAGGCTGTTTTTTGTCTTCATAATGGTGATATATATAACAGATACATATTGAGGAAACAAGGGCTTTGGAATTTGGTCACATCTTGCTCAGCAGATCCCCTAATATCACCCAAGGTGCTTTATTTCATAAAGTTAAATGTAATAAAACTAAGTGGTTAAGTAGACATTTTGCGGGAATCTGCTTCCTTTTTTGATGCTGCGCACAAAGTGAATTTGTGCTTGCAAAAAAGGGGGAGAATTACGGTTCTCCCCCTTTTTAAATCCCCCATCGTGTAAGGTCAGCAACTCCCTAGCTGGAGCTGCTGCATCTTGTTAGAATAGCTTCTTTAAATCGCCCGTGGAGCCGTGATATGTTTGATAGTTCGTCACTTCAAGCCTTTGATCCTGAGATTTGGTCGATTGTTGCCAAAGAAGAGCAGCGTCAAGAAGCCCATGTTGAGTTAATTGCCTCAGAAAATTACGTTAGTCCGGGTGTTCTGGCTTTGCAAGGTTCAGTGCTGACTAATAAGTATGCGGAAGGCTATCCCGGTAAGCGTTATTATGGTGGTTGTGAGTTTGTTGATCAGGCTGAGCAGCTGGCGATTGATCGAGTAAAAGCATTATTTGATGCGGATTATGCCAATGTGCAGCCGCATTCTGGTTCCCAAGCTAACTCGGCCGTATTTATGGCTTTGCTAAATCCAGGCGATACTTTCTTGGCGATGGATTTATCCAATGGTGGCCATCTCACCCACGGATCTCCCGTTAACTTTTCGGGTAAGTTGTACCATGCGGTACATTATGGTTTAAACGAGTCAGAAAAGATTGATTACGATGCGATTGAAGCGTTAGCCAAAGAGCATCAACCTAAACTGATTATAGGTGGGTTTTCGGCTTATTCTGGCATTGTCGATTGGGAAAAGATGGCTGAGATTGCAAAATCTGTAGGCGCTTATTTTATGGTGGATATGGCACACGTGGCGGGCCTCGTTGCAGCTGGATTATATCCAAACCCAGTGCCTTTTGCGGATGTGGTGACATCAACCACTCATAAAACCTTGCGTGGTCCGCGTTCCGGTTTGATTTTAGCGAAAAAAAATCCTGAACTTGAAAAAAAATTAAATTCAGCTATTTTCCCAGGTTCTCAAGGTGGTCCATTAATGCATGTGATTGCAGCGAAAGCGCTCGCATTTAAAGAAGCAGCACTACCCCAGTTTAAAGTATACCAACAACTTGTGATTGATAATGCAGCGGCCATGGCAAAGGTGATTATGGAGCGCGGTTATCATGTGGTGTCAGGCGGCACTGAAAATCATATGTTTTTAATTAGTTTGGTTGATAAAGGAATCACGGGTAAAGACGCTGAGGCAGCATTGGGTCGAGCAGATATTACTGTGAATAAAAATACAGTGCCAAATGATCCACGTTCACCTTTTGTAACCAGTGGATTGCGTATCGGTACGCCGGCGGTTACAACGCGTGGTTTTAAAGAGCTTGAGGTACAACAATTAGCGCACTGGGTATGTGATATTTTAGATGATATCAACAATGAAGCCGTGATTGCCGAGATAAAGCAAAAAGCACATGATTTGTGTCAGCGCCATCCTGTTTATCAGCATCAAAAGGAATCGATTTCAACACCATAATAGGAAGTTTTTATGTTTTGCCCATTTTGTCGAGCCATTGATACTAAGGTTATTGATTCACGTCTAGTCGAAGAAGGCGCGCGAGTGAGGCGTCGGCGTGAATGCATTTGCTGCCAAGAGCGATTTAATACCTATGAAATGGCCGAATTAAATATGCCAAGAATTATTAAGCGTGATGGTTCCCGCGTTGGTTATGAGCAAGCTAAGCTGCGTGGCGGGGTTATGCGTGCACTTGAAAAACGTCCGATTAGTTCAGATAAAATAGATACCGCAATTGCGCACATTGAGCGTAGACTGCGCGCTGAGGGTGAGCGAGAAATTTATTCTCAATATGTGGGTGAGTTGGTGATGGATGAATTAAAAGAACTTGATGAGGTCGCGTATGTTCGCTTTGCCTCAGTTTATCGTAGTTTTCAAGATGTGCGTGCTTTTCACGATGTTATTTCTAATTTGACTGAGAACAATTCAACTAAAACTGAAGGTTAATGACTAAATCAAACGAAACTAAAAAAAGTAAAAAAAGCCCACGACAACTGGCGCGTGAATATGCACTGCAGTCGTTATATCAATGGCAATTGTCGGGTATGGCATCTGAAGAACTTATGTTGCAGTTCGAAACTCAGCATGATTTTAAGGGCGTTGATAAAGAATATTGGCGGGAGCTAGTATCTAAAGGAATTGGTGACAGTGAAGATTTAAGATTAAAAATGAAGCCGTATTTAAACCGTTCAATTAAATCGATCAATCCGGTTGAATTGTCGATATTGCAAATTGCCTTTTATGAATTTGTACATCGGCCAGAGATTCCTTTTCGGGTTGTGATTAATGAAGCCATTGATTTAGCCAAGTCTTATGGTGCTGCGGATTCGCATCGGTTTATCAATGGACTGTTGGATGCTGCTGCAAAAGATTTGCGTAAAACTGAAGTTGCTTGCAAGAAGAAGGAATAAATTCTGCTTCGCAGAATGCTTCCCGGCCGGCACGCCGACCGGGCTACATCAAAGCCCCGTAGCCTGGACAACCGACACGGATGTCGTCCCGAGCGAAGCCGAGGGATCTATTGGCCAGGTTTTATTTTCCCGGCCGGCACGCCGACCGGGAAGCATTTGGCAAGAAGTCATCTTATTCCAGTCTTCACCCATACGCTCTGCTGGCCAGCTGAGTGCCCACAGAATTAACTGTTGTATTTTTCGAAGCATCATTTTCGCACATGCGTTTTGCAATTGCATTGAGCCGTTGTACAGTATCTGTTTGCGGAATATTAAAAAAATATTGCGCGACTGGGTTACGATAAAGCCAATTGCGATGACGAGCCACCGCTTCGTTATCGCATGCGCTCTTTAATTTTTGATAAAAGCTTTTGCGCTCAGGCCGAGTTGCTAGTATATTTCGTAGTAAGCTAACCTGTGCGATTTTTTTTAGGACATCTCCATTAAGACATCTCAAGATACTTAATTTATCTTTGAGTCTCAGTTCAGTCTTGGTAAGTTCTTGCTGTAACTCGAGCACCATTTTTTCATCCATTGGATCAGCCAATACATGACAGGCAACAAGATTATCAATATGATCCATATCAGCTTGTTTAAGATTTTTGAAATTACATGGAATGCCCTCCTGAAGAAATATTTGCTCAGGAATGGGTTCCAATTGTGCGACGAAATTTGAGATAATATAATAACGTGCATAGATACCTTCTTCTTCTGGGTTAAGTCTTTCAGAAACTGATTCATTTGTATAATTATAGGTTGTAGCATTGACATATCTGCAGATAGAGAATAAATAATTTAATGATTCGAGATTGAATGTATCAAGGTTGAGGAGGCTATTAAAATCGCATTGCTCATAAATAAATTCCATTACCGATCTTACAGTATGATTATAACCTTTAATAAATTTACAGTTTCCTAGTTTGCCATAGAGAGTTCGAAAAAACAGTGAAGAGGCCTCTGCCATTCTGATGATCATGGTGTCGAGGTCTTTGGTGTTGATCGCATTGATGGCGTCATAAAAGCATTTGGTTAATTGGTTAAATAGGTGTGATACTTCATCTTCTGAAAGGTGAATCCCGACTGGATGAAGTAATTTTGTCTCTTTATTTATTAATTCAAAATTAAGTGGTTTGGTTAAGTAAGGGTATGGGTTAGCGGCATAGCCAAAAAGAGTTTGATTATTTAGTTGTGATGACGCGCTCTCTTTTGGAATTGATTGCATTCTCATTGTTTTTCTCCTTTATAATTTACAAGCTCATCAGGCCGTGTTGTGAGGCCAGCAGCAGTTGGAAAGGATAATGCTGGCGAGAAGGCTTGAGTCAGTATGTAAAGTATGTAGTAAGTTGTCAGATCCATAGTCTTGTCCTAATTTATAGAGGTATAAATCAGTAAATATTTAAAATATTAAAACGTGATTTCGAAATCAAAATCGGGTTAGGGATAACCTGATTGTGGTGAAAAATCAGTAAAATAAAGATCATTGATGAAAGTAGATAGCGTAGTGTAAAGCTTGCATTTTAATAGGTGTGGTGATAGCATTTTTATGCTCCTTTTGCGAGACCCAATTGCGAAACGGGAGCAGGGGGGGTACTAAATTCAGATGCTATTTTGACTTTTAGTATTCCCCCAAACTGCTTCCTTCTTGTCGAAGTTGATTTGTATTTTCCCATTTTTTTTGTTAAGCGTCAATTAAGGGTTTGCTAATATTTCTTTAATAATTAAGTGAAGGGAATTATATTATTGGTTGACGCAAGCATCTGAATTAGTATTGAATTCTTCAGGTTGCGCTTTTTGTGATTGCGTTGCGGCACAACAGAACCAGCTGGCATAGCAGCGTTGGCTTGGAGTTGATTGGATCTTGATTAAATGGCCATACTCTTTTTCAGTGATCGAGTCTGCAGTTAAGTTGCAGATTTTATCTTTAACCGCATTGATAATATGATTCCAGGTATTGGTGTTGCCGTAAGAGGCAAGCCGCCACCAGTCTCGTTCGCGACGCAAATAATGACTGCTGTTATTAACTACCTGGTGTATTTTTGATAAAGACTTTAAATCATCACTGCAATAAGGCATCAGTAAATCAATAATAAGTTTAGCGCGTTGTTTTTGTTGCAAAAGAAATTTGCCTTTACTGATGTCATCGGGTTTTTCTAGTCTACCAACAGCTTCAATCAATTGTGTTAATAATTCTCCAGTTACAACTGCGGGTTTTTTGGCGCCAATAATTCTGGCTAGGTTTTCTAAGTAATATCTTTCTGTATGCAGGTTGGTAAAATTAGACTTTAAAATAAGTGGTCCAAATTGCGCCCAATCAAGTGATGTTTTTTCATCAATCTTGACGTGGTCTAGATGAGTTGGCTCTGAAAGTTTGCAATTTATGAGTGTCGCGCTTTTAAGATTAATGCCACAGAGATCTCGTGGGAACGTACAATTGGTAAGCGTTGCATTTTGAAAGTCAGAGTGGCGGACAAGGGTAAGAGTGAAGTCAATATCAGAAACATGAAGTCCGTGAAATTTTTTGCTATCAAAATCAGAGGTGCCATGATATCGGTATGGCTTTGCTTCTGCTTCGAGATGATTAAAAGCATCGCTATATTTGTAGTAAATACCGCGGTTGATGATTACGCATAAGCAGTTTTTTATAACTTCATCTTTAAAATATAGATTGCGCTCTGTTGCTTTTTCTTGTGCTTTTTCAGTAATTACGGCAAGGTCTGCTTCTAGGTATTTCAGGCGGTCTAGCATTTCATCATGATAGAATTGCGCTATTGCGGAAGTTGTTTTGGGTAAATATTCTTTAATAAATGCCAGGCGTTTTCTGATTTTATCTACCTTTGTTTTTATTGTGTGCTCGAGTCTAAGGTGCGCATAAAGATCATAAGCATCTGCTATTTTACCCGCTTTGAAATCAATGACATATTGCTGGTAATCAAACGCATCAAGCTCATCCAAGATTTCTTCAATTTGATCGGCGCATGGTTGTATGCTTTTTATTTGCTCGAGATGTCGATTGAGGAGGTCAATTTGTTGTTGTGGTTTCTGCTCTTCATCTGCGGTGATGCCAAGATGTTTGTATAACAGCGCCAACTGCTGGAATTGAGTTTCCACCTTTTCTTTTGATCGCTGCTCTTTTGCAGCGGGTTTAACGATGTCGCTGAGCGTGCGCAGGGCTGATCTGCATTCGGCTTGGGCTGCTGTATGTTGATCAAAAGCTTCCTGGTATTGATTCTGTGCTGATTTGGCGTTATCTAGAGCGTCTGTGGATATAGGTTTGACTTCTGGTATAAGTTTTAAACAGTCTTCATAGGATAGAGAGTTTATATAAAAAAAGCCTACATATTTTCTTTGATAATAGTTGGCTGTTTTTAAAAGTTTGGCATGATTATCTTCGCCATTAGTGTTAATAAATTTCTTTATTGTGTCTTGATGTTGGATTAATATCTCGTGAAATTGTTTAGCGTCTTCATCAATAATGCTGTTTTTTAGTTGGGTTATGATTGAGTTTAATGAGAGATACTTAGCATGTAATGTAGAATAAGCTTTTTCTTCGTCCTGGTGCCAAGCTTTTGCACCTTCAAGTGCTTGTTGCTTAATCGCTGTGGTCAATAAAGCTCGTTCATCAAAAGCTTTAACGGCACTTTCGACTTTAGCGTGGTCGCTGCAATTATGATCACCGAGATCAATGGCTTTTGACTCTAGGCCAAGCGTTTGCAGAGCTGTTTGTATGCGCTGCAGTTCGTGTTGCATACTTTTAGTAACATCATCAGCAGATTTTGACTCAATTCCATCAATGCTTTCTTTTTTGAAAAAATATGCATCAATTCTCATTTCAAGTACAGGTTTTGTTATTGGCATAGTTCTCTTTTTCCATTTTGTGTTGAGTGAAGGCTGAGAGATTTTTGCTTCGACTTGCATGGTTGCAGTGAGTTCATTTTTTCTTTCAAGTAATGCTTGTTTTCTCGTTTTGAGGATACGGGTATATTTTTTTGTAGTTTGTGTAATGGATTGAATGATGCAATAATTAAGTAGTTTCTCTGTACAGGCACCACCATTACACATGTTTTGAAGTGTTTTGTCGTGCAGCGCCGGTAATTGTTCTGGTTTGATTTCGGGTAATTCATAGTTGGAAACTTTAAGATAAAGACGGTTTAATCTTTTACTGTCAGATGCCGTTAATGGTCGCGTGCAGTTGGAGATAAAGGCCCCGAGCTCCCCCGCGGCTTGAGTAAAGTTTTCATCAATGTCTGCCAACACCGTTCGTATGCCAAGAAGTTTTGCGTATTTTACAGGAATATTATGGTCGGCTATCATCTTGATATCTTCCAGGGCAGTTACGGTCCCATCATGTTTGACAGTGAGGTTGAATTTTGCGTCGAAGAGCATGATGGCTGCTTGCTTTTGATGAATTAAGATAAAACTTAAATCTTGTGCCGATGCTTCTATCGTAGTAAGTTCTGCGCTGTATTGTGAGTAATCTCTTTGAATGCTCTTTGATAATTGTTGAAAACATATTATAAGCTCATTAATTTCTTGCAGATTGCCGTCGAAAGTATCGGCTTTTCGACAATGAATTTGAATGAGAGAGGTTTCAGTTGCATGCACGAAGCTAAAGTCGCGTGAAAAGTCATCGATAATCCGACCCATTTTAGCAACCAAGCTTTTATAGTCGTTATTTTGTTGCTGCATTTCTTCTGCCCGCTGTTTATCCATGGCGAGAAATTTTGCTACGACCTGGTTTGCCCTCGAATTTTTTTGCAAAAAGCTATTGATATGAGCGCAAAGTGTTTGGGATGGATCGTGTAGTTCGCTAAAGAAAGTATTAAGTTCGCTAAGTACATTAATAGCTTCGCTATTTGTGCTTCGGGTCGCATAGCGGTCATTAATTAAATTAACAAAAAGTATGAGTACGGATAAGCTATACTGCAGCGATACAGGGCAGCTTACTAAAGTTGTGCTGTTATCGAAAAAGAGGCTGTAGATATTATTTTTTAATTGAATCAGTGACCTGGCTAATCTAATATTTTGCAATGGATTTTTGAGCAATGTAGCAGCTTTTCTTGCATTTTTGAATAAGCTTAGGTTTAGCTTTAACTTTGAGAGTGCGATAAATCCCTGAAGTTTTGTTTGTATCTCGTTCTGATTTTTAGCAGCACTAATTATTGGGAAAAGAGAGATTACCGCCTTGACCAACTCCTGCATTGCTTTAGTTGTGGGCTGTGCTTGGCTGGTAACAGCTTTAGAACTGTTAAGCCGGGCAGCGAGTTTTTCTACGTCCGCTTGAAACGCTTGCGGTATATCCATTTTCAACTGAATTCTCCTACATCACCTATTTTCATAGCCCTATTTTATATGAAAGTGCTAAAGATTCCAAAGCAAATTGGGAAATTTTTTTTCAGTTAAGTAAATATTAAATTATCCTACTGCACTAATGTGCCTGTTTTTTCAGAGGTAATTGGATAAAGAGGTTTAGGAGTCGTGAAATAATTTTTACGTAATTTGACTTTAAATGAACGGGTGGATTAAGTGAGGATTAAACGCCAAAGAATTGAATGAATCACGCGCTGATCGGGCTACAATTAAGCTAAATTAAGAATAATGGCAATTATTAAGCTGCAGAAGCGGCCATAGAATGTTCCGGCTGTGCGTAAATTTCAGAAATTGCATTGTCCAGAGTTGGGCTATTACGGTCAACCCAGTCTTCGATTAGTTTAATAAATGCTGACCGCATCCAGGTTCCTTTTTTAACAATTTGATAACCGTCAGTTAATTGTTTTAATTGTTGAAGCTTTTGTGGGCGGGACATAGTAAGCGTGACGACTGAATGAAACTCTTTAATGCTAGAGACAGCGCTTTGCTGTTGTTCTTTGCTTAGGTCAAATCTTCTGATTAAGCGTTCAGCTTCAGCAGCGTCGGTTTGTAGTGTTGATGTATCCGTTTTAGTATAAAAGCGGATAAGAAAATTATACTCGTCGTCATTTAATATTTTGCGAGTAAAGAAATTACTGGGTATGGGTTCAATTTTTGCTGACATTGCAAAACTCTCCTTGAGATTACTCATAATGTTGTCAGTATAATCCTCTTATAAGCTTATGCAAGTTAAGTATTTATCGCTCAGCCGTTTGTTGGGATTATTGTAAAATTAGGTCCAGTGGATGCTGCTGTTTCAACATTAGGTCCAGTGGATGCTGTAGGTCCAGTAGCAGATACTTTTTGAGCAAACAGAGCGTGTTTCGCAGCAAATTGGCTTGGTGGAATTCCTAGTGTTAGAGAATCACCCAAGTTGCGTCTAGGAGGCATTTGTCTTTGCAGTTCAGGCCTAAGTTCTTCACGCTTTTCATCTTGAGCCTCTAGCTTCTCAAATTCTATAGGTGGTATTGGAAGCGTATTCGGAGCCTTGCATTTATTATCATCTGCTAATAGTGCGACCTTTTGCTTTGGAGCTTCTGCTGGATAAATTAATTGTTCCTCAGGGATCGTTGACACATAATCTATTGCTTGATTGTAAGCATGAACGCCATGCCCAATAATTGAGACTCCAGTTAATCCTGCACCGCCTGCGATTAATCCGCTGCCAAGTAATGCTGAAGGGGGGAAAACAATTCCAAACCCGAGAGCTGCTAAGCCCATTACAACGGTCAGCGCTGTAAGAATTTTCCAGCCGATTGACATGGACATATAGCCTGATTTAAATTGCTGCCAGCTTGACATCGATTGTGGATTTGAAGCAGATGCGATTAGAAAACACTGGTTTACTGTGGTTTCATTAATACTTCCATTACTTAATTTTAAGCGTAATGCAGTATTTAACTCATTTTTTTGATTTATGTTTAAATATGGATAACAATCGTTATAAAAATTAATAACCAATGCTTCTGTGCCAGCATTTGGATTATTTAAAGCGTAGTTTATCGCAGCTAAATCTCGCGCTGGGTTACCTGTAGAAGTTCTTTTGTTTTTTATGTGATGTAAATCAAGCTCTGGTCGAAGTAACATATATTTAGAATTAAACTTGTCAAAATACTTTTTATGAATCTGATTAAGATCGGCGGTTTCTCTTGCATTTTCCACGGTTGTTGCTAAGGCTTTAATGTGGGCTTTCTTTAGCTTTTGTTGTAAGACCGGATCATCTGTAAAGTTTAGAGTTGCAAACCATTCACCAATTGCTTGTTCGAAGATTGGGAGCTTGTGGCTGTGTTGTTTGTAGTGTAATAAACTCTGCTTTAATTTCAGCTCAAATCGCTCGATATATATTCCCGTTAATTCATCCTGTTTTTCTTCTTGGTCATTTTTCAAGTTATTTAAACATTCAATCAGGAATTCAGATGCAAAGTTTATATGTAGCGCATCAACTATCTTGTCTGTGCTACGGGGAATATTCTCTCTTATAGTAGCTTTTACTCCCGCTGTCATAAAAGTTCTAATTTTATTTTCTAGGGCAAAGCATTGTTCTTTATTGGCGGATAATTGATTGAGCAGAGCAATAATTTTTGTTGCATTTTCTTCATTAACATTTAATGTTAAAAGTAGATATATTAAAGAACTTTTTTCATCTAATGTGCTTGTTACCCAGTTTAGAGTAGAAAGTGCGTCATTAAAATTTTCTGATTTGGCCCAGCGTTCTATCATCGAATCTATTGCTGTGGCACACTGATGTTTATCGAAATTAAGCCCTAGAGCCTCAGCAGACTTTGGATAGGGTATGCAGAGAGTTCCATCTTGCATTATTTTAGATAGTAGAGGTGTATCTTCCTGCTTACCATGAATCCTTAGCTGGCCTTCAGCAAACATAACAGCTCTTAGCTCCGGGCTTTTATACATCGCCACAGCATCAGGCATGTTTTTATCAGTTAGTAATTTGAATTCTCGCGGTTGTTTTTCTCTTAGCCGCTCCCATCTACCCATGAGGGTGGGATTGTCGCTTAAAACAGTAGACAGACACATGTTTATCTTGCTTGAAACTTCCATACCAGGATGTGTGGCGTAAAGATCGATTAGATAACTGGGAGGGTTATTTATTAGCTTAAGTATTTCTGTATCAAACTCTGCTAGTAGGTTTCCAGCGTTTGTAAGCCAAATTTCTGCTTCTTCTGATAGTTTGATTTCATTTCTCATATCGCCTTACCTCTTAAACTTGCATCAATGGCAGGTTTTATCCTAAATTTTACCTACTACCAGTTTACTAGGCTCATATTAACAATTTCTTAAACCCTGGCGAATGGAGTATTCAGCGCTCGATAATAGCGTGTTATGTTCATATATTGCTCCTTATGAGTTAAAAATAACGGTATAGAATTTTTATCAGGGTTTGCTTACAATTCATATAGTGATCAAGTGTTAATCAAAGTTAAGGGAGGCGGATATGAACAATAAGCAAAAATCATCCGTGAGATATCGGATTAAGTCTTACCATTATGACGATGAGGCTAATCGGCGCTTATTATTTACCCTTGAGGAGCCTGGGGTTGACGGTGAGGCGAGGCAATATGCACAAGAGATTATGGCGAGTAAGACCTGGCTGAAAGATTTTACCATTACCGATGCGGCTACGATTATTTATGCGGCTGAGAGTGAGGTTGAGGTTGTCTGATCGTAGCCGTAGGGTGGATTACGCGCCTTATGATTGCCTGGGTCCCGCGGTCAAGCCGCGGGATGACGGCTAATCCACCTTACTAATAATCGACTTTTGCTTGCGCCATTACACCTAAAAACACGTCATCTTTTTGAAAGCGGGTCACTTTAATATCTTCAAGATCTGGATTTAAAGATTTCAAATAATAGTCTGATCCATCGACAATGACTTGCTTTAATCTGGCGCTATTATCCCCTTCAAAATGCACAACCACAAAATCAAGATCGCCGGGTTCGCGACTGGGTTCTACAATGATTGTGGTCCCATCTGGAAAGATAGGTTCCATAGCACAGCCTTTGATCTTTAGGCTGTAAGCAAGTTTGCTAACGTTAGCGTCAGTTGATACATAAACAGAATTCTCCGCATCTTGGTATTTTGCTTGCGCATTTGGCCAATCAACGGCATCTTGCCATGTAATCATAGGTACACGATTCCAGCCACGGTGTTCGCTGCTAACGCGATAAAAGGATTTATCGGTGGGCAACCCCTCTTCACCAATTAGCTGGCTGACCGTTACCATAAAGTATTCTGATATCGGTTTAACCGTTGCCAATTTAGGGTTAATGTTTTGGCCGGTAGAAAGTCGATGGATTATAGGCTGAGCAACGCCAGTTCTTCTAGCTAATTCGCTAGCGTTAATCTTTGCTAATCCCATCAGCGACTTCAAATTAGAGCTGAGCGAGGTCATAAGCATATTCCTTATGTTGATGTAATATAATTATGACACAATACATAAGTGAATCTCAATCAGGGGTGTATCAAATATACTGAATTAATTTAAATTTAAGTGTTTGACACCTAAACAATTCTACGTTAAAGTATAAACAATGACTTAGAGTATATAAAATTAATTCTCTAAGAATTTCTTTGTTCTTTAATTTTGCCAATATGTTCACGCCGGAATGAAGTGTGAACTCTCACCAAATTTCTTAAGGAAACCACAATACTGATAAGGAGCTGTCAGCATGCCATTTATTTCAAATATTGTCTCTCATTTATGGGCAGATATCCGTAGTGCAATTACCAATAAGCAAAATGACCCACTCGGTTTTGAGCGAGTTTATATTGGCAGTCTGCAAAAGCAAACTGGTTCTCCCGTTCATAACCGCAAGGCGGGTAACAATAAAAGCGGCGGCCGTCGTGAATACTTTCTCCTTAACGATCCGTTAAATGGTGTGCCATTAACCCGGCGTGAACTGCAGGTGCTGTTTTTAATTTGCCAGGGATTAACAAACACTTTGGTGGCTAAAAAAATTGGGCTCTCGTCGCGCACGATAGAGTATTACATCAAAAATATGCGCAAAAAAACTCATGCATTAAATAAAACAGATCTGGTGGATCAGGTGTTAAAAACTGATTTTTTAACCAGAGTGGATGAAACGGTATTGGAGGAGCGCGAACTGAGCTAATTTTCAGCTGAAAGTCGAATTAACCCAGCACTTGTATGGTACATATCGCCATCTTTTGGATCTGCGGTTATTTTAATTTTAGATAAATGGTTGGAGATATTAAACTCCATATAATGCAGTGAGAACATATCTTTTGCGAGAGTGATTTTGGCTTGTGCATAAAGTACGTTTGAGGTTTCTTGCCTGATGAGTATTTCCGCTGTTGCGTACTCTATGTCTGGGCTATGAATGGTTTTCATAATAATAAACGTAGCATTATTGGCTTCGATATAGGTATTTTCAAACTCTAAAAGATCGAGCGCGCTTTTATCTTTTAGCGATAACTCCAGTCTATATGGCGTATTATTCTCGATTTTAACGATATATTTTTTCGTACCCGATAGCGGATATTGGTCAACGGATGGCATAAGGCGGTGAAGCAATTTGTTTATGGGCTTAGTCATTATGCTTAAAGTATAGCTGCTTGTATCGAATCCACCTCGAGTTATGATCAAAACTTTGCCATTATCAGGATAATCATAAAGAAAATAATGTGGCTATCTGAGCGATGGTGGTATCATTGTCTCATTATGCCATTAACCGAATTTGATATTATTCAGCGCTATTTTGCCTCACACTCAATACAATCGCGTTATTCTGTGCAAGGGATAGGCGATGACGCGGCTCTACTTAGGGTGCCGCAGGATTTTGATCTGGTGACCAGTATTGATACTTTAAATGAAGGCATTCATTTTGATAAAACAGTCGCGGCTTATGACTTGGGTTACAAAGCATTGGCGGTGAGCATCAGTGATATTGCAGCCATGGGCGCATCGCCATTTTCAGCCCTGCTTACTTTAAGTTTGCCAGCAGCGGATGAAGGATGGTTAAGTGAATTTGCCGCGGGTTTTTTTGCAATAGCGGATCAGTTTTCTGTTGATTTGGTGGGCGGTGATATTACTCGTGGCCCCTTAAGTGTCAGTACCATAGTGAATGGATTGATACCAGAAGGCAAAGCCTTGATGCGCAGTGGGGCTAACGTCGGTGATTTGATTTATGTGACCGGTACGTTGGGTGATGCAGCCCTCGCGTTTAAATTAATGTCAGAACAAGCAGAACCAATCGCAAAAGCATTATTGGAGCGCTTAAATCGACCACAGCCACGGGTTGAAGCAGGTTTGGCTTTGCGTGATGTGGCGACAAGTGCCATGGATATTTCAGATGGCTTAGCCGCTGACCTTGGAAAATTGTGTGTGGCCAGTGGAGTGGGCGCTGAACTATTTGCCAAACGACTGCCTTTATCATCTCATTTGCAAAATTTGCCGACAGATGAGCAAGCGTGGTATCTTGCGCTCACGTTTGGTGATGACTACGAATTAGTTTTTACCGTTCCACCACAATATAAATCGAAATTAGACGCATTGCAGCTGGGTGTTGAGATAACCTGTGTGGGTGAAATTACAAGTACGCCTGGCGTTAGTGTAAAAGATAAAACCGGTGCAGAAATGATGCTTAAATCAGCTGGATATGAACATTTTAAGGAGAACACATAAGTGACTAAACCAATGAATAAAGCAGTGCCTCAATCTATTTGGCAAAACCCAATTCATTTTATTGCTTGTGGTTTTGGTATTGGCAGCATTCCGATCATGCCGGGAACCTTTGGTACGTTAGCGGGCGTGGTTTTGTATTTAATGCTGCAGCCTTTATCTTTGGCTCCCTATATCATTATTACAGCGATATTAGTTATTGCTGGAATTTATTTATGCGGTCGGGTAAATCACGATTTCGGCACCCATGATCATCCAGCTGCGGTGTGGGATGAAATTGCGACATTTCCGATTGTGATGATTGCGATACCTTTTACTTGGTATTATTTATTGATGGGATTTTTGCTATTTCGAATTTTTGATATTTGGAAGCCATGGCCAATTCGTTGGGTCGATAAAAATGTGCATGGTGGCTTTGGCGTCATGTTCGATGATGTGATGGCAGCAGTATTTGCTTGGGTTATTGTGTTTATCATTTCACATTACTTATAGACAAGGATTTAATGTTTGGAAATCGCTACGTTAATTGACTATATCGTTGGGCTTTTGACATTAACGTTATTGGAATTGGTGCTTGGTGTTGATAATCTAATTTTTATTGCCATCATCAGCAACCGTTTGCAAAAAGCAAAGCAGAAATACGCACGCCGTTTTGGTTTAATTCTTGCTTTAGTAACACGAATTCTCTTGCTTGCAAGTGCTTATTGGCTTATCCATCTGGAAAAACCTTTTTTTCATATTGGAAATTTTGGTGTTTCGGGTCGTGATTTGTTTTTATTGCTTGGTGGATTATTTTTATTGTATAAAGCCACGCAAGAAATTCATAATGAATTTGACCCTAAAAAAGATAGCAAGGCCGTTAATAAATATGCAACCTTTTGGGTAGTGGTTATTCAAATTGGTTTGCTTGATATCATTTTCTCTTTAGACAGTGTTATTACCGCGGTTGGCATGACGGATCATTTTTGGATTATGGCAACAGCGATTACCATTGCGATTATCGCCATGATTTTTATCGCCGAGCCATTATCGGCTTTTATTGAAAAACACCCGACGGTTAGAATGCTCGCCTTTAGTTTTTTAATCATGGTCGGCATGGTGTTGGTGGCTGATGGCTTACATTTTCATATTCCACGAGGCTATGTTTATTTTGCCGTGGCCTTTTCAGTTTTTGTCGAATTTTTAAATGTGCTGCGCCGTCGGCGCCACAAAAAAGCGTAAAATATGACCCGCGTTTAATCGGTGCGAAATGCTTGTAAAGCCGGTATAATAGCGCCTCTGTACAATATTGAATAGGGAGTAACCCCATGATTGTTAAACCAAAAATTCGCGGCTTTATTTGCACCACAGCGCATCCACAAGGCTGTGCGGCGCATGTTGATCAGTGGATAGATTATGTGAAAAGTAAGATCAAGTTGGATCATGGGCCTAAAAAAGTGTTGGTCATCGGTGCTTCTACCGGTTTTGGCTTAGCCAGTCGTATCGAGGCCGCGTTTGGTGGTGGCGCTGCAACCATCGGTGTTTTTTTCGAAAGACCGGCCGTCGGTAAACGTACCGCGTCAGCGGGTTGGTATAATACCGCAGCATTTGAAAAACGTGCTGATGATGCAGGGTTATATGCTAAAAGTATTAATGGCGATGCATTTTCCGATGAAATTAAAAATGAAGTTATCGACCTTATTAAAAAAGATTGGAATGGTGAAGTGGATTTGGTTATCTACAGCATTGCATCCCCTCGTCGCACCGATCCTAAAACCAAAGAAACGTTTAACTCAGTTCTAAAACCCATTGGTAAATCTTTTAAAGATAAAACGGTGAATGTGCATGACGCTACAGTGACTGATGTGGCGATTGAGCCTGCGAACGATGATGATATTGCCAATACGATTGCGGTTATGGGCGGTGACGATTGGCGCATGTGGATGGATCGACTTAACAGTGAAAATCTATTGGCGCCAAAAGCCAAGACCGTTGCGTTTACTTATATTGGACCCGTATTAACACACGCGATTTATCGCAACGGTACCATAGGCCGTGCGAAAGAAGATTTAGAACATGCCGCACATGATATTAATCAACAATTAAAAAATTCCGTAGATGGACAAGCGTTGATTTCTGTAAATAAAGCGCTGGTGACTCAGGCCAGTGCAGCCATTCCGGTGGTGCCACTCTATATTTCATTACTTTATAAAATCATGAAAGCAAAAAATCTGCATGAAGGTTGTATCCAACAAATGAATCGATTGTTCGCTGAGCGTTTATATGCAAAAACCATGCCGCTAGATGATAAAGGTCGTATTCGCCTTGATGACTGGGAAATGGGTGAAGACGTGCAAGCTGAGGTACAAAAGCTTTGGGGGCAAGTAAGTCAAGAAAACTTAACTCAGATTTCTGATTTAAAAGGCTACCTCGATGATTTCTACCATTTGTTTGGCTTTAGATTTCCACAAGTGAACTATGACGATGACGTTAATGTGGACGTGCCGATTGATTCGATTAAGCATTAAATCCATGCGTGCTCGTAAGCTCGTCTTTGCGAGGAGGAATATTGAGGCAATCTCGGTGTCCGTCTTTGCGAGCGCGTCAGCGTGAAGCAATCCAGTCATATAATCCCTGGATCGACGCAAATGTTACACTCCTTCGTGAAGACGGAGTTCAGTTTTATAGCTTCTCGATTACTAGAGCATTTACACAAGTATTTTTATTAAGCTTATATTTCAGTTAAGCGCTAATTAACAGTTAGCGCTTAATACTAGCGATAAAATTCTCTGCAACTCTTATTTTCCTTTATATTTAAGCGACAAATTTATATGATTAATTTCCATTTTAATCTAGTTACATTTTGTAAGTATAAAGGTGAAATTTATCATGAGAAAAAAAAGTGTATTTCAGCAGTGTCGTGAACAAGAAGAAAAAAAAGGTGGTACACCCGTAGCTGTTGTTCTAACAGAGTTTACGAAAACGGCTTTATTTTCACCGCGACTACCAATCCCGCCGCGTAATGAGTTAATCGAATATCCTATTGATGTAATAGAAAAAAAATTCGGGTTTAACTGGCTCGATGGTATATCGGGCCCAGAATTATTTATAAAAAATGTTATTCAACCCAGCTTAAAAGGTGCGAAATTAATAGAACATACGGGGAAGGTGGTGGTTCCTTGGGGATTTATTTCCAAGGGTTTGAGCACTCATAGTAAGAATTTGGTATTGGCAAAAATTAATAAACAAATAGGATATGGCATTTTTTATGTTGGCCCAACCATTAAAAAAGTCAATTCTGAGATTATTGCCCAATATACCGGTGAGCTTGCAGAAACTAACCAAAGGGGGAGCGCGATATACACGAACCTGGCATTTGATAGTCGGTATTTTTCGCCCACTACAGAGGGTTTAGGTTCAGCTTCGCAATGAATTGATTCTGAAAAAGGGGGGAATTACACACGATTTATTAATGGATTACCAAGTGAAAAACAATTAAACGAATATGAGTTTGCAGCAGGCTTAGCAAAACAAGAGATTCAAACTGCAAATCTTCGTTTGGTTTTATTAAAGTTTGGCGAATTACCAATTATGTGCGCAAAAGCCACTGCACAAATTAACTATGGAGATCAGTTGGGGTACCCGTATCAAAAGCGTTATTGGTTTGCTCAACAAGCAATAAAGGGTATCATGCCGGTGTTTTTTAATAAAAAAACTGGTTTGCCAATCCCTCGCTACATGTACCGACGTACTACGACACTCCCTCTTATAATGAAATATAATGGTAAGGAGGTGGACTATATAGAATTTACCCTTACTAGTTGTTATCAACAACTTAAAAACCCTGAAGATCTCCTCACGATTCGTGCCGGAGAATTCAGCGAGATGATTCCTGCGAAAGATGTGTCAGATTCGACTCGAAATGCATTGCGCAGTCATGGTCACCCGTTAGCATTACCGATTCTTTCTGCTGCGATCTATCAAAACTGTAGATCAGTTAAAAATTCGCAGTTAAGCGTCTTGCGTGAATTTGTACATATTGGTTTTTTATGTTATTTGCGCGATGAAACGGATCACTATGTGGTAGATGCTGTGCTTGAAACTAAGGGTGAAATAGAAACGAAAAATGTATTGTCTAAACTTTCTGGTGTGGGTTTATTTCCCCGAATGTTTGGCAAAAAACTTGTTGTCGAAGCGGTTAATGATCGAGTGGTAGGAAATGCCATTTGGCGACTCGAACTCGAAAAAAGCCAAGTGGAAGTGGAAGCTAAGTCAAGTTATACGATATCTTAAACGTAAGGCGCGTAATCCACTAGAAAGTAAAACCTGGCCGACAAAGCCTGTCACGCGCGAAGCGTGAGGATCGTCCAGGCTACTGAGGAGCCTGTTTGCCAGGATTATTTAAGCGCCAGTTAATAACTAGCGCATAATACTAAAGTATAAATCGTCTATCTACCTGCTTTTCCTTTAAATCTAAGCGATTAATTTATACAATTAGCTTTTAATTTAAGCTAATCGTATTTTGTGAATATAAGGTGGAATTTAGTATGAGGAAAAGTAAAAGTAAAAGTAAAAGTAAAAGTAAAAGTGTATTTAAGCAGCATTGTGAAGCAGAGAGGGGTGATACAACCAGAGCTATCTGTTTGGTAGAGCCTAGCAAAACAGCGTTGTTCTCGCCGCTATTACCAATCCCCCCACGCACTAAGTTACTCGAATATTCTGTTAAAACAATAGGAAAAAAATTTGGTTTTACCTGGTGCGATGGTATATCAGGCCCAAAATTATTTATGCAAAAATATATTCAACCCAGCTTAGGAGGTGCAAGCTTAAAAAGTGTTGCTGGGCAGGTGATTCGCTTTGATCAATTTTGTAGTCGTTTAGAGTTTAATAGACGGCATTTGGCGCTGGCTAAAATTAATAATCAAATAGGCTATGGCATTTTTTATGTTGGCCACACCACTATTAAAAAAGAGGATGGAGATACTGTTGCTCAGTACACCGGTGAGTTTGCTGAAAGTAATGAAAAAGGAGATGCTGTCTATTCGATTGCAGGATTGGAGAGCCAGTATTTTTCGCCCAATACGGAGTGTGGAGTTTCACAGTGTATTGATGCTGAAGAAAAGGGAAATTATTCACGATTTATTAATTCATTGCCAAGCGAAGAGCAGTTGGATGAGTATGAGTTTGCAGTCGGTTTGAGAAGAGAAGATATTAAAACAGCAAATCTTCAATTGGTTGGTCTGAGCATAGGTGAAATGCCCGTTATCTGTGCGCAATCCATAACTAAAATTTCCTATGGGGATCAGTTGGGATATTGTTATGATAATTCTTATTGGTTTACTCAACAAGCAAAAAGCGGCGTCATGCGTGTGTTTTTCGATAAGCGAAATGGTTTGCCGATTCCTCCCTATATGTATAGGCGCAAAAAGACGTTGCCGCTTCTATTTCCTATGGTTAAGCTTAAGCGTTATGCAGAAGTTGGTATTGACTATTGTTATCAGCAAGTTAAAGACCCTCTCAAGCTAGTGATTGAAGATCATGGGCGTCGCATGGAACTATCTGCGAATCAAGCACAAGTTTTAGCCCAAAACGCATTGCGCAGTCATGGTCACCCTTTAGTATTACCGATTCTTTCTGCTGCGATCTATCAAAACTGCAGATCAGTTAAAAATACGCAATTAATCGTATTGCGCAAATTTGTACATGTGGCGTTTTTATGTTATTTGCGTGATGAGGATTTCAATGTAGATGCTGTGATTGAAACTGGGGGGGAGATAAATAAAGATAAAGTATTGTCTAGGCTTTCAGGTGTGGGTTTATTCCCCCGAATTTTTGGCAATAAAATTGTGATCGAAGCGGTTAATGATTCGGTGGTGGGAAATGCCATTTGGCGACTCGGACTCGAAAAAAGCCAAGCGGAAGCTAAGTCAAGTCATACGATACCTTAAATGTAGAAAATAAACCCCGGATTTCTCGCGAAAACGGAGTCCAGCTTTATAATTATGGCTAAATTATTGCCTGGGCTGTATTTGTTTACCTTTTTGGACTTGACCCCTATTGTTCGCGTCTTAAACCTCTGCGTCCTTGCGCTAAGCAAAACAACTTGATAATCTCAATAAGTGATAAAAATAACTATCAAATTAGCAGTCAGGAAGACAGCGTGCTAAAAAAATATATCTATTTATTGATTACTGGCATACTGTTCGGTTCTCAATTTCTTCTCACCCTCCACGCCATTCAAGGCTATACTCCACTAGAAGTTGGCATGATGCGTATCCTCTTTGGTTTTGCTGTTGTTTCAATATTGGTTCCAATTTTTTCGAAAGCAGGCGGGGAAATCAAAATAAAATGGTATTATTTTGCGATAATCGGCTTTCTAGAAGGAACGTTACCCTGCGTTTTAGGACCATGGGGCCAACAAAATGTTCAATCCGGCATAGCTGCCGTAATTATAAGTACAATGCCTCTATTTGCTATGTTTTTTGGCCCTCTTATGATTAAAAGTGAAAAGTTTGATTGGGTAAATATTGCAAGCATGATCATGGGATTCGCCGGTGTTAGTGTCTTGATTGATCCAGGCTCAGGTTCAGGAAGTTTTTTTATTAAAATTTTCCCCGAACTTGCCATCCTGTTGGCTAGTGCGTCCTGGGCGATGAGCCTTGTGATAATTAAAAAAATGCCAAAACAATCCTCATTTAGAATGACTCGAAACATATTGTTTGCGGCAACATTAGAAATAGTCCCCATTTGGTTGATATTCGGCCATCCCGCACAGATTGGATTTCACCTAATCCCGTTCATCAGTGCCGTTACATTAGGTGTTTTCACTTCAGGTATCGTTTATATTTTTTATGTGCTGCTCATTCGGTCGGCTGGAGTTAATTTTGCTGCATTCTCAAATTACTTAGTCCCTATTGTGGGCATTATTTTGGGTATTGTATTTTTAAACGAGAGTTTCAAAACACATGAAGCGATTGGATTTATCATTATTTTGCTGGGGTTACTCATTCAAACTTGCCGCGATCTGATAAAAAGAAAAATTAACAGGCATACCACGGGTGCCAGTTAGGTCATGGATACGTTAGCGCTCGCTAAACTACATGTACTTCAGGCACCGCTTACGTTTAGAATACGCTTACAATTATGGGTGATTACTTAATTAGGAAATATTGTTTATTTAGGTTATAAGGAGAGACCAAGTATTTATGCACTATAATATGAACATACGGGTCAAATAGATGGTCAATGACTTAAGTAATACATATATAAATTGGAGGCAAGTTAAATGAATAATGTAAAGGTTCGCGTTGAAGACTTTAATCCATATCAACTATGCTTTCCAGTACTTAAAGCAAAGCAAAAAAATGGTGAGGTAGTGGGTGGAACTGCAAAGTTTTTGGGGACTTCAGTTGTTTTAGACAAAAGCGAAAATAAATTAATAACATGCAAACACCTCTATGACAAATGTGATAGTAATGAAGAGTTGTTTGTATTTATTCCTGAATTAGAGAAATCATTTTTGCTAGAAAATATTAAATATAAAAAGACAATATAGACTTGATGACAGCTGAATTTAAATGCGCCAATAGCTATACCACTCTCATAAATCTCATAGATAATATTCGTCAGCCTACACTAGATAAAATTTATCTTGGTTTGGATTTACGGGCATATGGTTATATATCCCCCAACCCTAATGCTACAGTTCCTGAAATGAGAGTTGAGATGCGGAAAGGTTATGTGACCTTGTCCTCATCTGGTAATAAGCTCACAAAAACTTTAGGAGGAGTCTCTACTCATTGTTTATCATTCGACTCTCCGAATGGCTTTAGTGGGGGCCCGCTGTTAATGATCCCAAATTCACCTAATATTGAAATTCATAATCAACCGCTAGGTGTGATTTTTAATAACTTAGAATCAGAGACAGTAGGGTATGAAATAACTGAGATTGAAGATAAAGGTCAAAAGTTCAAGGAGATTAAACGTAGGATTACGATGTATGGGGTGTTTCATTCATTAGAAGATATAAAAAAGTCATTATAAAATGATATCCGCTCGATTAACTACATGTAGTTAATCACCCGCTTACAAACGACTAAAAAGCCAGGCAAAGCCCATACTAAAATTATTAATTGGCCAAACACTCTTCCCGTGTTTTAGTAACTAAAGCAATGTTTTATAAAACAAGCAAGAAATATCAGGTATTCCACTGTTCACTTATACATTAATTTCACTTTTTTAGTGGTATGGTAATTCTCAAAGGAAAAGTGAACGAATACACTTAAATCATATTAATTTAATTTTTTTTGGTATAAGTTTTTATTTAAAAAACTAGGAGGAAAGCATGAGTCGACAAGCACACATGATGTTTTTTAAATCGACTCAAATTTCATGGGTGTTAGAAATGCTTCCAAGTAGAGGTTACCTTACGGATGCGAAGCGTCTCTGTGCTGTAAATAAGGTGTTATCGACCCCTGATAGGTATTATGAGGCACTACAGGTTCTTTTTATGCGGCATGACGATGCGGCGATAATTGAGCAAATGGTATTTATGGATGAATGTTTTCGCGATAGAAACACACCATGGATGCAGGCGCTTTTGCGTATGATGGCAAATGATAATTGTTCCACTGGAAATCGATGGTTTAACATTTTAGAAAGATCTAGATTTAAGCACTTGGACAATCCCCCTTTGCAGTTGCGTCAATTATATCATGCCCAACTTGTTCTGCATTGCGCAGTGTCGAAAGAATCATTCGATTGCTCGCTGCTTTCTCAACTTGCGACTGATTGTCTTAATAGGCTGGGTGTTATTTGTCAGAATAGTGAGTCTTGCTATGTATCTATGTTCGATGAATGCGAATTGAAGAATATACTCAGTCTAATACAAGTCGTGCTGCCAATGTTAAAGACAGATACTAGCGTCTCTTTTGCAAAGGAGCAAGGTGAGACAAAAGCTTCACCTGATACCCATAGCCAAACACAGTTGGTTCTGGACATAAGCGGATTTAATGTGATGCTTGATTTTTTGTTGCGTGGTCAGAAAGATCAGGTTGACAAATTGATTCTTTTACGAGCATGGGTAACCACAGCTGTATCTTTTATGGAAACGCCACAGCTTAAATCGGTGGTTCAAAGTGTGATGATGCTTTCCATTCGTGACAACCCACACCGAAGTGATTATTTAGCCTGCCGTGTATTGGGAGTATTGGCCTGTGTGTTTGCAAACGACACGACACAGCAAGCCGCAAATCTAGTTGAAGAAATCGTAGCATTATTAGTTTCGATGATAATAACAAATAAAATTGAAGGTGCGTTCGATGCACTGCATGAATTTTTGACGGAGGCCGAAAAAATTCCAGATGCGATTATGGACTTAATGCTTGGTGAATCACTACTTTATAAGTTAATTACTCCTGACAGAAGTGATAAGCATTATCGCCGTCGATCTGCTGTTTTATTTGCGCTTATTCCAAAGTTGCCGCATACCTCATTGGCCGATGAGCAATTAGGTACAGTACCACACTGGTTTATCGTTCATCAGCTAGATTTTCTTATGCTTGATGAAGATCTATTTGAACCTTACCCATCAATATGCGACTCATCAATATGCGATTCATTAAACAGATTGCCATGTGTAACGAATTTTTTTATTCACATGACTATCGATAGGCTCATGAAAACAGACTGTATCGATAAAGATAGATACTGTGAGGGTCTCGCTATAATAGGCACAAAATTAACGAGCGCACAGCTAGAGTTATTCACACGTAAGCTACCTAGAAAAGATCATTTAAATAAAAATAATATTAATGTGGTATTAAATTTCGCTGTTATTGTTTCAAGACGACCTGAGCTTCCACCTGAAATGCTGAGATTATTTGAGTCTGCTTGTGCGGTAAATCATGTGCGTTCTGCTTTTGTTATATTCGACACAATATCATCAAAACTGAAGGTGGTGCCTGATTATTTCTTTGAGTTCGTTATGCGATATTTAAAGTTTAAGGGCATTGCAAACCCTGACTACTTAGAGGATAAGTATTCAAATGCATGTTTTAGAGCACTAACAAAGCTAGTGAACCATGCATCAATGCAGCAAGCATTGCAAATGCTCGAACTCATTCAGATAGCAATTAATGATTTCCCTGATTTTAATAGTGGAAATTATAAAACCTTTGCTATTTTCTGCTCTATTGTGGTGTTGTTGATTGAACGAAAGACACCAGTGGCTGCTATCGATGGGGTTAAGTTTATTGAAGGCTTGAACAATAAAATAGTAGATTTTTGGTTAGACGTTGGTGATGAAAGTGTCGGTATGTCAATTTATAAAAGCTTTCAAACATTGCTTCCTGGGTTGGTATTAGAACTGACAGATGAACAACAACAAATAATCATTGATTATAGTATATCAGTGATGGATCAAGACGACACAGCTTATCTAGATTTTGCTTGGAGTGCGTTAAGCGTGCTGACGCCGAGACTGACTACCCTGCAGTTTAAATGTGTTTGCGATCTGTTTTGTCAAGATAAGCAAATCCAGGGCTTTAATAGTTACCGCTGGGCGCTTCTAGATGCGTTAGTTCAAAGAGCAACAACCTGTCGATATGGTCCTGTAAAAATAGATCACTCACTTCTGCACTTGTTGGGTTTAATGTTGATGCATTTCTCACATTATCATGAATCAGATAAGTCTTGGAGATACATCGTATGTAATACTCTTTGTAAAATTACACAGGTACTCCCTATGAAATACTTGCAGGATTTTATTGGTAAGCACTTAATTATCTTTAATGAATTATTACGCAGATGGCTTGTACGTGGCAGATGGATTGTATGGGATAGCAACACAGCTGTTTTGGATTTACTCATATTAATTCAACGCGCCTCACAGCTTCCAGCAGGCTGTGGAGATCAACTTGTTCCATATATAAATAACAGCGCAACCGCTATGCTTTTACAACTTCCTGTGGTTATGCGAAGTTTATCACCTGAAGCTAAACAAAAAATAAGAGAGAAGGCTCAAACAAAAAATACAGATGTTCACGTCTTGCTTGTGAATGAGGCGTTGCAAAGGATGAACCGTACTTTAGATTGCGATCATCAAGAGGCGCTAGCCGCAGGTGCAATCTCTAACAAAATGTAGGCTTACTCTGGAGGCCAGGCTTTTTTATTCTGTGTTTGCCTCCATTGACTAGAAACTCATGCTGGGCGTAGCAAAATATGCAAATTGATAATTCCCCCAAATTGCATATTTTGCTACGCCCGGCGTGTTATTTCCAAGATAAGGGTTGTTTAATTTATGGGGGCAGTGAATGGCAGTTGCGAAACAACATTCAAGTGATACCTTGGTATGCAGTTAGTTAAAGATTACATGCACAATCAACAGGCGCCGTCTAAATAATCTTTGGTACCAATAATCTTTTCACGTTCATCAAACGTGGTGAGCTGATCGGCTAAACTTTTACTGTCGCCGTCTTTTTTGATAGCCTGCAACGTTTGCTGCATTGCATAAATGGCAGAACGCTGTAGGTCAGATGGAATAATAACCAGTGCATAGCCCATTTTTTGAAGTTCATCTAATGGGACCAGCGGTGTTTTGCCGCCATAAAACATATTAATTAATTTGGGTTGTGGGATATGTTTAGCAATTTGTTGAATTTGCTCAATTGATTGTGGCGCTTCAACAAAAATAACATCAGCCCCGGCTTCAAGATAAGCTTTAGCGCGCTCGATTGCACGATCAAAACCTTCTACCGCAATCGCATCAGTGCGAGCAATTAAAACAAAATCATTATCCGTGAGTGCTTGACGTGCAGCTTTAATTTTTATCACCATTTCGTCTTTGGTGATAAGGGTTTTATTATCTAAATGACCGCATCGCTTAGGTGTTTGTTGGTCTTCAATATGTGCGCCGGCTATACCAATGCGTTGCAAGGTGCGAAAGGTACGCCGAACATTAATTTCATTACCAAAACCGGTATCGGCATCAGCAATAATTGGGATATGGGTTACTTCAACCATTTGTTGTAAGCGGGTAGCAACTTCATCAAAGCTCAGCAAACCGAGATCGGGAAATCCGGAGCTGCGAGAAATGGCACCGCCACTGGCATAAATTGCATTAAAGCCTGCTTGCTCAGCCAAGCGTGCAGATAATCCATCGAACACACCCGGTGCTACAGTAGCCTGTTGACTAGCAATTAATTTTTTAAGAGTGGTCGTAACAGACATTTAAAGTCTCACTTGTTGTTAGAATGGAATATCATCATCAAATTCAGGGCTGCCCTCAGTTGGGCTGCTTGCTTGAGTTGTACCACTTTTCTCTTTTGAAGAACTGTCAGCTTCGTTTCCTGCTTGGTTGCTATTACTGTGATGGCGAGAATCTAGCATATGCATTTCATTTGCGATAACTTCGGTGGTATAACGATCGATGCCACTTTTATCTTGCCATTTGCGAGTACGCAAACTGCCTTCGACATAGATTTTAGAACCTTTATGTAAATATTCGCCAACGATTTCAGCTAAGCGATTAAAAAATACGATACGATGCCATTCAGTTCGTTCTTGTAATTCTCCAGTTTGCTTGTCTCTCCAAGTCATGCTGGTGGCAAGGGTAACATTCGCTACGGCATTACCATTTGGTGTGTAACGCACTTCGGGATCATTCCCTAGATTTCCTATTAAGATAACTTTGTTGACGCCTCTGGCCATTATACTCTCTCCTGTTTTTATAGTGCTTAAACCAACGATCGCTGTCGGCCTTCCAGTAAAATTTTTCAAGGTTATTGACGTAGAGTACACGCATCAATTAGCTTTCGCAATTGCTCTTTGTCAATAATTTTCTTATCTGCTTTGATATAAATCAGTCCTTCTGTTGGCATTGCAGAAATTTCTCCAACACCTTGAGTGGTATTGAGTTGTTGCTGAAGCTCATCAAATTTGTGAAAAACCGAATCTTTAACTTTAAAAATAAGCGTTGATAAGTAGGGAGGATGCTTCATAGATAGTGCAAAACATAGCCAGAACAATCCAAGTAGCGCACAGAATAAAAATAATCCAATTAAATGGAAGTGAGTATAAATAACCCCTCCAATGCTGCCACCAATAAAGATCCCTAGGAATTGTGAGGTAGAATAAACCCCCATTGCAGTGCCTTTGCGTTGAATGGGTGCGATTTTTGAAACAATTGAGGGTAATGAAGCTTCTAATAAAGTAAATGCAGTAAAAAATAAGAGCATGGCGATGGCGATTACAATAAAGTGCAGCTTAAATGATGCTAATGCAACCTCAGCTAGAATTAGCGCAACAATTGAACCAATAAAGAAGGTCTTGAGTTTGCGTTTTTTTTCACCAACTATAATAAAAGGCAGCATAATCATAAATGCCAGCGGTAAAATAATGACGTATAAAATAACTTGATCAAATTGGCTTATTTTTAAAGTGTGAGTTAATAAAATAGGTATCGCAATAAAAGTAGCGGTTAACATCGCATGCATTGTAAAAATGCCGAGATCCAAGCGTAGCAGTTGCTTATTTTTTAAAACCGCTAAAAATTGGTTTGATTGATATTCTGTATTCGGGTTGGCGATTAGTTTTGGTGGGTTCGGTAAAATCGTATGAACCAACACCAATGAAAGGATGCTTAGCACTAAAATCGCCCAGAATATTCCTGAAAGATGCACCCAATGATTAAGCAGGGGTCCTGCAACCATCGCCACCATAAAAGATAAGCCGATCGCAAGGCCGATGCTGGCCATGGCTTTAACTCGATTTTCATCACGGGTTAAATCAGCGGCTAAAGCTAAAATCGTGCTGCCAATGGCGCCAGCACCTTGAATGGCGCGGCCGATAATAATGCCGTAAATAGAGTGAGACATTGCAGCAACAATACTACCAATAGCAAAAATAATTAATCCGATGGTGATGACTTTTTTGCGCCCGATACGATCGGAAAGGCTACCAAAAGGGATTTGCAGGCATGCTTGAGTTAAGCCATAAACACCGAGTGCAAGTCCAATGAGTGTGGGTGTAGCGTATTTAAGGTGGGTTGCATAAAGTGAAAAAACAGGCAGAATCATAAACAGCCCGAGCATGCGACATGCCATTATTATTGCGAGTGAGGTGACTGCTTTCTGTTCATTATTTGTCATTGCTAAAATACCTGGCGCCTGCATTTGTTGTAATTATTTTGAGCTAATTTGCTCACTTAAAATTAGGCCTTTATGATACTGCATTTTGTAAACTGAGACTACCTGTGGCTGTGCGTTATTTTGTAATTTTAATGTCTCAGTTTGCTCAGATAATTGATATAATAATCCCCCTTTAGTGTCAACCCTGAGAAATTTTGAACAATGAATGAAATAAAGCTGCGTGGTGTTAGGACGCATAATCTTAAAAATATCGATATTGATTTACCAAGAGATCAATTGATTGTAATTACAGGGCTTTCTGGCTCAGGCAAATCTTCACTGGCATTTGATACCTTGTATGCTGAAGGACAACGGCGCTACGTTGAGTCGTTATCTTCGTATGCTCGTCAATTTTTATCGATGATGGAAAAGCCAGAAGTCGATTTAATTGAAGGCTTATCACCGGCAATTGCGATTGAACAAAAATCAACTTCACATAATCCGCGTTCAACCGTGGGTACGATTACCGAAATTTATGATTATCTGCGTTTATTATATGCGCGCGTGGGCGAGCCGCGTTGTCATGAACATAACACGGTCCTTGAAGCACAAACAGTAAGCCAAATGGTTGATCTTGTTTTGGCGTTGCCTGAAGAGACCGCTGTGATGATTTTGGCGCCGGTGGTTAAGTCGCGCAAAGGTGAACATGTGCAATTGTTAGATCGATTGCGCGTACAGGGATATTTGCGTGCCAGAATTGATGGCACAGTTTATGAACTGGACGAAGCACCAAAGTTGAATTTACGCCAAAAGCACACCATCGAAGTGGTGGTCGATCGAGTAAAAGTACGAGACGAAGTTTCGATCCGACTGGCCGAGTCATTTGAAAACGCATTAAGACTTAGTGAAGGTTTGGCAATTGTAGCGCCGATGCGAGGCACAAAATTAAAAGAAATTACTTTTTCAGCTAATTTCGCGTGTCCGACATGTGGTTATAGTTTAGAAGAGTTAGAGCCGCGATTATTTTCTTTTAATAATCCCGTTGGCGCATGTCCTGAGTGTGACGGTTTAGGTGTACAGCAAACTTTTGATATCAGCAAAGTGATTGTTGATGATGAAATGAGTTTGGCCGATGGCGCGATTCGAGGTTGGGATCGACGCACCATGTATTATTATCAATTATTGTGTTCGCTCGCAGATCATTATGCATTTGATATTAATACGCCCTTTAATCGACTGACAAAAAAGATTAAAAATGTCATTTTGTATGGTTCAGGTGAACAAGAAATTTTATTTCAGTATGTGAATCACAAGGGTAATAAAATAGAACGTCTGCATCCTTTTGAAGGCGTTATTCCTAATATGGAGCGGCGTTATCGTGAAACGGAGTCCAATGCGGTTCGAGATGATCTCGCCAAATATTTAACGATGGCAGCTTGCGAGGATTGTGGTGGGGCAAGGCTTCGCCTTGAAGCCAGATTTGTTTTTATCAAAGGGATAAATTTACCTGAAGTGACGAAAATGTCGATTGGTGAGTGCCAAGAATTTTTTCAAAAAGTAAAACTTCCGGGTAGGCGCGGTAAAATTGCCAGTAAAATTCTAAAAGAAGTGAATGCGCGCTTAGGATTTTTGGTGGATGTTGGGTTAAATTATTTAACTCTAGCTAGAGGCTCAGATACATTGTCTGGGGGCGAGGCGCAACGTATTCGCTTGGCAAGTCAAATTGGTTCGGGTTTGGTTGGGGTGATGTATATATTAGATGAACCCTCCATTGGGTTGCATCAGCGTGATAATGATCGCCTGTTAAAAACCTTAACCCATTTGCGTGATTTGGGTAATACCGTCATCGTGGTCGAACACGATGAGGAAGCGATATTATCCGCAGATCATGTGCTGGATATTGGCCCAGGTGCTGGTGTGTATGGTGGCCAGATTGTGGCTGAAGGCTCGCCGCATGAGATTATGCGAAATCCCGCATCACTTACCGGACAATATTTAAGTGGTGAAAGAAGCATTGCATTGCCAAAAAGGCGATTAGAGAATACCTGTCGCCAACAGTTAAAATTAGTCGGTGCTACTTGTAATAACTTGAAAAATATTACTGTTGAGATTCCATTGGGATTATTGACCTGCATTACCGGAGTTTCAGGTTCGGGCAAGTCCAGTTTGATTAATGCAACTTTATATCCATTGGCGGCACACAAGTTAAACAGGGCTACATTATTATCCATTGGTCCTTATAAAAGGCTCGAGGGCTTGGAACATTTAGATAAAGTCATTGCGATCGATCAGAGTCCTATTGGACGCACACCGAGATCAAATCCCGCAACTTACACGGGATTGTTTACTCCGATTCGCGAACTTTTTGCAGGCACGCCTGAATCACGTGCGCGTGGATATAAAGTAGGGCGCTTTAGTTTTAATGTCAAAGGTGGGCGTTGTGAGGCGTGTGAAGGCGATGGGCTAATTAAAGTAGAAATGCACTTTTTAGCCGATATTTATGTGGTTTGTGACACTTGTAAATCCAAACGTTATAATCGCGAAACTCTAGAGGTGCATTATAAAGGTAAAAATATTTATGAAGTGTTGCAAATGACTGTAGAAGAGGCTGTGGAATTTTTTGATGCGGTGCCTGTTCTTAAGCGTAAATTGCAAACCCTAATGGACGTTGGCTTGTCTTATATTACTTTAGGGCAGAGTGCGACGACTTTATCTGGAGGCGAGGCGCAGCGAATTAAATTATCACGCGAGTTATCCAAGCGTGATACTGGGCAAACGCTCTATATTCTGGATGAGCCGACCACCGGTTTGCATTTCCAAGATATTTCGCAGTTATTGCAAGTGTTGTTTCGTTTGCGTGAAAACGGCAATACCATTGTGGTGATCGAGCATAATCTTGATGTCATTAAAGTAGCTGATTGGATAATTGATTTGGGTCCTGAAGGCGGTGATGGTGGTGGCACGGTGGTTGCAACCGGAACACCAGAAACCGTTGCAAAAAATAAAAAATCTTATACGGGCGCATTTTTGAAAAAGGCATTAAAATGAATAAACTTAAGAACGATCGAATACTGAAAGCGTTAATGCGTGAGCCGGTAGACCGCACCCCGATGTGGATCATGCGCCAAGCAGGGCGTTATTTGCCGGAGTTTCGAAAGTTGCGCGCTGAAAACCCAGATTTTATTCAGTTTTGCAAAACCCCTGAGTTAGCCTGTGAGGCGACTTTACAGCCTTTGGCGCGATTTGATTTAGATGCAGCGATTATTTTTAGTGATATTTTAACGGTGGTCGATGCACTTGGATTTAATTTAGAATATATAAAAACAGTTGGGCCGGTGGTGCATAACCCGGTTCGCTCGCTCAAAGATTTACAAAATTTATCGATGGATGCGGCAATAGAAAAATTAAGCTATGTCAGCGATGCTGTTTCCATGACGGTTAAAGCACTCGATAATCGGGTGCCATTAATTGGCTTTGCAGGAAGCCCGTGGACGGTAGGTTGTTATATGGTAGAAGGTCAAAACGCAAATCATTTTCAAACCATTCGCACCATGGTTTATAAAAACCCACAAATCTTGCATGCGTTATTGCAATTATTAACTGATATTACTGTTGAATATATCAACGCACAAATAAAAGCAGGCGCGAGAATTATTATGTTATTTGATAGTTGGGGCGGCGTTTTATCTTCTTTGACCTATTCACAATTTTCTTTGAATTATATGCAACAAATTGGTCAGCGTGTTTTACGTGAATTTAATGGCAATAAAATCCCACTTATTTTCTTTACAAAAAACGGCGGTAATTGGTTGGAACAAACCGCAAATGCAGGTTGTGATGCGGTTGGTTTAGATTGGACGGTTAATTTAACCGATGCGCGTAGGCGGGTGGGTAATAAAGTTGCGTTGCAAGGAAATTTAGACCCGTTGGCATTGTATGGCACCCCGGACAGCGTCCATAAAGCAGTGAAAGAAATTTTACTTCAATATGGCCCAGGCTCCGGTCACGTATTCAACCTGGGTCACGGAATCGATAAATCCACTCCGATTGAAAATGTAGAAGCGTTGGTTGATACCATCACCAAAGCTGTAGTACCATTTACGCAATGTTGAAAATAAATAAATAGAAAACATAGAGTTGCCGCACCCAACTCGGCGTACCAGATACGCCTAGTTGAGCAGATGCGGTGCCAATTGACTCGTGTTGCGCAACATGCTATATTTACATATGATCAAAACATTTAAACATAAAGGACTACGTTTGTTTTTTGAAACAGGGAAAACAAGCGGTATTAAAAGCCAACATTCTGTGCGCCTGCAAATGCAACTTGCTGCATTGCATACAGCAACTGTGATAGAAGACATGAATATCCCAGGCTATCATCTTCATAGGTTGAAGGGGGTTAAAAAAACACTTTGGTCTATTCGTGTGAATAAAAATTGGCGCTTAACATTTGAATTTATAAAGGGCGATATATATATTTTAAATTATGAGGATTACCACTAATGAACATGCACAATCCACCGCATCCTGGTGCTTTTATTAAGGCAACTTATCTTGAGCCATTTGATTTAAGCATTAGATATTTGGCAGGGCATCTTAAAGTTGCACCATCTACTATTAATCGTTTAATCAATGGCGATAGTGCAGTTTCACCTGAAATGGCGCACCGACTATCTGCCGTATTAGGCCGGTCCCCCGAAAGTTGGATGGTGATGCAGGCGCAATATGATTTATGGCATGAAAAGCGTCCAAAGCTAAAGAAAATAGATTTTGATAAAATTGATGAAGCTGCGTAGTACCATTTACGCATGTTGAAAATAAATAAGAAACATAGAGTTGCCGCACCCAACTAGGCGTACCGGATACGCCTAGTTGAAACTTTACAAATATGCTTTGTCGTGTAGAATAGTATGATATTTAGATAGGGCTGTCTCTTTAGAGTAGGGATTACTAAAAATAATTCTTAAATTATGAGAGGTTTTAACCCTATGATATATCGCAGCAAATCAATAATAACCCTTCTGGGCGCCGTTTCACTAATTGGTCTTTCATCTTTTGCTATAGCAAGTCCAGCGCTTCTAAACAGTCCTGCTAGTTTTACCTACGCTGGTACAGATGCTAAAACTGGCACAAGCGTGACGCTGGTGGTTCACATGGGCGTGGCGGGTAAAATCCCTTATAATAGAAGTCTCGTTGTGGACAGTTTTAAGGTCAGTAATGGCAAATGCACGATTAATGATACGCTTGGCACGATCGGTCAAGTTTCTACATTTAGTGTGAATTCGCTTCCCTTTGGTTGGCAGGATAAATACGGTAAGGTGAGTGGTTCATTTAATCTTCCAACCAGTTATTTTGGGCCTTCAACTATTAAGTGGCAACAATTAAATGGCGCGAACTGTACTATTGCGGCTCTGCAGATGAATATAAAGTCTGTTTAACGATATAGTCAGTTCACTATAGAATTAGGTATTTCAGGCACTAAGCCTGTCGTCCCGGGTCATAAGCAACCCGGGACCCAGTTCGACATGATTCGCTGGATCCCGGATATTTTCTACGGAAAATTCCGGGACGACGGTGCCAAAGTCCACAATTCAAAGGCGCTTAGTATACAAATATCAGGCTGTGGGTCTACCCCTTGATGGCAACTCTCGATCCTGGATCGGTTTTCTAGTATAGTGCATCCAAGGTGCTTGGCTACTCGTGTTAAACTGCACCAAACTTAATTAATTTAAAGGTAGAAAACCATGGTTGTTATTATTGGTAGCGGTTTAGCCGGCTATATGTTGGCAAAAGAGATTCGAAAACTGGATCCAGATACGAAATTAACGATTATTACCAACAATCGTGGTGATTTTTATTCTAAACCTTTATTGTCAACTGCATTGACTGCAAAAAAAGACCCCGCAGAATTAGTGATTGCTAATGCTGAGAGCTTAGCCGAACAATTAAATGCAGTGATTGTTACAAATACTAAAGTGCAATCGATTGACTCACAAAATAAAACCATTAAGCTAGCCGATAAAAGTATTGCTTATGATAAATTGGTGTTGGCGTGTGGTTCGGATACGTTACATGCACCGCTTGAAGGTGATGCTGTGGATCAAATGTTTTCGATTAATGATTTAGAAGCCTACCAATGTTTTCGTCAATGGTTAACCCCGGATAAAAAACACATTGCAATTTTAGGCAGCGGTTTAGTGGGTTGCGAATTTGCCAATGATTTATTAAATACAGATCATGAGATTGATATTATTTCACTGGATTCGTATCCGCTTGCTAAATTCGTACCAGAGCCAATTGGTCGAGTATTGCAAGAGGCTTTTGCCGAAAAAGGCGTGCGTTGGCATTTATCTCAGCCTGCAGTTTCGGTTAATTTTTCTGATTCTAAATTTCAAATTGGTTTGCAAAATGGTGAAGTGATTACTGCAGACGGCGTGTTATCTGCGATTGGATTACGTGCAAACACTGATTTAGCAAAGACCGCAGGTTTAGAGATTAATTCCGGCATTGTTGTTAATCGTCATTTACAAACGAGTGATCCGCATATTTATGCCTTGGGTGATTGCGCCGAAGTTCATGGTCAGCTTAAACAATATGTCGCACCTTTGTTAAACTGCGCGCGAGCCTTGGCAAAAGTATTGACCGAGGGTCAGGATCAAGTGATTTATCCTTCGATGCCGATTGTGATTAAAACCCCGGCGTGTCCTTTAGTTACGATTCCTGTCCCTTTGGGGGTTGAAGGTGAGTGGCAATATGAAGGCGAAGGCAGGCATCTCAGCGCTTTATTTTACGATACTGAAAATCAACTGCGCGGATTTACTTTAATCGGCGATAAAGTGCGTGATAAATTCACCTTCGCTAAACAACTCCCATTAGTGTTTGAGTCCTAGGCTTTTACACTCATCGAAGCACCGTCACCGTCACTCGTATCGATTAGGCTACCACTTCCTGCTGCCCCCGCAGTCGCAGGAGGAGTTACTGCACTTTGTGGCGCGCTGAATAGACTTGTTGCTGCTGGACTTTTTGCTCTTCTCGTGCGCTTACGTCTTGCATCGCTAGACCGTGCTCCAGGCCTTTCACGCTTTGGAGGCGTGGCCTTGTAGGGCGAGGCTCCATAGACTTCTTTGCATGCTCTCTCTGGCGTGCTTGGTTGATTGGGTCTCAAACTCGCTAAGTGCACTAGTGTTTTCTGCGAATGATATTGATTTGTTAAGGATCGTAGATCGATTGCACTTTGTATAATAAATTCTGATAGCTTTGGATTCTCACGTAAGTGATGATCTAACATTTGCTGTTTTGTATCAACTTCATAATCTTTATTCATTATGTCGATGTATACGGCAGTAGGCTTGAAAATATCACTAAAGTGAATGCAGTTTTCTATAAAATCTTTTCTGACAGCTCTGTTGGCATCAGTGTTAATAGTTAGAATCCACTCGGGCGAGCAAATTTTTTGGAAAAGATGGAAAGTGTTTGGCTCTTTAAAAAATGCAATCGCTTTATCTGCATAAAGCCCTAGTTTAAATTGATTGAACTCACCAGCAAGCTTTGCAATTTCAATACGGTTGTTATATAAAAATTGTGTTAGCTCTGGATTGTCTTCTAGTAACCTCTCTAAGTCATGGGTCATATCGTCCCGAAGTCCGTGATAACTCGCTGTAGGTGCTAAACCTCCTTCTGGGTTATATCCGAATTTACCGGTAATCGCATTGTGGTATTCTTCTAACAGGCTTGCTGAAAAGTTGCTTTTCATATCGTTGTTAATTTTAGCGCAGCGTCGTTTTATATTTGGGTTGCTTTCAATAAATTTAATCAGTTCTGCTTTCGTGGTTTGGTTTTCAAAAGGGGCGAGAATAAATTCTCGATAAGCGAGCAAACGACAAGCAACAGACTCAATCTGCCCATCAAGTCCTTGTGGAAGTTTTTCTCGGAGCTTGGCTTGAAAGTTAAAGATATTTTTGGCCTCGTTGTTTTCATTTTTCATTCCGATTATTTCACTGATGGTTTTTTGAAAATCATCAACTTCAATTTCGTCATTGCTTGATGCATCACTATAGGTCCTAATTAATCCTCTTAAAAAATGAAAATCGCTAGCATAAAGCTTTTCTTTTGCTTCAAGGCAACTATTAAGTTCAGTTATTCGTTGTTCTTCTGTTGCAGACTTTTCCTCTTGGGGGATGCCAGTGGCGCAGAAGAATTCTGCATGCACACGGAAAAATTCAGCAGTTTGGCTGTCTGCTGTTTGTTTGATAACTGGCTCAATATTTTCTAAATCATCAAGATCCTCTGTACATAGCATTTTGTCGGTATCTTCTAGTGCACTAGCTTCAAGCGCTTCAATATCTTCTGGTGTGAATCCTGAATCTGGTCTCATTGGTATTATTCCTGTTTTTGAATTTATACTGGTTGTGTATTCTACGGCATAAGTATTAAGATAAACTGAATTATGGGTGCTGATAACGTGTTTTTTTAGCACAATGGTCATATATTGATCTAATATTTCTATATTTGAATGTCCTATAATTGTTTATACTATTTGCTTCACAATGAGATGGGTCTTTTAATGAACATTTACTCATTTGCCATTACGTTAATTCTGGTTATGGACCCTTTGGGTAACATCCCCCTTTTTCTATCAACCTTAAAAAAATTTGATTCTAAAACTCAGGGCAGAATTATTATCCGTGAGTGTGCAATTGCGTATTTAATCTTGTTGGTTTTTCTATTTTTTGGTGTTTATCTGATGCATGGATTGCATATATCAACAGAGGCATTAAGTATCTCCGGTGGGATTATTTTATTTATTATTGCGATCCGAATGATTTTCCCAGAGAAATCAAATGGCGCACGTGAAGAGGTGACGGAAGAACCATTGATTGTGCCTTTGGCCGTGCCGCTAACGGCAGGACCCTCGGCATTAGCGATTTTAGTATTGTTCTCGACGCGTTTCCCTGGCCATAGTTTAACAATGTTTATTGCAGTGACGATTTCTACCGTAGTATTTACGATTATTATGTTGTGCTCTCGATACCTAATGAAGTTTTTAGGCAGGCGCGGTTTGATTGCGATTGAACGCTTGATGGGAATGATCTTAACGATGATTTCGATTCAAATGTTATTATCTGGAATCGTCCAATATATTGCGCACCCGACTTTTTAATAAAACGAAACTAAATTGGTACTGAGCATCGTTAATATCTCAACAATATCAAGATGATTAAGTTGCTTGGCGATATCCATAGGCTTATAACCGTCGGAAGTGATCGTGTCTATTTTAGCGCCAGCTTTAATCAAAGGGAATACCACATCAACTGCATTATATACGCAAGCAAAATGCAATGGCCGTATTTGACACTTATCCTCATAGCAATTGGGGTTTGCTTTTTGTGCTAAGAGTTTGTCGACAGTTGCAAGATCATTTGCAATCACTGCATCCAGCAGTTCTCCATCGAGTAGACCAACGATTAAGTTGTCTGCCTTTTTCATCCTTATGCTCCTAATACGCTTTATAGGAAAGTTATTTAGGTTGACAAGTATACCAAATGCCCAGACAAATGAAACTATAAGTATTCTTATCGCTGTGTAAGCCATCTCTGAAGAATATTATTTTTTTTTAAATATTGGTTTTATTTGTTCCGAAATCACAAATTAAACTCAGATGAATTTTGTCGGCCAGCAGGAAAAAAACAAACTTAGCTGAACGGTCATGTTTTTTCCGCAAGACGCCGTGAATATACTCAACGCAGGTGAATTTCAGGCCTCGTCATTCCGGCGCTTGCAGGAATCTCATTAAATTTGCTCTTAATTTGAAAAGATCCCAGCTTTCGCTGGGATGACAGTGCCGGAGGGTCAGGACCCGTCATTCCGGCGCTTGCAGGAATCTCATTAAATTTGCCCCAGCTTTCGCTGGGATGACAGTGCCGGAGGGTCAGGCCCCGTCATTCCGGCGCTTGCAGGAATCTCATTAAATTTGCCCCAGCTTTCGCTGGGATGACGTTTTTATTGTTAATTTATAGGCGAGATTGACCACAAATGGATCTCCAGAGGGTGCTCCCTAGGGGAGTCGAACCCCTGTTTACGCCGTGAGAGGGCGGTGTCCTAGGCCACTAGACGAAGGGAGCTTACCGTACTACAATTGCATGCTTATTATAAGGTGGTAAACTTCAACTGCAAGCTATAGTTGTTGATTTTAGCGTCATTGATTTAAATGTGCAGTAGATAGGTATTTTTTTGTATGAGTTTGAAAAATAACGGATTAATTAGGTCATTTGCTCGACGGCTTAAACGTCAGACGCAAACACCGAAGCGTGAAGCGGGTGCTGATGAGGCAAATTATGCCAGTGTTGCGCGTGCCGATCACGTCATTTCGCGAAATGATATTAGTAATAATGCACTTAAAGTTCTTTATCGACTAAAAGACGAAGGCTTCACTGTCTATTTAGTGGGCGGCAGTGTGCGTGACTTATTGTTGAAACGCAAGCCCAAAGATTTTGATGTGGTTACCGATGCAACACCGGAACAGGCACGGAAAATATTCCGCAATAGCCGTATTATTGGTCGCCGCTTTCGTTTGGTGCATGTCTATTTTAAAAATGAAATTATCGAAGTTTCTACTTTTCGCGCCAACATTGAAGAGCCTCATGTCGATGAGGGTCGGATAAAGGAGGGTAATGAGAAACTGGTGATTAAAGCCGATAATGTTTTTGGCACGATCGAAGAAGATGCTTGGCGGCGTGATTTTACCGTAAACGCACTTTATTATACGGTGAAAGATTTTTCGGTGGTGGATTATACCGGTGGATTGGCTGATTTAGACAAACGCCAAATTCGTATGATTGGTGATCCTCTGCAACGCTTTCATGAAGATCCGGTGCGTTTATTGCGCGCCATTCGTTTGGCAGCTAAATTAGAATTTAGCATTGAACCCGCGACTGAAAAACCATTGCGTGAATTAAATCATTTGTTGCAACATGTCCCGCAAGCACGTTTATTGGATGAGCTGATTAAACTCTTTTTTGAAGGTAACGCGGTTATCACGTTTAAATTTTTAAATGAAATGGATTACGTGCCCACGTTATTCCCAACGCTGGATAAACTTCTCAAAGATGATTCTTCATCAAAAATAAAAATATTAATTAACGCAGCGCTTCGAGAAACCGATGCGCGTTTTCATTCCGGTCGCCATTTAACGCCGGGATTTTTATTAGGTGTTTTTCTATGGCCGGTGGCTGAGCTTGCTCATCGCTTGCATCAGAAAAATGGGATGCGATTTTTTAAAGCATTGCATCAAGCAATGACTGAAACCATTAAAGATCAATCAGCCGTTTGCTTGGTGACCAAGCGCATGGTGGTGATGATGCATTCGATGTGGACTTTGCAATATCATTTAGAAAAAAGACGGCCAAAGCGTATTTTACATTTATTAAAACAGCGATTTTTTCGTGCGGCATTTGATTTATTGGAGCTGCGTGCCGAGGCTGGGCAGGTGCCATTAAGCCTGGTTAAATGGTGGCGTGATATTCAATCAGCGAAACCCAAAAAACAATTGTTAATGGTGGAAAATCTAAAGTGAGCGAAGTCTATATTGGATTGGGCTCCAACCTCGATCAACCGCTTTTGCAAATTCAATCAGCACTGACGCATTTGAGTGAGCACCGCGATCTCACTTTGAATCAGGTATCAAGCCTTTATCAAAGCAAACCTTGGGGTGTTAGCGAGCAAGGCGATTTTATTAATGCGGTTGCTAAGCTAGAAACAAAATTGTCACCAGCTGAACTATTGCATCTGCTACAAGTTATTGAAAAAAAACATAATAGAGTGCGGACTGAGAAATGGGGTCCAAGAACGCTGGATCTTGATATTTTGCTTTTCGATCAACTTGAGTTAAAATCACCCAAATTGACTGTTCCCCATCTATATTTAACGGAGAGGGAATTTGTGGTTTATCCGCTGGCTGAGATTGCACCGGATTTGGTGTTGCCAAGTGGGGAGACAATTGCAGCGATTGCAGCACGTTGTCAAAGACGCGGATTGTTGAAGCTTGAGGAAGACAATAATGAGTAAAGTGGCGATTTATCCCGGCACATTTGATCCGATTACCAATGGGCATGTTGATGTCATAAAATCTGCTGCCAAATTGTTTGATCGGGTGATTGTTGCTGTTGCCAAGAGCTCGAGAAAAACGCCTTTTATTAGCATCGAAGATCGGATTGCTTTAGTTAAAACTGTTTTTAAAGATGATGATAAAATTGAAGTGTTGGAGCTTGAAGGATTAACAGTCGATTTTGCGAAAAAGCATCAGGCGAATTTTATTTGTCGAGGGTTGCGCTCAGCATCAGATTTCGATTATGAATTTCAATTGGCGAACATGAATCGACAATTAGACTCTGATATTGAAACGGTTTTTTTACCATCCTCTGAATTGAATGCCCATATTAGTGCGACGATTGTGCGAGAGATTGTTGCGTTAAAGGGTGATATTTCGAAATTTGTACCTGCTGATATTGTAAAGTATATCAAGAGTAAAAAATAGCATGGCCCTAAAGATCACCGATGAATGCATTAATTGCGATGTCTGCGAACCCGAATGCCCAAATGAAGCCATTTATCAGGGTGAAGAGATTTATGAAATTGATCCGGATAAATGTACCGAATGTGTTGGCCATTTTGATGAGCCGCAATGTCGCCAAGTGTGCCCCGTAGACTGTATTCCCGTTGATTTTTTTGAAAGTGAAGAAAAATTAATGAAAAAATATCATTTTCTTGAGGCTAAAAAAGTCACTGTTACTTCTCTATAACTATAATTCAGTGGTATACTGATAAATCCTAAAACTTGCACTAGAGAAAATCATTATGATCTTTAAAATTATTTCTAAATTAATTAAGCAAAGCTTCACTTTAACTGAATATGCTTTTTTAAAATTAACTCCTTTTTTAGCTATATTATCTACAGTCCAAGGAGACATTCGGTTGCGTCTGAATGATCAAACCGGTGCGATAGACACAATCTATAAGCCACCTTTGGAAGAGTGGTTGAATATGAACAAATTACTACCTTATATACAAGAACAAAATGCGATTTTAGAACTACCAGAATGTGATCCGTACCACCACCCTGATATTATTTGGCGATTAAGAGGACCGTCATCAGAACAAAGTCGTAAAGCAGAAGAGCGAATTGTACCTCAGCTGCTAAAACAAAAGCAGTGTGATTCAAATTGTATTTCAGATTTTGTTAATGTTGTTCATGAAAAAATGGAAAAAACGGCATGGGCATTCTTTCACTGCAAGCGGATTCAATCTCAATCTAATAAAGATGAAGCGCCTGTAGTAGATCCATGTCCATCTTTTCGTACGGCAAGCTAATCTCATGAGGTGGCGACTCTTAACGGCTCTGGCAAGTTGAGCAATAAACCGAGGCGCGTTGATTGATGATAATGTTTTTTAACGGCGTTTGACAGATAAGGCACGGTTTTGTTTCGCGGCCATAGACTGTTAACTGTTGAGCGAAATATCCAGGTTTGCCATCACTGGCTTGAAAATCTTTCAACGTGGTGCCGCCCGCTTTAATCGCCTGTTTT
>CAXMUH010000111.1:0-16429 GCA_964196565.1 uncultured Legionellaceae bacterium | reverse complement strand
GTGATTTGTGTTTGTCGAGTTGATCGCAGAAAAGATATGGCTAATAAGTATTTAGATCAAATCGCCATTTCATCTGGAACCGACAGCTTTAATTTTGCCGGAATAGAAGAAGAGCTCGAGAAATGCAAAAACCATAAAGTGCTTAAATGGATTGAAAAGCGCCATGCCTATGTTTTTACGGTAATGGCAACCTTGATTGCAATCGCACGAGTCGAAGGGGTGTTGGCCACCGCTGAATTTATTTGGTTAAAACCCGTTGATCGCCGTTTATGGTATGTATTAAATACCGTTGGGCGCACCACTGCTGTGGTTGAAGTATCGGGTGTGTATGCACACTGGTTGGCAGAGAAAAAAATAAAACGCGCATTGCGCACTCCAGTAGTAAATGAGGCAGTGATAGCCCTGGATAAAGCGGTCGGGAATATATTATATACAGAAGATGAAGAGCAATGGCATACAAGCAACGCGGCTTAACAGAACGACAAGAGCGGTTTCACGCAACGGCCATACGCGATACGCGTACGATGGGTCAGCGCCTAACTGATCTTATTAAAAGCCCGCGTG
This sequence comes from uncultured Legionellaceae bacterium, assembly GCA_964196565.1. Lineage (GTDB taxonomy): Bacteria > Pseudomonadota > Gammaproteobacteria > Coxiellales > Coxiellaceae > 2-12-FULL-42-15. The sequence continues at coordinate 15,865 of CAXMUH010000111.1, read as the reverse complement.
CTAATGCAGTATTACTTGTTGGTACTGTTGTGTTTATCATTATTGCTTATGGGTTTTTCGATATCATATTTTTGATTGCGGTGGGATTATTTTGTTATTGCTATTTTCAAAAACCGCAACTTCCTTTTCGTATGCCGCAAAGATCACAACTTAAAGATTACAATGATCCGATGGCAGGTACGGCTGATAAACCACGTAAGGCACGCGGTATCTATTTCTTTGGTAACGAGAAAATCAAAAATGAAGAGATGTGGTTCGGTAATGAAGATATGCGAACCCACGTTTTAATCTTTGGTTCAACCGGTAGTGGTAAAACAGAAGCCTTAATCTCAATTGCTTACAATGCATTATTGCAATCCAGTGGATTTATTTATGTGGATGGTAAAGGTGATAACTCGCTATTTACCAAGGTGTTTTCTATGGCGCGCAGCATGGGGCGCGAAGATGATGTCTTATTAATTAACTTCATGACCGGTGCCCGCGATATTATTGGCCCGCAAGAACGCAGACTATCTAACACCTTGAATCCATTTGCCAATGGCTCATCCAGCATGTTAGCCAACTTAATTGTGAATTTGATGCCTTCCGCGTCTGGATCACCCGATGGTGATATGTGGAAAGGTCGTGCGATTGGTTTTGTGGAAGCATTAATGCGGGTATTGGTGACCATGCGTGATGCGGGCTACATTCTGTTAGATGCCAACACCATTCGTCAATATTTCTTATTACCAAAATTAGAGGCGATGGTCGGGGATAAACTGTTTTTGCGTGAAGGCCAAGAAGCCGTAAGTTTAGAAAAACAACCACGAACTGTATTAGAGCCAATCGAAAACTATGTGTATAACTTGCCAGGTTATAATAAAGAGAAAAAAGGCAAGCAAGTCAGTCAAGTGTTAGAACAACATGGTTTTATTACCATGCAGTTGACCCGGGTATTTACCTCATTGGCGGATACCTATGGCCATATTCTACGTACAAAATTGGCTGAAGTAGACTTAAAAGACGTGGTGCTTAACCGACGTATTCTTTGTGCGTTATTACCCGCACTTGAAAAATCTCCTGATGAATTAGCCAACTTAGGTAAGATTATTATCGCGTCATTAAAAGCAATGATGGCAGCGGGTTTGGGTGAAAATGTCGAAGGTGAGTATGCCAATATTATTCAATCCAAACCCACCAATGCTAAGACACCGTATTTATGTATATTAGACGAGTATGGTTATTACGCGGTAGAAGGTTTTGCGGTAGTGCCGGCACAAGCGCGGTCATTGGGTTTCTCGGTAGTGTTTGCCGGACAAGATTTACCAGCATTCCAGAAAGCTTCAAAAGAAGAAGCGGCGTCAATTGGTGCTAACACCAATATTAAAATTTGTATGAAGTTAGAAGATCCTACTGAAACGTGGGATTTCTTTATGAAATCAGCGGGTGAGTCTTATGTGACGCATGTCGACACCTTCCAAGTGGATATGGGCTCTGTTTTCGGTATGTATCAAGATGGTAAAGGCGCACGTGCTGAAAAGCGTAGTCGTATTGATCTTCAGGATTTAAAAGAGCAGCGTGAAGGTGAAGCCCACTTTTTCTTTAAATCAAAAATTGTGCGTGGCAAATTCTTTTTTGCCAATCCAAAGCCTGCTGCTGACATCCGCTTGAATCACTTCTTAACTGTAGATGCGCCGCCAGACGATCAAGTTGAAAAAATGGTAAAAGGCTTTGAGCGCTTTGATACGCTTTTAGAAAAAGACTTTAAATTGGATACAGTCACTGATATCAGTGAAGAAGTACGAGAAGTTAGCGAGATTATGCAACAGCATCAGGACAAAGAGTTTTGTGATCGTGCGGCAATCACCCTTAAACATTATTATCATCAAAATGAAATTCCGATGTTTTTTGATGAACCAGAAGAAGATCAAGATGTTGAAGTAAATCATTTGAATTTATTTATGCCATTGCGTGAGAACGAGCATTTAGAAGGCATCGTTATTACAGATGACATTGAAAAGTTCAAAAAGCCGATCTTAGTTCGGGCGGATGTGCGTGATCAAATTGAATATATTCAACGTTTGTGTGGAAAATCGGGTCAAGAGGCAATGAATGTTTCGATTGAAATGTTAAGTGATATGGAAAAAGGCACGATGTATCCACCGCAGATTGAATTAACTAAGAATAGCATGGAAATGGCGAGCATCGTTAGCAAGATGGCAGAAGACATTGCGCTGAAGAAAATGGCAGGTGCTGAGGGTAAATAAAAATTCCCACGCGCAAGGGCTCGTGACAAGCCAGCGGGTATTAGCGAATAAGTTTGCAGGGGTGGGGTATTTTTGGGAAAGAGTGGCTAATTTTTTATATGCGCCTTAAGGCACGGTTAGCATAATATTACTATAAGAGTTAAACAGAATGCAGAGTATAAAAAAAATTAAGTGGGTAGCAAAAGGCATGGTGATGTTGGTCGTGGCGCTTGGATTAGCAGGTTGTGCTAAAAAAGCGGTTGTCGTATTTGTGCCGCCACCGCAAAAGCCAACGCTGGAGCAGGTTAGAACTATTCTGATTAATAAGCTTGGATATTATGGCGGTGTGCAAGTGATTCGCTTGGGTCAAGATGTACGCATTGTGGTGCGCAGTGATTATTTATTTAAACCGGATTCGGCGAATATACGCGATTCTTACCGACAGGCAATGAGTGCGGTGGCACGTTTAATTAAAACCTATTCCAAGATGAGCGTGAAGGTTTCGGCTTATACCGATAATCAGGGTAAAGAGACTTTTCAACAAGCACTTAGTACGCGTCAAGCACAAGTGGTGGCTAATTTTCTGTGGCAACATGGCATTGATTCGCGTCTGCTTTATGCGGTTGGTTACAATCATTTAAACCCAGTGGGTTGGAATGGGCATAAGCTCGGTAGAAGTTTTAATCGTCGTGTTGAGATAAGTTTTCGTTATTACCCTAAATTTAAAGGTTACAACTAAATGAGTGATGACTTGGATTTTGAAAAATTCGCTCTTAGAAGAAATAACTTCTATCGTAATCAGTATCGTCGGATGGTGACGATACTGATTATTATGCTGTTCATCGGTGCTGGGCTAATGACATCACTGGTTTTATTGCTATGGTCAGCGCCAGCTGCAAAATACTATGCCTCAACCACAACCGGAAATGTTGTGCCTATTGAGTCATTGGGTTCACCCGTTGTAACCATGCCGTTTGTTGAGCAATGGTCGTCCTTGGTGGTGCGTAGCGCATATAGCCTTAACTTTTTACATTATCCACAGCAGCTGAAAAAAGCACGAACTTTTTTTACCCCAGAAGGTTGGGCTTCATTTGAAGCTGCACTTAAAGGGTCGGGATATATAGCTGCGATTAAACAGGGTAAATTGAGTGTTTCAACCGTAGTGAACGGCCCGGTGGTTATGGTCAATCGTTATGTTAGCCACGGGCGTTATACTTGGGTTGTGCAAATGCCGTTATTAGTTTTATATACCAGTGCATCGCAACAAATAAAGCGCCAGTTTTATGTTACCTTGACGATTAAGCGTGTACCTGAACTTGAAGTGGCGAGAGGGATTTCAGTGACGAACTTTGTATCCCATGGGAGTTTGTCATAATGATACGTAAGCAGAAAAAAGTGAATAGAGGGCTCGATCTTGTCGTTATGCGTAATGAGTTTTACCGTGACAATTACTATCGCATACTCACCTGCGTTTTGTTGATGTTGATTATTAATGTGTGTTTAGCAACAGTGGTTTATTATAAATGGGCGAATCCTCCACAGCCTCAATATTTTGCAGCGACAGCTGATGGTCGCATTATTAAAATACATAAATTGACCGACCCAACATTGCCAGATGATATGGTTTTGCAATGGACTGCCAATGCTATTCATAAAACATTTAGCTTAGATTATATTCATTGGCGGACACAATTGCGTGATGCGTCTGATAATTTTACTCCAGAAGGATGGCGCTATTTTTCATCGATATTGAAATCAACCAATGATTTAAAAACCTTAGTAGACGGCAAAATGGTGTCAAATACAGAAATAACGGGCGCGCCACAAATAGTACGCGAAAGTATTGTGGATGGCCATTATGCTTGGAATATTAAACTGCCTTTGCTTGTTACATTTACAAGTAAATCCAACACGATACATATTCCAATTAATATGACAGTTATTGTAATTCGCGTTCCAGTGCAATATTACAAAGATAAAATTGCGATTAATAATATTTTCTCACAAACGGTGAGTGCATCAGCATACGGTAATTAACGAGATGAAGGTACGATTTATGACAACACAAAAAACGCATGGCATAACAAAAAAGATAAAACTGTATTTTAATGCAGGTTTGCTCTTTATTATGTTGGTCCCACTGTCTTTGGCTTTTGCTGATGGCTACGGTGTAATGGGTGCGAATAATAAAGCGAATACTGAGAACAGTATGGTTAATCTCAATAATGCTAAAATCGATGCTTTATTAGGAGGTATTCATTCAGGCAGAGCAACGCCTAAAGCGACAGTTGATGCGAATGCGGTGGCACAGAGCAGAAACCAAGCTCAACCTTCTCCAACTGCGAGCCCTTATGGAAATGATCCTGTGGGTGAGCGAGCTTTTGCGACCATGGCTCGCAACCTATTACCGTTAACGCCACAACAGATTAAAACGCTGCATTATTTATTCAATAAAAGCCAGCAAGCAGCAGCACAATATCCGGGAATACCACCAAAGCCCACTTCTACCTCATTGATTGTGAATCTTTCGCCAGGGGCCGCGCCGCCGGTTATTCGTTTAAGCCAAGGCTTTGTGAGTTCACTTGTTTTTGTTGATGCAACCGGTGCCGCTTGGCCGATACAAGCTTATGATTTGGGAAACCAACACAGTTTTAATATTCAATGGGACAAAAAAGGCAATACCTTAATGGTTCAGGCATTAGATCGCTATAAGCCAGGTAACTTAGCAGTCATGTTAAGGGGTTTAGATACACCGATTATGATTACTTTGATGCCGGGACAACATGCCGTGGATTATAGAGTTGATTTGAGGGTTCCAAAAATAGGTCCGAATGCAAATCCTGTATTAGAAGGTTTACCAAATGTTGAGAGTCCAAGTTTAATGAATGTATTAAATGGAATTCCTCCACAAGGCAGTCGTGCACTCGTTATCAAAGGTGGCGATGCACAAGCGTGGATGGTTGGTAATACTGTGTATTTGCGTACGCCAATGACAGTTTTGTCGCCGGCATTTATCTCAACCATGAGTTCTTTAGATGGAACGCATGCTTACGAAATACAAGCGACTCCAGTTATTTTGGCATTATCGCGTGGAAAAACAATTAAGTTGACGATTGAAGGGTTGTAAAATTATGGCAGAGCAAAATAAACCAAATAAAAGTAATTTGTTGAAATCAGCAAAATCAAGATTAATCATCTTTGGCGTAGCTGCCGTTGTGCTGGTTGCAGTAATTATTGGTGTTGTGCATCACAGTTATGTTGATAAAGCTAATTTAGGTTCCGCGACAGTTGCAGGTGCGCCTTCGATAGAATCTGTTCCTGGTACCGGCAACCCATCGGATAACTATGTTAAATTGCAAAATATTCAAAATGCTAAATTAAATGCACAGGCGAGAAAAGCAGCTACCAGCTCTTTTCCAACGATCACACGACCTACTTTTGTTGGGTCAGAGGACGCTTTTAATAATCAAGATAATACTATCCTGCCTAATGTTGGGCCTGCGGTCAGTAAAGAATGTCCACTGAACAAAGTGGTTTATATGTACCGACCAAACCCTGCGAACTGTAGTGTGCCTAATTTGAAATTGGCGCGAGAAGCCGGGGTTACAGCTGAAGAGTTACGTTGTCAGGCCTGTTCGTGTCCAGCGTTACGCGAAGCCGGTTATAATTCAGGTGAGCTGAAATCAACGGGTTATAATGCCAGTGACTTAAAACACTGCGGTTTTACCTTACAACAATTGGTTGATGCTGGTTTTAGTGCAAATGCCCTGAAAGCCGCGGGCTTTTCTGCAGATCAATTGCGAAATGCAGGATTTACCGCTGGTCAATTGGCTGCTGCTGGCTTTACTGCGCTTAACTTAAAAGCCGCGGGTTACAGCAAACAACAACTAGCAAATGCAGGTTTAAGCACAAAATCTGCTAACTGCAGTATTCAAGCACTGAAAAAAGCACGTGCTGATGGTGTTAGCGCCGCAAAACTTAAAAGCTGTGGTGCTGCTGCTTTAAAAGCGGCGGGTTATACAGCGGCTGAATTAAAAGCTGCAGGCTTTAGTGCGAATCAATTGCGTGATGCTGGTTTTACAGCTTCGCAATTGAAAAATGCAGGTTTTAGTGCGCTTAAGTTAAAAGCCGCGGGTTTTAGTGCGGGCGCATTAAAAGCGGCTGGTTTTAGTGCAGCACAATTAAAAAATTCAGGATTTTCTAATAAAGCACTTGCAGCGGCAGGCTTTAGTGCAGCAGCGATAAAAGCGGCAGATGTTGCTTCACAAAACTGTAGTGTGAGTGAACTTACCAAAGAACGTAAAGAGGGTGTTTCGGCGAGCGTTTTAAAGAAACGGGGTTGTCCATTGGCGGCATTAAAAGCAGCTGGATTTACTGCCGAACAATTGAAAGCAGCGGGTTTTAGTGCAGCCCAATTGAAAAATGCAGGCTTTACGGCGGCACAATTAAAAGCCGCTGGATTTAGTGCTAAACAATTGAGGGAAGCTGGTTTTAGCGCAAGTCAATTAAAAAATGCAGGCTTTACGGCGGCACAATTAAAAGCCGCTGGATTTAGTGTGGCTGCGCTTAAAAACGCAGGCTTTACAGCCGCACAATTAAAGGCGGGAGGCTTTGATGCGGCACAACTTAAAAATGCAGGTTTTAGCGCAACACAATTAAAAGCAGCTGGCTTTAGTGCAGCAGCGCTTAAGGCTGCAGGCTATACCCCAAATGAAATAAAACAAGCGATGATGAGTGGATCCAAAGTTTGTAGCGTTTCCAACCTTAAAAAAGAACGCGATGCGGGTGTCTCAGCGACCGAGCTTGCCAACAAAGGTTGTAGTTTAGCAGCGCTTAAAGCGGCTGGATTTACTGCTGGTGAGCTTCGTGCTGCAGGATTTAGCGCCGCTCAATTAAAGGCGGTGGGTTTTACAGCTTCGCAATTGAAAGATGCTGGCTTTAGTGCAGCCCAATTAAAAGCAGCTGGATTTAGCGCCGCCCAATTAAAAGCAGCTGGATTTAGCGCTGCTCAGTTAAAGGCAGCGGGCTTTACGGCCGCCCAATTAAAAGCCGTTGGCTTTAACGCAGCCCAGTTAAAAGCGGCAGGTTTTAGTGGCGCTCAGTTAAAAGCCGCTGGCTTTAGTGCAGCTCAGTTAAAAACGGCGGGCTTTAGCGCGGCACAACTAAAAGCCGCAGGCTTTAATGCCGGGGATCTTAAAGCGGCAGGCTTTAGTGCGGCACAATTAAAAGCGGCTGGCTTTTCAGCGGCTGATTTACGTGCGGCAGGTTTTAATGCGGCACAGCTGCGCACAGCAGGCTTTACTGCGAGCCAACTGAAAAAGGCAGGCTTTACTGGTGGCGACTTATTGAGAGCGGGATTTACCCCAGCACAAGCAGGGTTTGGTTCGCATACTGTAGCAGTCGCTTTGCCAACAAAACCCGCAAAAAAAGTGGTAGAACCGGTGTCAGCTAATCAGACAACATTGCCGTCAATTACCGATAATTCCGAGATCGGACGTTTACGTGCGTTGCAAAAAGCGGAACAAAAAGTCATGAGTCAACAACAGCGTCAGGATGCCGCTCAGCAAATGCAATTGCAAATGATGGGTCAAGCGCAAAAAATGATGACGACTTGGAGTAATCCAGTTACGCAAACCTATCGGAAAGGTGAAAATCCGCCAAAAGATCAATCTGCAGGATCAGCATTGACTAAAGGTTCTGGGAACACGGGACCTGTTATTAAAGCCGGTGACATTATGTTTGCGACTTTGGATACCGCAATCGATAGTGATGATACAAATACACCGGTGATGGCGACCATTGTAGCTGGTGAACTTAAAGGCTCAAAATTGATTGGAACCTTTACTCGTATCAAAACGCACTTACTGTTGAAATTTACTTCGGTGAATGCACCAGGCTTTACTCATACGTTTAGTATTAATGCGGTTGCGATTGATCCGCGTACAGCACACGCGGTACTTTCAGGTTACGTGAATAACCATTACCTACTAAGATATGGCTCCTTATTTGCATCCTCGTTCTTATCGGGTATGGCGCAAGGTGTTATTCAACAATACACCGGTAATTGTGGAATATTTGGATGTTTCGGACCTAAACAGAAATTAACACCTTCACAGTATGCAATCTTAGGCTTGGGTAATGTCGGTCAACAATATGCTAACGTGATGGGTCAAAATTTCCGCACACCGCCAACGGTGAAAATACCAGGCGGCTCAGGTATTGGAATTTTATATATGGCTGATGTGACTTTGCCACATGCGTTACCACAAAAAGGCAGTCGTTTTGCACCAGCGACACAATTTAATACCGATTTAAATGATTCAGGGGAGTAGTGAGATAATGAGCGATAGAAAAACTTCAGATGATGAAGAGTACAAATACCCAGAAGAAGAGTATGTGGTAGAGCCCAAAGCAACTGAGGCTGAAGGTACAGATGAGCCGGTGCATAAACCAGAGTCTACCTTAATGCTGCTTGTAAAGCGCAATCAGCGCAAGGTGATCGTGATTGTAATCGTGGTATTGGCACTTATTTTTTTTCAAGTGATGAAATATGAGAAGAATAATAAAGTCATTAAAAAATCGCCTGTTACTAAAACAGTTAAAAAAGCGCGTCCTTCACCGCAACAAACCTCATTGGCGGTGAAAAATGCCATGCTTAAACAGGAGTTGGCTAGCTTGCGACAAAATGGTTCGAATAATATGACTGTCTCAAAATTACATCAGCAATTAGAAGCTGTGCAGAACCAATTATCGCAGTCTAATTTAACCAATCAACAGTTAAAGGAAGCCATGGTATTAATGTTGGGTCAATTAAAACAAGTTAATAAACATCTAATACATCAACCAAAAGTGATTGTGAAAAAAGTGGGTCCACCAAAGCCTGTTCTTGTTTTTAAAATTCGGGCACTGGTTGATGGCCGTGCTTGGTTGCTGGGCTCAAATGGCCTAACCGAAAGCGTGACAGTGGGTGACCCGGTTCCTAATTATGGTTTGGTCAAATCAATTGATCCTAACACCGGCATTATTACCACCACTTCAGGCAAATTAATTAAACTGGGTAATAACGATTATTAACCAAGAATCCGCAGTTGATCGCGATCTTCTGGCGCAACAGATGAATTAAGATGTTGTGTCCAGAATCGTGATTCAACTGCGGATTCTAGGTTTAAGTGGGTGCAATGAGAAAACGACTAAATAGGAATTTCCCGCAGCAACTGATGGCAGTGTTGATGCTCTGTCTGGTCAGTTCGCCGGCGTGGGCGCTTGAGTACGATAACCAGCATGTTTTAGAAAGCTTGCGTTATGTCGCCATTATCGTTCAGGATTTTTGTATTTTGGGCGGCATCGCTTTTATTCTCGCTGGCTTATTTAAAATGAAACGCTATGGGCAAATGCGCACCATGATGTCTCATCAAATTACCTTAATACAGCCGTTATCGAAGATTATTATTGGTGCCTGCTTGTTAGCGATTCCAGTTGCAACAAAAACCTTATTACTTGCCTTTTGGGGCAGCGTTAACCCTTTGGCATACCCGGATATGAGTAGCGGGACGGAAGTCTACATAAAGCCCGTTATTATTTTAATTCGATTAATCGGCTTATTTGGGATGATTCGCGGCATTATGATGTTCAGTCGAGTGGGTGGTCAGCAGGGGCAGCCGGGTATGGCGGGAAAAGCGATGTTGCATATTATTGGTGGGATGTTGTGCCTGCATATTATTAATACATATTACATCATTAAATTTATGCTGGGGCTCAGTTAGGTCTTATAATGAAGAAATTACTTAAGTAGATCGGTTAATAATAATTTGCGATTTCGCAAAGCCTTAAGATTCCGTTAAGGTTTGAGGTGTATATTGTATCTGTTGGACGTTAAATAACTTTATAATTTTTGAGGAGACTCTATCATGAACACGAAAATGTGTTTTAAATCAACCTATTTTAAGATTGCTGCTATCTTAGCTATTTTGGCGCTAGCCTTTTTTACAGAAGCTGCTTTTGCGGGGAATATATCGAGCGGAATAGCGCTTTCGTCGATCACGAAGAATGTGAATCACACAGTTAGCCAGATGGCGAAAATCTTAACTGACATTGCCCTGATTGCGGGTATTGGCTTTATCCTAGCGGCATTCTTTAAATTTCATCAACATAAACTCAATCCAACTCAGGTTCCGATTAGCCAAGGTGTTACCTTACTTTTGATTGGCGCTTGCTTAACACTGTTTGTGATTATGTTACCTACCGCTAAGAAAGCAGTTTTTGGTAGCGCGCAAATGGCACAAGTAGGTGCTACCAATATGTCAACTGTGATTGGTGGATCCTAAGTATAAGAAGTTGATATTAAATGCGTAATATTGATCTTAAGGCAACACACAGTAATTGGCGTTTATTTATGGTTAGGAAGGCGGATCCTGCCTTCCTGAATTTCCAGGAAAAAATCTTTGCAAGGGACGAGCATACTTGCCAGTTCTGTGGGTTTCGTGCATTTGATTTTATGGATGTGGTTAACCTCGACAACAACTTCCATTTTAATCGAATAAGTAATCTTGCAACGGCTTGTTGCTTTTGCTCGCAGTGTTATTTCTTGGAATCTGCAGGGCGTGATGAATTTGGTGGTGGCACATTGATTGTATTGCCTGAAATGAGCCAAGGAGAACTCAACGCACTGTGTCATGTATTATTTACAGCGATTATCAGTGGTGGGGTGAGTTCGACTCAGGCACGTAACATTTATCGGAGTTTGAAGTTGCGATCACAACAGGCTGAAAAATTGCTGGGAGAAGGAATGAGCAACCCATCACTTTTTGGGCGCTTATTAGTTGATTGCAGTGAATCTAGGGCCGAAGGTATTCAGGATAAATTAAAACAAAGTATTCGTTTGCTACCGGATTTACAAAAATTTGCACAGCCGGTAAAAACGTGGATTTCAAATTCATTATCGACGTTCTGCTCTTTGCAGGATTAGGGTGCTAAATGACTAACGTGTTTTCTACAGTTTCAGAATTTTCGAAAAGCATGCTGTCTTGGTTTGGCACTTCGATAAAGCAAACTTCGGCCGCGTATTGTGAGTTACAAACCGCTGACAGCGATACGGTATTGGTGGCTAATGATGGCTCATTGATTTCTATTTTAAAAATCGAAGGTGTGACCACACTCATTGGTCAAAGTGAGTTTGATCAAATTCAAAATGCGTTACGTCAATCATTGCAAACCACGATGTCGCAATCCGGGCATGTCATTCAAGTGCTTTTTAGTTATGACAAAGATGAAGTGCTGGATGAGATCAAGAATATTTTTGCACCCGCTCGTGATACAGCAAAACGGCTTGCGCTAAGTCTAGAAGATTTATTTTCTGAACGTGAAAAACATTTATCTCATTATTGCGCTCATGAGGAAATGTATTTTGTACTCTGGACGCGCTTGAAATCATTGACACGTGAACAGTCAAAGCGCGCTCAGAAAGACAAGCGTAAAGTGATTAAAAAATTCAAAATTCCAGGTTTTCGATCGACGCAAAGTATTATTTCAGCAATTCCAGATTTGCGCGAAAACCATGATTCCTTTGTTCGCTCAGTCAATAACGATTTTAACGCCACTGGCATTGTCACCGAGCTGCTCGAAGTGCATGATGCTGTTCATGCCATCAGACGTAGCGCTGATCCGGAGTTTACAGACCGACAGTGGCGACCATCCTTGCCCGGTGACAAGATCACCATAAGAACCACAGACAAACCGGTGGAAGAGATTTCAGATGTATTATGGCCGTCGCTTGCGCGCCAAGTTTTGCCGCGTGATGGAGAAAATATTAATCTGCGAACTGCGCGTGTGGGTGATCGAATCTATGCAACGGTATTTGTAGATTTGTTTCCTAAAGAAGTACAGCCATTTTTACGTTTATTTTCTAGAACGTTGCAAACACATATTCCATGGCGAATTTCATTTTTAATCGAGAGTGATGGTTTAACCCATGTCGGTTTGAAAAAAGTGATGTCATCGGTATTAACCGTGACGTCATCACAAAATCGTTTGTTAAATGATTCACTCAATCTTTTGGAATACATTAAGCTAAATACCGATGATGCAGTGGTGCGCTTGCGTGTTACTGCGTGTACTTGGGCCCCTGAGGATGATATGCGATTATTGCGTTCGCGTGCATCGATGTTAGCGAAAGCCATTGAGGGTTGGGGTTCATGTGATATTTCAGAGTTTTCTGGCGATGCTTATGGTGGGGTTGTGTCAACGATGTTGGCCGTCTCAGGAACAAGCACTGCCACAGCGTCAATAGCGCCGTTGTCAGACGTGTTATACATGTTACCATTGTTTCGTCCAGCGTCTCCTTGGGACAACGGTGCTATTCTTTTTAGATCCCCAGATGGTAAGCCATGGCCTTATCATCCGGGTTCTCGTCATCAAACCACCTGGATTGATTTATTTTATGCGCGTCCTGGTTCCGGTAAATCGGTTTTATCAAACGCCATGAATTTAGCGGTTTGCATGTCATCTGGAATCTCACGATTACCGCGTATTTCGATTATTGATATTGGCCCTTCCAGTAGTGGCTTGATTTTATTGTTAAAAGATGCACTACCAGTCGATAAAAAACATTTGGTTGCAATTCATCGATTACGAATGCGACCTGAGTATGCGATTAACCCTTTTGATACGCAGTTAGGTGCACGTTACCCAACGCCACAAGAGCGCGCATTTTTAGTGAATTTTATTGCTCTTTTAGCCACGCCTGTTGGTGCTGACCGCGCCTACGATGGCGTTGCTGATATGGCGGGATTGATTATTGATGAGCTCTACAAAGGCTTTGCCGATGATGGTAATCCCAATAATTATGCTGCTGGCATTGAAGAAATTGTTGATGGTATCTTAGAAGAGATTGGATTTGTTAAAGATGATGCAACCACTTGGTTTGAAGTTACCGATGCCTTATTTATGGCGGGCTTTGCGCATGAAGCCATGTTGGCTCAACGTCATGCGATGCCAGTGCTTGCTGATGTTGCTGCTGTTTGTCGCCTACCAGCAATTCAAGATTTATATGGAAAAATTACAGCACCCACGGGTGAGCCTTTGATTCATGCTTTTGCGCGCATGATTTCAAGTGCGGTTCGTGAATACCCGATTATGTCTCAGGTAACTCGTTTTGACTTAGGCGACGCGCGTGTAGTCGCACTTGATTTGGATGAAGTGGCGCGAAGTGGAGGGGACGCCGCTAACCGTCAAACAGCTGTCATGTATATGTTGGCACGTTATGTTTTAGCGCGACATTATTTTTTGATTGAAGACAATGTGAATGATATGCCAGAAGCGTATCGACGTTATCATCATGCGCGTATTTTAGAAATTCGCGAAGATCCTAAACGTATTGTTTATGATGAATTTCATCGTACCGCTAAAGCACAAGCGGTGCGTGATCAAGTAGTACAAGATATGCGTGAAGGCCGAAAATGGAAAGTACAGATTGCGCTTTTATCACAATCGTTGGATGACTTTGATGAAGTGATGGTCGAGTTTGCGACATCAATTTATATTATGGATGCAGGACCCGAGCAGTCAGTGCGTAAAACTGCTGAAATTTTTGGGCTGAGTCATACCGCAGAAATGGCGTTAAAAACGCGTGTTCATGGTCCGCGTGAGGGTGGTGCTACCTTCCTCGCTCAATTTGCAACAAAGTACGGTCAAAATACGCAATTATTAACAGCAACTTTGGGACCTGTTGAATTGTGGGCGCTTAACACCAGCGCGGAAGATGTGTTTATTCGTAATCACCTTTATAAAAAGTTGGGCCCTAAAGGCGCACGTTTTATTTTAGCAAAATTATTTCCAGGCGGAACAGCGATTAAAGCCTTGGAAGATCGTTATGCGAATTTTAAAGAAGAGGGCCGCTTGATCGATGATGATGCAAAACACTCTGCTTTACACGGTTTAATCAATGAAATTATTGAAGACTATCACAGTCGAAATTCTTAATCGTTCTAAAGTAGCCTGGTCGGTAAAGGTGTAGCCCGGACAAGCAATCTTTAATTGCGCGGCCGGGAAAATAAAAACCTGGCCGACAAGTCGTCCAGGCTACTTCTGACCAACGATATGCCAAACTCGATTCATTTAATACGTGAGGCTAAACCCCAATAATAAAATACTATTGCCGCGATAGAAACAATAATCATTGAGGTGGGGGTGTTGATCCAACCGAGTCCTCCAAATGCTTTGGTGCCAATGAATGAAATAAAAGCAATGCAAAGTAAATAACAAATAATCCACATGCCAGAGCGCCAACTTTTTCTAAACTTTTTCCATTTGTCTTTATATTGATAATAAAAATAAATGGGTAGCCCAATGATCATAATAAGAATCACTTGCCCCGTGAGTGGCCAGCGTGCCCAAAACAGCACCCAGCTGATAACGACAAATGCAATGGGGGCTGTAATGGTGAGCCCTTTAATACGTATTGGGGATGTTGTTTTTGGATTTAAACGCCTTAAGGCCACAGCGGCGACGGGTCCGGTAAGATAAGAAATAATTGTTGAAACAGAAATCACAGCCACCAATCGACCCCAACCGCGGAAAACATAAAGAAAGATAAAGCTTACCACTAAGTTGACCCACATGCCGGCACGTGGAATATGATAAAACGGATGCAATTGCCCTAATATTTTCGGCATATAACCATTTTTTTGCATGCCGTAGAGCATACGCGATGTGGTGGCGGTATAAGTAATTGCTGTGCCTGATGGCGATACAAAGGCATCAATGTAAAGCAGTACCATTAACCAATTTAAATTTAGCGCGATGGCTAAATTTGCAAATGGGGAACTGTAGTAAAGGTGATTCCAACCATGTTTTAAATCAGCAACGCTCACATTACCTATAAACGCATATTGCAATAATACATAAATTAAAAATGCCAGAAAGATTGAAATAAAAACCGCGAGTGGCACATTGCGTTGAGGATTTTTTGCCTCACCAGATAAATTAATGGGGGTTTGAAAACCATTAAATGAAAAAACAATTCCAGCTGTGGCGACTGCCGTAAATATTCCGCTGTAGCCGTATGGAAGAAAACCCTCATGCATAAAATTAAATCGATGGTGCATAGATGCTGTTGCAATTAAAGTGACGCAAGTGATAATGGGTACAGCAATTTTTAAAATGGTCACATAAACGATGGTTCGTAATAAAAATTTTACCGACCAATAATTCAGCAAAAAATATCCGACAATCAAAATAGCAGATAAAACCAGTCCGGAAGTGGTGAGTTGATGCGTGGGTCCATTATAAAGCCCGTGGGTAAAAGCGAATGGCCATGAGCTTAAATATTGAATAGAGGAAACGGCTTCAATTGATATAACTGAAACAATCGCGATCCAGTTTGCCCAACCGGCAATAAAGCCTGCAAGTGAGCCATGCGATAACTGGGTGTAGCGAACCATGCCACCTGTGGCTGGAAAGCGCGCTCCTAACTCAGCATAGGCCATGGCAACTAAAAATATAATGACAGCGCCAATGGGCCAGGCCAGTAAAGCTGCGGGGCCTGCAAGGCGAGCGGCTTTCCAGGCACCAAATAACCAGCCAGAGCCTATCATTGAGCCAATGCCGGCCATGGTGAGCCCGAATAATCCTATATGCTTGCGGTG
>CAXMUH010000110.1:0-3382 GCA_964196565.1 uncultured Legionellaceae bacterium | reverse complement strand
TGGGTCGATAGCGGAGTACGCCTGGTGGGTGGTTGTTGTGGGCTTGGACCGACGCATATAGCCGCATTGCGCCAGGCGATAAGTTAGATTAAGTCTAAAGATGGCAGGGCCAGGTCTAGCTTTTAGCCTTCTAGGCAAATTCTTGTATTGCGTAGCCCAGTAGCAATGTTGGGTTATGCCTTCGGCTAACACCAACCTACATTGGTGCCCTTAAGGACGGTATACCTATCCTACCCAGTTCTCAATTTTAAGATCGGGCACTCGGTTAAACTCCCGAACATTATTGGTCACTAGTACTGCACCGATGCTTCGAGCATGGGCGGCTATTAACAGGTCGTTATTTCCAATTGGGGTAGCTTCTTTTTTAAGCGCAGATCTGATTGCCCCATAGTGTCGGGCAGAACTCTAGCCCCACGAATCAATGAGCAATCTTTGTGTAAAAACTTCAAGCTGCTGGCAGCGTTTCTGTTTAAAATTGGCGCTTCCATTTTCTATGCCGAAACACAGTTCTGCATAAGTGATGGATGAGATACAGATAGCCCTTATGGCCGTGAATTTATCGCGTAATTTATCAGAGTGGTTTTTTTAAAACATAAATAAAGATATTAGTATCGAGCATGTACATCAATCGAAATCCCTTTCCTGTGGATGCTGATCATTTCTGTCCTGTAAAAAATCGTCATCAAAAGCAGGTTTAGAATCGAAGAATTCATCCCAGGTTGGTTTTTTTTGCTGAAATGACAATGTTTTCTCCTTGCCTTGTAATGTAAGCCTCATCCGTATCAAAGTGGAATTCTTTCGGCAAACGAACGGCCTGGCTACGTCCATTCGTAAAAATTTTAGCGGTTTGAGTGCTCATGGCTTGGCCTTAGTTATTTCGATATATATCCAATAGTCTAAACCGAGCAATGGATGTGACAATTTATATTTCGTTATTAAATCGGGGGCCGTTATGAAGCATAATGCTCGTAATGTGATTTCGAAAGACATATACACCTCGTTTCGCTAATGCATTCTATGTCGATCCAAATAGGGACATGCCATTGCGCGATATCTAATATTGGACTATATATTCACTGAATGACTACTGCTAACCTTAAAGAAACCGGGATCTTGTCTTGTTTACTACCGGTGCACTCTTTATCTCTCAGGTGGTAAATCGTTCTATTTCATTTTCTTTCCCGATGAGTCACGAAGCCTGGTTTCTCAGGGAATTAGTGCCACTCTTAATAATCGAATTAAAATGTTTATATGCCGCAGCCTAAAATTCTTATAGTCGACGACGCGAATATTAATATAGTCGCTATGACACTGCTGTTAAAGAACGTCAAAGCTACCATTATTACGGCTAGTAGTGGCGGAGAAGCGCTTGAAATAGCAAGAAATGAGGATGGCTTAGCGTTGATGCTTCTCGATGTAGAGATGCCCGAGATGGATGGTTTTGAAGTATCTCGAGCAATGCAGAAAGAAGACAGGACTCGTTCGATTCCTATTATATTTATTACAGCGCATCAAGATAGCGCGCACATTGAACGCGCGTATTTATCTGGCGCTGTCGATTTTCTGCAAAAACCCGTTAGAAAAACCGCTTTATTATCGAAAGTTCGTGTTTTCCTCGATTTGTGGAGCCTACGCGCTGGCCTGGAACAGGAAATTGTACAGCGCAAGCTTGCCGAAGAACGAGTGGAGCATTTAGCGATCCACGACCCGCTAACCAATTTATACAATCGTCGTGGGCTATATGAGCAGCTTAATCAGATGATTAGTCGATCCCGGCGAAATCACTATTCAAGCGTG
The DNA here is from genome assembly GCA_964196565.1 of uncultured Legionellaceae bacterium. Taxonomy (GTDB): domain Bacteria; phylum Pseudomonadota; class Gammaproteobacteria; order Coxiellales; family Coxiellaceae; genus 2-12-FULL-42-15. The sequence goes on along the minus strand of CAXMUH010000110.1, from coordinate 1,585 downwards.
GTTATCTTCATTGATCTCGACGGTTTCAAAAGCATCAACGATGAGTTTGGTCATGAATCAGGAGATTTTTTATTGAAGCAAATTTCCGAGAGCTATAAAAAAATCATTCGCCAAACCGATACCATAGCAAGAATTGGAGGGGATGAATTTGTCGTATTGATGACTGATATTGGCGAGTCTAATGCGCTTATCATAAAAGTCGAACAGTTTATCACTGCAACTTCTGCCCCGGTAAATTTGGATGGTCGGATAGCCTCAGTAAGCGCAAGCATCGGCATTGCCTTGTATCCTGATCATGGGAGTGACACCGAAACTCTGCTAGACCATGCTGATCAAGCCATGTATCAGGCAAAAAATGAAGGCAAAAATACCTTTCGTTTTTTTTCCGAGGATTTTAATCGACGCGCTAATCGGAAAAGAGAATTACAGGAAAATTTAAAAAAAGCCTTACCCAATAATGAGTTTACGGTTTTTTATCAACCAATTGTTGACGTCAAAACAGGGGCCCCTGCTTCTGCGGAAGCTTTACTTCGCTGGCAAAATGCTACCATAGGGGATGTAGGCCCTGATGAATTTATACCCGCTGCCGAAAGCGCTGGCCTGATTTCTGAGTTAGGGCGTTGGGTGTTATCCGAAGCAATGTCTTCAGGTGCAGCCTGGTCTAACAAATATGGCATAAAATTAAGGCTCGCAATTAACGCATCTTCGTTACAATTTAAAAATAATTTGCTTTATGACTCGATTCTTCAGCAGATTAATCACCATGACTGGAGCCCCGATCTGCTCGAAATAGAAATTACTGAGGGGTTGTTGCTCGATGATTCCGTAGAAGTCACTAACTATATTAACGCAATCAATAAACTCGGTGTGCGCCTCTCGATAGATGATTTTGGAACTGGATTTTCGGCGTTAAGCTATCTTAAAAATTACCCGGTTAGCACGGTTAAAATCGATCGTACGTTTGTCATTGGCTTGCCCGAAGATAAAGAGAATGTTGTATTGGTGGGGGCCATTATCGCAATGGCCCATGGCCTGAGGCTAGAAGTGATCGCTGAAGGTGTCGAAACACTAGCGCAATGGGAGTTTTTAAAAGCCCTGAATTGTGATTTCGCTCAGGGGTATTATTTTGGTAAGCCTGTGCCGAAGGCAGATTTTGACACCTATTTGATGGATCACCTGGATTAAAACTGGATTTTTGAGGGCAGTATATCCATTTCCTAAAATCCACTTGCAATCGCCCAATTCGAGTGAACAGCTCGATCAAACCCGCATTAGAAATTCGTGGTGTTATGCATATGATGCCACAAGAATAGGGGGCTCAAGGTAACAACGCCCTTCGAGTAAATCACGGTGATGTTCGAACGCTTCAATCATAAAATCGACAAACGCTCTTACGCGAGCGGTGGCGCGTAAATCTTCGTGTCTTAGTATCCATAAATCACCACAGAGACTTTTCGATGTTAATAGCTCCAGGCGTTTTAGTGTTGGAATAGTATCAGCCAGAAAACACGGCAACATCGCAATTCCCATGCCGGCCTTCACTGCTTCAAGCTGTACGGCTATATCATCTGATTTATGCACAATG
>CAXMUH010000109.1:0-27976 GCA_964196565.1 uncultured Legionellaceae bacterium | reverse complement strand
TGAGGTAGGGAAGCTATTAACACTGTTCAGTAAACAAATGATGAACTAATACTAATTTAGGAGTGTTGATATGTTTTTAAAAAATAGATATGTGCTAATAATCGCTGCTAGTGTGTTAGGTTTTTTACCCGCCTCCGGACTAGCCCTCCAATTTGGGACTGGATTTCAGGCGCCAGGGGTGCCGGGTAATCTGCAGAATCGAATGGTAACTATCAAGGGATGTGGTCATTCATCTTCTACAACTTCACCACAGGCAGGTCCAATGTTTTTATGTAATACCGATACTGAAAAAGTAAATACGTATAATTTCACACTGTCTTATGAAAATACAGAAACAAAAACAAAAGTTATATCCGACGGTACTTTTACAGTAACGATTGGTCCTATCAATGACAAGGCTGAGTGTAAAGGCACCACTAGTGGTGTAACATTCTTTAATAATAAGCAAGGGGTTTGTTCTGCTTATTATCAGATATACGGTACCGTTACTTCAGCAAAACCTGCGCCATGGGGGCAATCGCTGTGGGCGCCACACAACAGGGGTTTTGTATTGCAGATTGGTGGTCCGCCTGCTGAATAATTGGTGGAAGCTATATGGGGTCAAGACTTGACCCCATAACTAATCAACTTGAGTTGGGATTCCAGTATGGAAATGAATCACATCAAAGGTATTGATTTGATTGATTTGATTGAGCTGTTTGCCAATACTTTTAGCGAGTGCTGCAATATCCACTAAAGCGTGACTTAATCGGGTTAGATCTTCTTCCAGTGGCAGATGCGCTTCCACATATAGTTTGTTCATATGATAGCCTGCTATATAGGGCTGATTGATTATTAATACTGGGGTCCTGAGTTTTACCATACTGAATAGTGCTTTTATGTCTTCAGGATAAAGGTGGATACAACCTGCACTTGAGCGTACGCCAACACTACTTGGTTCGTTGGTGCCATGAATTAAATACGTGGGCAAAGATAATCGCAAAGCAAAATATCCGAGTGGGTTATCAGGTCCAGACTGAATGATGCGTGGGATTGGGTCTTTGTTTTTTTTGCGATATTCATAAATGCTTTTAGGGACAAGCCAAACCGGGTTTTTTATTTTACCAATAATTTTCAGTTCTCCAAGCGGCGTGCTCCAATTCTTTTTGCCAATACCAACCGGGTATGTGTAAAAATATTTTTCCCCTTCTGGGAAAAAATATAATCGCATGGTGGCTATATTGATAATAATTCCTTTGCGCGGCACATGTGGCAGTAAATATTGGTTTGGAAGAATAATTTCGGTGCCGGGAAGCAGGGCTTTGGGATCAACTTGGGGATTTGCTTCGATCAGTTCAAAAAAGCCCAAGTCATATTTGCGTGCAATTTCTGCGAACTTATCTTTTGGGCTGATCACTGTTGAACTTAAACTTCCCACCAAGTCTTCATTTTCTGCAGGTAAGGGTAGCTTTAGCGCGAGCGCCAAAGAGGGCAAGGCGAGGGTAGAAAGCAAGAGCCTGCAAAGGTAAGTTTTAAAAATATCGTTCATTCAGCAGCTTCTTCCATTGTTTTGGGATCCCTTTAGCAACCAGGTTAGTAACCAGAGCCCCCAGTAATATTATCAACCAGGACACATAAAGCCAAATTAAAAAGAGCGGTAGTGTTGCCAGTGCCCCATAGACGAGGCGATAGGTGTGGAAATGGGTTAAATAGAATGAAAACCCATATTTTGCTAATTCAAAAATGATGGTCGTGAGTAGTCCGCCGATCAAGGCGTGCCTGAATTTAACCCGAGCTGAGGGCAAAATCCAATTAAAAACGGTAAACATGAACAGAGTGATCAGGTGAGGTAGTAAAAAATAAAACACATTTTTAAAGCCCGAAGAATGAATCAACGTTGAAAAATGAGTCATTTTATAGATTAAGCTGCCTAGCACTAATACACCACCAAAAACAATTGGTGAGATTAGTAAAATAACAAAGTAAATTAAAAATGCAATTGAGACATTAAACTTTGGCTTGGCATGCCATACTGAATCAAAGGCTCTTTGAATGTTATATAGCATGAGCAGGTCTAAAATGACTAAAAACACCACGTTGATTGCGGATAATTTATGCACATGAGTCACAAATTCACTGAGACGATCAGATATGACGCTAGCGGATTCAGCAACAAAGTTTTGCAGCACAAAATGTTGCAGTTGTTTTTCCACGCCATGAAATGCTGGGAAAAAAGCAAGAATGCTAAATGAGACAATCATCAACGGTACGATGGCTAATAAGGTAGCATAAGCAAGTGAAGCGGCACGGTAGGTAAAACCTTCGCGTATTAAACGTAAGCTAAGGTAGGATAAAACTGTCCATATTTGGTTTAAAAGCTTTTTCATCTAAAATCCGTTAATGTTCGTTTCATTATAACAGCACTTGTGATCATAATAAGCCTCACCTATAATCTTGCCAAGGAGAACGTTAATCATGCCAAATGTTATCATTTACCACAACCCGAGATGCTCAAAATCAAGGCAAACTTTGTTATTGCTTCAAGAGCAAGGGATTGAGCCCACGATTGTCGAGTATTTAAAGTACCCACCGAGTATGGCGGAACTGCAATCGATTTTAAAAAAGCTTAAACTCACGCCGCGTGATGTGATTCGGCAAAAAGAAAAGCTGTATAGTGAGTTAAAGCTCAGCAATCACGAGCTTTCAGAATCGGCATTATTAAAAGCAATGATTGAAAATCCAGCCTTGATTGAAAGACCGATCGTTATCAATGGTGACAATGCGTGTCTTGGCCGTCCACCGGAAAATGTATTAGGGATAATATAATGTCCTACATCTTGGTATTATACTATAGTCGTTATGGCGCCACAGCTAGTATGGCTGATTATGTGGCTCGTGGTGTGGATAGCGTTAATGGCATTGAAGCGCGCCTTAGAACCGTTCCTGCGGTGTCAGCAGAGTGTGAAGCGAGTGAAAGCAGTATTCCAGAATCAGGTCCCCCGTATGTTTCGTTAGATGATTTAAAAGATGCTGCTGGTATTGCGATTGGCAGTCCGACGCGTTTTGGTAATATGGCCGCAGCACTTAAATATTTTTTAGATAGTACCGGTGGCTTATGGCAATCGGGTGCTTTGATCGATAAACCTTTTGGTTGTTTTACCTCAACCGCCAGTTTGCATGGCGGTCAAGAAGCTACAATATTAAGTATGATGCTGCCTTTTATTCATCATGGTGCGCTATACGTTGGCTTACCGTATTCTGAGACGGATTTATTCACCACCACAACGGGTGGTTCGCCGTATGGCCCAACGCATTTTGCCGGTGAAAAAAGTGATTTACCGGTTAATGAAACCGAGCAACGTTTATGCCAAGCTCTGGGCAAACGTATTGCGAGCATCGCTTTAAAGCTGGCGGATTAAGCCTTTGATGACGCCGATGGAATATTATCAGCAGCAGCTGGATGCGGGTTTCATTCAAAAAGATGATCAGCAAGTAGAAGTCATTCAAATATTACAAACCATTTATGAACAGTTGTTGCGACAACAGCGTAAACGCAAAAGTTTGTTAAAAGCGTTTAAAAAGCCAAAGCCTGTAAAAGGACTGTATGCTTGGGGCAGTGTTGGGGTTGGTAAAACCTTTTTAATGGATTGCTTTTATATTTGTTACCCACATAAAAAATTGCGTTTGCACTTTCATCGTTTTTTAGAACGTATTCAAGCCGATCTTATTAAGCTCCAAGGTGAAGTTAATCCGCTGCAAAAAATTGCAAAAAATTTATGTGAAGAGGCAGATGTTATTTGTTTCGATGAATTTTTTGTGACGAATATTGCTGACGCGATGATTTTGGGAGAATTATTCCAAACATTGTTTTCACTGGGGATGTGTTTAGTGACTACGTCTAATGTGGAACCCGATAATTTATATAAAGATGGGCTGCAGCGCGAGCGATTTTTACCGGCGATCAAATGCATTAAAGCAAACACGCGTGTATTTCATATGATTTCACATCATGATTACCGATTGACGCACGTGCAACAAGCGGGGGTGTATTTTTCACCTTTAAATCAGCAGACCGAGAATTATCTTACTAATACATTTTGCCATTTAGCCGAAGGTAAACCCATCGAGGAAAGTAATATTAAATTATTTGATCGAGAAGTTTCTACGGTTAAACACACGGAAGATATGATCTGGTTCGAGTTTGAAAATATTTGCGGCGTGCCGCGCTCGCAGTATGATTATATTGCGGTTGCTAAGCAATACCATACCGTGTTTGTCAGTGATATTCCGATATTGCATCGTGGCCAGTTAAATTTAACCACGTCGTTTATTAATTTAATCGATGTTTTTTATGATTCGGGTGTGCGTGTGGTTATATCCGCCGCTGCCGATATTGAGCAGTTGTACCCGAGTGGTCAGTTAAAATTTGAATTTGCACGCACCCAATCGCGTATTATTGAAATGCAGTCGGATGATTATTTTAATAAGCGACCGCGTTAGATCGTAGCCTGGACGACTTGTCGGCCAGGAAGCATCCGGCGAAGCTGGATTCATGCTTTATTCCCGGCCAAAAATAAATTTTTGTCCGGGCTACACCTAAAACTAAACCGCGCCAGGTATAGTGTAGCCGGAAATAAATCCTGGCCGGCAGAGCCGACCAGGTGCTGTATGGATTTCTCTTAAGCATTGCTGCATGAGGGTGACTTTTCTTCAGGTGAATCGTTATAGGCTGGTGGAGCTGATGCGCCAACAATGGTTACTGTGGCTGCAAATAAGCTCTGCTTATTTCCAGCAACCGCGGGTTTTGCTTCGCTCCCTTTAGCGGTATCGAGAATATCTAAGCATGTTTCAAGTGAGGTGTTGGCACGAGATTGAAACCAAGTTTTATGCCACCAGGCCAGAAACCAATTTAAACCCGAGGCTAGATTTGCTTTATAAGACACATGTGATTTGCCATACTGAGACGATAGGGTATTATTTGTTTGAATTGAGATACGTATTACTTCTCGGACTTGTATTAGTTTGTCATCAACGCTTTTATTGTTATCTGACATGACCTTATTAATATGGAATAGAGTGTTGTTAATATTAATCACTCGTCCTAGAGTCAGTTCTCGTTCGCCATTTACTTTTATCCATGAGGAATCTTTATTGTTTTTGTGTTTTGCATAGTCATTCCAACCATCCACCTTTGGCTCGTAATCATGATTATTTTTCTCACTGTATCCAAATTTAAAACTGGCTGTGCTTCTTTTGTTGAGGTATGAAGCCAGGGCGTTGCTCAGTCGATTATGTATCGCATTATTTCTATCCATTTTTTTATCCTCGCTTTTGGTTACTCTCATGTGTATGAGTATACGAGGTCTTTGCTGGTAGATAATGGGGGGTAAAGGCAACAGTGTGTTTTTAGGAGCGGTATATCTACAATGAGAATCGATATAAAAGATTGAGCGTTACTGCATTAATCGCAGCTTTAGGCGTAAATTTAATGCTGCTGCTGGCGTTAATTGCAGGCACCGAAACATCAATTTCGACATTTTTGTTGGGGTAGCGCATATAGTTATATTCAGCGCGTAGGCTGAGGCGATCAAGGATTTTGTAAAGCATGCCGAGCCCAAATGTACCCGCTGCAGCGATATGCTCACCGCGCGTTTTGTTAGTGGTAATGCTGAGTATATTTTGTGAAGCACTGTAGTAAAGCTCATCCACTAATGCGCCGACATCAACATAAAAAACGATGTCTTTGCTGGGCTCAAAGCCTATGTATATTTTTCCACCAATATTATCGGATAAACTTGCAGAGACGTTTTCAGTTATATTAACGCCGAGTACAGTAACCGAGGCGATATAGGACTGCTGTAGGTTAGTGTATTCGTAGAATGCTTCCGCGCCTAAATATAAGCGATTTTGAAAAAGATGATCATAGCCTAAGAATATATCGCCAGCGGGTTTTGTTACCGCTAAAGTGATATTTTGTATTTGAACTCCAACTACGCTGAACTTACTAAATTCAACCGTTAGCGGCCGAATGCCAATCCCTGCGCCAAGATAAAGGCTTGCAAAGCTATTGGTGCAAGCAATAGTAGAGAATACTAGAGTTGCGATGATTAATTTTAGTTTTTCCTTAAACATAAAGAAAATTGTATCTTAATTTACGCTTAAGATCAAATTTGAACAATTAGATTGGCACCGTCTGAAGTAGCTCGGACGACTTGTCGGCCGGGAAGTATCATGCAAAGCATGATTCCAGCTCTTGCCGAGTTGTGTTGCGCACAACATTCCCGGCCAAAAATAAATTTTTGTCCGGGCTACACCTCTGTCATCGCGAAGCCCATGGGGTTAATTAGTGGGTTTTACTAAACCAAAATGTGCATAGGCATGTTCTGTGGCAATACGCCCCCTTGGGGTTCGTAAAATAAAACCTTGTTGAATCAGGTAAGGTTCAATGACATCTTCCAAGGTGTCGCGCTCTTCACTGATGGAAGCTGCAATGCTGTCGATGCCAGCAGGGCCGCCGGAAAACTTTTCAATCAAGGTCAGGATAAATTTACGGTCCATTAAATCAAAGCCATTGTTGTCGACGCTTAATAATTTTAATGCGCGTTTGGCGATGGCCTCATTAATATAACCATCATTTTCAATATCGGCGACATCACGCACGCGACGTAATAATCGATTAGCAATTCTGGGTGTGCCGCGTGAGCGCTCGGCGATCTCGGCAGCAGCTTGTTCCTCAATCGGGACTCCAAGAATTTTTGCGGCGCGCAAGACAATATAGGTAAGATCTTCTGCGTTATAAAATTCAAGGCGCTGCACAATACCAAAACGATCGCGCAAGGGCGAAGTTAAAAGTCCAGCACGCGTGGTGGCGCCGACCAGGGTGAATTTTGGTAGGTCTAATTTAATTGAGCGAGCGGATGGGCCTTCACCAATCATGATGTCAATTTGATAATCTTCCATTGCGGGATACAGAATTTCTTCAACCACTGGCGATAAACGATGGATCTCATCAATAAATAATACATCATTGGCTTCAAGATTCGTTAATATCGCAGCCACATCGCCGGCTTTTTCGAGTACCGGCCCTGAGGTTTGTTTTAAATTAGCATGCATTTCATGGGCAATAATATGTGCCAGGGTAGTTTTGCCAAGTCCTGGTGGGCCAAAAATTAAAACATGATCCAGTGCTTCATTTCGCTTATTTGCAGCAGAGATAAATATTTGCATTTGATCACGCACTTGATCTTGGCCGCGATAATCTTTTAATAGTCGGGGGCGAATGGAGATCTCTACCATTTCCTCATCTTGTTTGACATGGGCATCCACTAAACGTTCGGATAAATCTTCAGGCGTTTGCATTAATGGACTCCTTTAATCATGTGCGCGAGTGCATGACGGATAAGTTCCTCCGCTTTAAGGCCCGCTTTATAGACTTTGTCGACAGTGCGTTTTGCTTCATTTGGTCTGTAACCTAGCGTCGTGAGTGCGTCGATTGCATCTTCTGTCGCAGAATTTAAAATAGGTTGTTGCTGAGTTTCGGTGTTGATGGGCTGCCATTTTTTTAATGCATCACGACATTCAATCATTAGGCGTTCAGCAGTTTTTTTGCCAACACCAGGGATTTTTATCAGGCTGGATGCGTCTTGGCTCTGGATGGCATATACAAATTGTTGTGGCTCAATTCCCGATAAAATACTTAAACCCAGTTTCGGGCCAACGCCATTAATTTTAATTAATGCACGAAATAAATCACGATCGCGTTTGTGAAAAAAACCATAGAGTTGGTGCGCGTCTTCACGAATACTTAAATGGGTATACAGCGATATTTTTTCGTTAATTTCGGGTAATTGATAAAACGTCGTCATTGGCGCTTGCAGTTCATAGCTAACACCATTTACATCAAGCAATAAAAATGGCGGTGTTTTTTCACGAATGATTCCAGTAAGCATACCAATCATAAAACGGTTCCTTCAATCTGTTTTTGAAAATGTCGATGATACGCATGGCACAGCGCAATCGCCAGTGCGTCAGCGGCATCAGCTTGTGGGTTTTCGGTTAATTTTAATAGTGATCTAATCATATGTTGTATTTGTGTTTTATTTGCAGCGCCATAACCGACAACCGATTTTTTTACTTGTCGCGCGCTGTATTCCGCGGTTGGTAGTGCATATTTTGCAGTAACGGTGAGTGCGGCGCCCCGTGCTTGCCCTAGTTTTAATGCGGATTGATGATTAATGCAAGTAAAAACCTGTTCGATCGCCGCTTCATCAGGCTGGTATTGTGCAATAATTTGGCTTAAATTTTGGTAAATATGATAGAGGCGTTGATTAAGTTCTTTTTGTTTGCAAGCAATAAATCCGTGGGTTATTAGGCCTTGTTGGCTTCCACTTGTCCAAATTATCCCATATCCAGTACAACGAGAGCCAGGGTCGATGCCAATAATGATCCGTTTGTTTGTGTCCATGCTGTAAAGTGTAGCTTACTTATTATCATCAAACAATGTGGTGCATAATTTAAAGTATGCTTGACATGTTTAACTAACTGATTTAAAAGTACAGCCTAAAATAGAAATCTATGGAGACTATATGAAGGTATTAAATGAAAAGGTCATTAAACGAAGCAATAAAAAAGCCTTGTTAAATATTTTGCCAGGCATAATCTATATAATAATTGGAGTATGGTTATTGACACCTAATGCTGAATCGGTTGCGAAGTTAATTGATTATCATAAGCCCATGATGCTGCATTTTATGGGGGCTGTAATAATTTTAGTTTCTTGCTTGGCGCTCATATTCTCTTTTAGAAAAATTGGGGATGTAAAGATTAACTCTGAAGGCATTTTTGATAATTCGAGGCCTTTTTCTGTAGGTAAAATTTACTGGAGTGATATTGTCAGCATTGATCAGGGCTTAATACGTGGAGGTAAAAAAATACTAGCGATTAAAGTAAAAGATCCAAATAAATATTTAAACAATATAAGCCGAAGTGGAAAAATGTTTTCAAAAGCAGCTATTGCGAAGTTTGGGACTCCTGTTATTATTTCGGCTGATGCACTTTCTGTAGATTTTGATCAGCTTATGGATATAATCCAAACTTACTATAAGAATTATCAGACTTCTTAGCTGTATAGTCAGTTCATTATGGAAATAGGTGTTGTCTTGGCACCGTGCCCGTCGCCCCGGGTCATAGGAAACCCGGGGTCCAGTTCAATAACAATGATTGGATCCCGGATCGCGTCCTTCGGACTTGTCCGGGACGACGAAGCCGAGAACTCACCCGCGCTGAGTATATCTATATAAGAAAATTTTTTATTTTATTTGCTCTAGCACATCATCAGCAATATCTGCATTGGAATAAACATTTTGCACGTCATCTAGATCTTCCAGCATATCGGTTAGACGCATCATTGTTTCAGCTTGGTCTTGATCGAGGCTGACGTCAATTGAGGCAATCATGGTGATTTCGGCGGATGCAGATTCGAGCTTGGCATTTGTCATCGCATTTCTCACCGTTTCGAAAGTATCGGCTGTGGTGGTTACATCAATTGAGCCATCATCATTGGCACTGACATCATCCGCACCACTTTCAAGTGCTATTTCCATGACTTGCTCTTCATCGGCTCCAGGGGCAAAAGTAATTAATCCAGTTTGGCTAAATAAATAAGCCACAGAGCCGTCAGTTCCTAAGTTGCCACCACATTTGGTAAAGGCATGACGTACTTCAGCTACGGTGCGATTTTTATTATCGGTTAAGCAATCCACCATAACCGCAACGCCGTTCGGCCCATAACCTTCATAACGAATCTCCATATAATTGCCGCCGTCATCAACACCGGCACCACGTTTAATCGCGCGTTTAATTGTGTCGTTGGGCATGTTATCGGCGCGCGCTTTATCAACCATAAGACGAAGGCCCGAGTTAGAAGCTAAATCGGCGCCACCAGCGCGCGCTGCAACTGTAATTGCGCGAATGTGTTTGGTAAAGACTTTTCCGCGTTTGGCATCAACTCGTGCTTTGGCGTGTTTGATGTTAGCCCATTTACTATGACCCGCCATTTTAATCTCCTAGTGTTTAGCACCTTTATCGGTCTTGTTAACAAGTGTTTTAATGTTTAGCTCTTTAAGTTGTTCGTTAGAAGCTGGTGACGGTGCATTGGTTAAAGGACATTGTGCGCTTTGTGTTTTTGGAAATGCAATCACATCGCGAATGGATTGGGTGCCACTCATTAACATAACAATACGGTCAATTCCAAAAGCTATGCCGCCATGTGGTGGGCAGCCCATTTGCAGTGCTTGTAATAAGTGTCCAAATTGCGCTTCGGCGTCTTCTTTTTTGAAGCCGAGTATTTCAAAAACTGCATGTTGAGTTTTAATATCGCAAATTCGGATCGAGCCACCGCCAATTTCACTGCCATTTAAGACCATATCGTAGGCGCGAGATAAGCTTTCACTTGGGTTTGCTTTGAGTTTTTCAATATCGTCTTCTTGTGCTGAAGTGAACGGATGATGCAAGGGTTCCAAGTTACCTCGGCCCGTGCTCTCTTTACCAAACATAGGGAAATCAATTACCCATACTGGCTGCCATTTGCTGGTATAAAGATTTAAATCCGCACCCAGTTTATCACGCAATGCGCCTAACGCTTCACTGACAACTCGTGCTTTATCGGCACCAAAGAAAATAATGTCACCGGTTTCGGCTTTGGTTCGCTCAAGAATTTTTTCAATTACATCATTGGGGAAAAATTTCAAGATTGGAGATTGTAAGCCTTCGACTCCTTTGCTGATATCGTTTACTTTTATGTAGGCTAATCCTTTTGCTCCATAGATGCTGACAAACTTGGTATAGTCATCAATATCTTTGCGACTTAGTTCAGAGCCTTTTGGTAATCGAAGTGCGGCCACTCGACCATTAGCATCATTCGCTGGGCCGTTAAATACTTTAAATTCGATGTTTTTAACCAGATCACTAATTTCAACTAACTCTAATGGAATACGTAAATCAGGACGATCGGTTCCATAACGCAACATTGATTCTGCATAGGTGATATGTGGAAATTTTTCTGGTAGTTCAACTTTTAAAATAGCTTTAAAGAGTTGGCGTATCATTTCTTCCATTAAATCTTGGATGGTGGTTTCATCGATAAATGACATTTCAACATCGAGTTGAGTAAATTCAGGCTGACGATCCGCTCTGAGATCTTCATCGCGAAAGCAGCGTACGATTTGATAATAACGATCAAAGCCAGCTGCCATGAGTAGCTGCTTAAAAATCTGCGGGGATTGCGGTAATGCAAAAAAGTGGCCCGGATGAGTACGGCTTGGTACCAGATAATCGCGCGCGCCCTCAGGTGTTGATTTGGTTAGTATTGGAGTTTCAATATCTTGGAATTCGTGTTCATCTAAAAAGTGGCGAATTTGTCGCACAATGCGAGCGCGCATTTTTAGGCGCTCTGCCATTTCAGGGCGACGTAAGTCGAGATAGCGATAGCGCAGACGCGTTTCTTCACCGACTTCCTGGTATTCGTCAATATTAAAAGGAAGCGGTAGAGAGCTATTTAAAATAGTAAGCTCAGAAGCTTCGAGCTCGACTTCACCAGAGGCTAAATCAGCGTTAACGGTACCTTCTGGGCGCGGGCGGATGACACCTGTGACTTTGATTACAAACTCATTGCGTAGTTTTTCGGCTAACAAAAATGGCGCTTTATTTTCAGGGCCGCACACAACCTGAACAATTCCTCGGTTGTCTCGTAAGTCGACAAAAATAAGACCACCATGGTCACGGCGACGGTGAACCCAACCGCAGAGTGTTATTTCTTTATCTATCAAGGACTTGTTAACTTGGTGCGAGTAATGGCTACGCATGGTTTTATCTCATTATATTCTGATTGAAAACAGCAAATGTTACCTGTAGCGGGTGATGTGTGCAAGGCCAAAGGGCCAAAGGGGTAAAGTCAAGACTTGACCCCTTTGTCTTTGTCAGGCTTGATTTTAGCTAAATCGCGTGAAGGTATTACCACGCCGATTGAAATGATTAATTTAAAGGCTTCTTCGATGCTCATATCCAGTTCCGTGACCTCTTCTTTGGGTACGAAAACTAAAAAACCAGAAGTAGGATTTGGTGAAGTCGGAATAAAGCAGGTGACTGAGCTTTTATTATGAGGCAGATTCTCTAAAGTTTCAGAAGTTTGAAATCCAACCGCCCAGCTACCTTTACGTGGAAATTCGATCATAATCACTTTGCGAAATGATTGGCTTTTAGGCTGAAATACGGCAGTTAAGACTTGTTTTACCGCGTGATAGATACTGCGAATTAAAGGGATGCGTGATAGCAATCGCTCCCAAGCATCAACTAGACGATGTCCAATAAAATTTGTGACCAAAAGCCCGGTTACAAACACAATAATGATAGTGAATATAAGGCCAATGCCGGGAATGTCAAAGCCAATTAAATGGCTCGGCTGATACTTTTGGGGTATTAATGCCAATGAGCGGTCTAAGAGTTCAACGATAAATCGAATAACAACATAGGTAACCCAAACAGGAACCCAGAAGAGTATGCCGGCGATTAAATATTTGCGCATAAAAAATCCATTTTAATAGCTTCCTCGAAATCACTCGGAGTGATTTTGATCCATGCACTTGCTTATATACTCAAAGCGGGTGAGTTCTAGATTTCGTCATTCCTGCAAAAGCAGGAATCTCAGTGGATAGGCGTTTAATTTTAAGAGATCCCAGCTTTCGCTGGGATGACAGTGTCAAAAAACACCTAAAATCCAATCGCTTTGGGTATAGTTTACTCGGATTTGTCGCCGCTGTCTTTGACTTTGGTGGGTTTGTCTTTAGATTTAGTCTCAATTTTCGGCTCACTTGCAGGCTTAGGTTTGCCTTTGTCGCGAAAGTCGGTCACATACCAGCCAGTGCCTTTTAGTTGAAAGCTGGTTGAGGAGATAATTTTCTTTAGCTCATCAAAGTGGCATTGTGGGCATTTGATGGTTGGTTGGTCGCTAACTTTTTGTAAGAATTCGCTTTTTGCCCCACAGTTCTCACATCGATATTCGTAAATTGGCATAAATTCCTCGCTAGATGACTTTGGGAGTATTTTAGCCAGAAAGTGATCTAAGGTAAAGCTCTGATGCGGATTTTAAGATAATGTTGCATGTCTGACTTCATTGATTTCTTGCGTTAAGTTTTGGTATAGAACTCCAATGACCGCGACTTGAAGAGGATCTTCGTTTAAAGCGATTTCGAGTTGATAACAGGTTTGTTTTAGTCGTCTGACGCCACAATAACTGGTTGCACCATGCAGCTTGTGTACCAGTGCTTTTAATTGGATCCATTCCTTTTGTAAAAATGCCTGCTCAATTTTTTTTTGATCACCTGGAAGTTGTTCGATAAAGAGATTGATTAATTCTTTTGCCGTTTGTTTATTGCCACCGACAATCGCTGCTGTTTCATTTAAATCAATAACAGTTTCGAGCTGTTCTGGTGGCAGGGTTTTTTTTAGGAAAGTATAAACAATCTTCTCTGCTAATTTATTAGAGAGCGGTTTTTTAAGAATATGATCGATGCCTGCTTGTTGACATTCTTGATGGTTCTTTTTGTTAATGTGAGCGGTTAAAGCAATAATCGGTGTGCGTCTATCATTATTTTTGCTCTCATATTCACGTATTTCTTTGCTGGTGTCTACGCCATTTTTATCGGGAAGGCCGATATCCATAAGAATTAAACCATAACAATTCTTTTTAATTAATTGAAGCGCTTGTTGGCTGGTGTTAGCAATATCAACTTGGCACTGTTGTTTACTAAGCTGAACCTTTGAAACAATTTGCGCCATAGGATCATCTTCGACTACCAGTATGCGCTGATTGTTGTTTGATTGTGTCGTTAGCGGTGCTGTGAGGTGATGGGCCTCAGGTGAAAATGTTTGCAATCTATTATCTGTAATTGAATTTAAAAAAGAGTGATCTATTAAGTTGGTTGATATTTCGGTTGCGGCTTTTAGTGGGATAAACAACTCAAAGCTGGTGCCATGGTTTATTTTACTCTGAACAGTAATTTTGCCGCCGAGCATGTCTAAAAATTTCTTTACCACATAAAGCCCAAGTCCTGTGCCTTGATAATTGTTCTCAAAAGCGGGGGTTAGACGTTTAAAAGGCTCAAAAATAATATTAAGTTTATCTCCAGGTATACCAATGCCGGTGTCCGCAACACATATTTGTATATTGACATCTTCACCCGCTTGTTCGTATAAGTTGGCAGTGATGCTGATATTGCCTCGAGAGGTGAATTTAATTGCATTACTGACTAAATTTAATAGTACGCGGTGGAGCAATATGCGATATCCAGAAAGCTGGTCTGGAATATTGTTGTCATAATCAATTTGTAAGTTTAGGCCTTTATTTTCTATCGATGGGCACATTAATTCTTTAATACTGTAGAGAATGGTTTCAAGGTTGAAAGTTTGCTCGATATCGTTGATATTTCCTGCTCGAATATCAGAAATTTCTAATATTTCATTTAAAAGTTGCATGAGTTGGTTTGCAGCACTATGCGCATCTTTAGCAAACTTTACCACGGCTGAGTTTTGTAAGCTGGACATTAAAATTTCTGTGAGACCAATAATGCCAGACAAGGGGGTCCTAATATCATGACTCATGTTGGCAATAAATTCTGATTTAGCATGGTTGTCAGCAACGGCTGCCCGTTTCTCATACTGCAATTGCATTTGCGCTTCTTTTAGGGAGGTGATGTCGAATGAATTGCCTATTATTCCGATCGTTTCACCCTGCTTATTTTTTAAAGGAGACTTTACGCCAACAAAGTACATTAATTTATCACCAACTAAGGCTTTCTCATCAGTGAAAATTGTTTTCCCACTTTGGATTACGTAATCATCATTTTTAGAAAACTGTTTGGCAAATTGAGGCCATAATTGTTGATCTGTTTTTCCGACGATCTCATCGAGTGACTGTAAGCCAGCTTCACTTAGCATAAAATTATTGCAGCCTAAATATTTTCCATCTTGGTCTTTCCAATAAAGACTTCCAGGGGTCAAGTTAACAATATTGTTAAGTGCCTCGAGGGTATCTTGTTGTTTGTTTGTAATAATTTTTCCAATTAATAATTGGGTGTTTTCATTTTCTGATTTGATAAGTTGCCATTCAATTGTTTGATCAAATTCTTTGGTGTTTTTTATTTCTTGTTTTAGTGTATGGAAGTTGTTTTCAGTGGACTCAAATAATTGTAGTGGGCAGATTAATTGATTGTTTTGACAGATCTTGTTGAAATTATTTGTGTTTGATTTATCTGTGTTATAAGAAAAAAAGTTTTTTGCTTGCGTACTCGACGAAATAATATTCCCTTTGTCGTCAAGATGGAGGATAATATCATTGGTGTATTTCAATAATTGATAAATTAATTCTGATTTGTTAACTTGTGGTAACATATAACTTAGTTCCTTTTAAGCTTGGGTATATTACATTGTAAGGTTGTAGATAGGGTAAAAGCTATAATTAAACAAGCAAACAAATAAAATTAGGTTTATTAATATAACTTTAATGAAGCACTGGTAAACTTCAGTAATTTATTAAGGGCGACCGAACTTAAAAGAAAGTTAAGTTGGCATTTCGCTAAATTGCGATCAAAATGGATGATATCAGTTATGTTCCGAGCAAGCTCACTATCTTTTTTTAGAGCTACCAAACGTCGCGCTTCTCAAAGTTTGAAGAGGGTGTCGTCAGAGCATTCTAGAGTCAGAAGTGCTGGGACTGATGTTCCAAGCCCTAGAGTGCATCCATGCCGTTCTTTAAGTCATACCGTTGATCGCCCATTTGATGTAAAGCGTGAGTTGATTAAATCTGCTGTGAGGACTTCGCGTTTTAGACGTGCTGATAAGCCTTTTGAAAATGTACTTTTGGTTGGGGTTCAGCATATGCTAGGAACGACTGCTGACATGTTTGGAGTGTTACACAAGTACGGTTTATCCAGAGCTATATTAGGTGGGAAACGTTACTCCACACATGACGAAACGGTTGAGAATTGGAAGACAATCGATCCTGGCTATCAATTTGTTCCTCATACATATCAACTTGGTTTAGGCAGCTATGATCTGGCTAACCAAGCAACCATACAAGCCGTTTGGAGTTTGGCGCTTAAAGCGATGGAGGAAAAAAAGCCAGAGTTGTTGATTATTTTAGATGATGGCGCACAACTTTTGAAAAGCACTCCCGGTAAGCTTTTTAATGGTATGAAACATAAACCGCATGCTGTGGTTGGTATTGAGCAAACCCGCGGAGGAACAAATGGTCAGGGATTTGACGGGCTGCCTTTTCCGGTGATTAACGTAGCCGGAGCCTATGTGAAGTCAATAGAGTATGAAGGGGTTGTCGATAAAGTTACCAGTGTGTGTATGGATATACTTCCAACAATATCTGAAGGTCCAATAAAGGGAGATTCATCCATCGGTGTTATTGGGTATGGTAATGTTGGCAAAGTGCTTGTAGGAAAATTACAGCAACAGGGACTTAGAAATATCACTGTGCATGATCCAAACCGTGCGCTGCGTACTGCAGAGGTGCCTTTTTTACATTTTTTGCCTGATCTTGTGCGCAATTCAGATGTTATTTTCAGTTGTACAGGTACGGATGTAACAGCGGATGAGCTTGTTTTACAAGAGTTAATTAAATATTCTGGCAAGCGTAAATGGTTAGTCAGTACCTCGTCAGAAGATCGTGAGTTTAATACTCTCTTGCGATATATCCAAGCTAAAACAAAAAAACATGCAAAAACCCCGTGTGAATTAGATGATATTGAATTTCAAGATCTTGGCATTAAGCGCGGTGGGTTTCCAGCGAATTTTGATAACCAGAAACATAGTGTTGATCCTCGGCGGATTTGGCCAACACGTGCGGCTTTAATGGCAGCGTGCTTTATGGCTAAAGAATTGCAGGCTTGCCCAGATTTAGTTAACTCTACTGCGATTCATATGTTGTGTGAATACAAGCAAATGGCGATTATTAATCAGTATCGAATGCTAAATCCAGAGGATAAGTTTTTTGTTGGACTTGATAATTCTGTAGCTGGGTATTTAAGCGGTGGTGCTGAGGATAAAGAGCAGGCATTACTACAGTATATTGTTGAAGAATCTGAAGGATTACGAACAAATGTGCATGGATTATTTGACAGTTGTCATGATAGGCAAGTTGAAGAGGATTTTTTAACTGACGAAATTAAACCGGCATGCTAGGGTGGATTACGTAGTTGCTGCGGTGCTCCGTCTTCGCGAAGGAGTGTAACGCGGGAAGCGATCCAGCGGAATAAAACTGGATTGCTTCGTCCCGCTGCGCGGTCCTCGCAAAGACGAAGCAACAGGCTTTATTAATCCTCATCCCACTTTAAAGATCCACCGGCTTGATATTCAATCACGCGAGTTTCAAAAAAGTTTTTCTCTTTTTTAAGGTCCATCATTTCGCTCATCCAAGGAAATGGGTTAGTGGCACCGGGGTATTGTTCCTCAAGACCAATTTGCATAAAGCGTCGATTGGCGATATAGCGTAAATATTCCTTAAACATATCAGCGTTAAGTCCTAAAATTCCGTGAGGCATTGTGTCAACAGCATATTCGCATTCAAGTTCAACTCCTTGCTTAATCATATCAATGACTTCTTGTTGAAACTCGGCAGACCAAAGGTGTGGATTTTCAATTTTAATTTGGTTAATCACATCAATACCAAAATTCACATGCATTGATTCATCACGCAAAATATATTGGAATTGTTCTGAAGTTCCAGTCATTTTACCGCGACGGCCCATGGCGAGAATTTGGGTAAAGCCAACATAGAAAAATAAGCCTTCCATTACTACATAAAAGGCGATTAAATCACGCAGTAAATGTTGGTCGTTTTCAGTGGTTCCGGTGGTAAAGTGTGGGTCACACAATCGTTTGGTGTAAGGTAGTACCCAGGATGCTTTATTAGCAACACTTGGAACTTCGCGATACATATTAAAAACCTCAGCTTCATCGAGTCCTAAGCTCTCAATAATGTGTTGATACGAATGCGTGTGAAGTGCTTCTTCAAACGATTGACGTAAGATATATTGACGACATTCAGGATTGGTGATGTGGCGATAAAGCGCTAGCACTAAATTATTAGCAGCTAGTGAGTCAGCGGTGGAGAAAAATCCAAGGCTGCGTTTTATAATGGTTCTTTCTTCAGGCGATAAACCGTTTGGATCTTTCCATAAGGCAATATCCGCTGACATATTAATTTCATTAGGCATCCAGTGATTGGCGCAGCCGGATAAATATTTTTGCCAGGCCCAAGTATATTTAAAAGGGACCAATTGATTTAAGTCAGCTCGGCAGTTAATGATTCGTTTATCATCCACTTGAATACGATTCGCGCCTATTTCCAGTGTTTCTAAACCGGTAACCCCAGCAGAGTCAGTCGCTTCTTTAGGCGCCTTTTCTGTTTTAGGTGGCGTTGTTGTATCGGTATTATATTCGTCCCAGTTAAGCATTGATCCCGACATTTTTAATCTCCTTTTGCATTTGTGTTCTTTGCTAGGTCTGGACCCCGGGTTACCTATGACCCGGGGTGACAGAGGTTTTTTATTGACAGGCCTCGCACTCTGGATCATCGATTGAGCATGCTTGCGGTGCATTTCCCTGCACTGAATTAAGCGCGCCATCATTAATCGTCGCTTTCTCTGTGCTGCTGGCACCGAGGCTACGAAGATAGTAAGTTGTTTTTAAGCCGCGTAACCAAGCCATGCGATAGAGGACATCTAATTTTTTACCTGATGGGGTTGCCATATAAAGGTTAAGTGATTGCGCTTGGTCAATCCATTTTTGTCGCCTTGAGCCCGCGTCAATTAACCAGCGTGGTTCGATCTCAAAAGCCGTGGCATACAGTTTTTTAAGGTCTGCGGGAATGCGATCAATTTGTTGTATGCTACCATTGTAATACTTAAGATCATGTACCATAGCGTTATCCCAAAGCTTGAGTTTTTTCAGATCTCGCACAATGTAAGGATTAACAACGGTAAACTCACCAGAAAGATTCGATTTCACAAATAAATTCTGATAAGTCGGTTCAATGGATTGTGAAACACCGCATATATTCGAAATGGTTGCGGTGGGTGCGATGGCCATTACATTGGAATTACGCATACCGAATTTGCTGATTTTCTTGCGTAAACTGTCCCAATCTAATCGTGCTTCGGTGTTTTGTTCAAGGTATTTGCCACGATTGTCTTGCAAAAATTTAATTGAATCGATCGGTAAAACACCTTGGCTCCAGAGTGAGTTTTCATAGCTTTGATAGGTGCCACGTTCTTTAGCCAATTCAGCGGAGGCTTCTATCGCATAGTAGCTAATATATTCCATGCTGGTATCGGCAAACTCTACTGCTTCTGGTGAGGCATATGAAATACGTTGTTCATATAGCGCATCTTGAAAGCCCATCAAGCCAAGGCCAATAGGGCGGTGTTTAAAGTTAGAGTTGCGTGCTTGTGGAACACTATAGAAATTAATATCGATAACATTATCGAGCATCCGAATGGCTGTTTTGACTGTTCGTGCCAGTTTTTCGGTATCAAGTTTTCCATCTTTCATATGTTTTACAAGATTAATGCTGCCTAAGTTACACACTGCAATTTCATCTTCAGAGGTGTTGAGCGTAATTTCGGTACATAAGTTGGAGCTGTGAATGACACCGACATGTTGTTGTGGTGAGCGTAGATTACAAACATCTTTGAATGTTACCCAAGGATGGCCAGTTTCAAATAACATGCCGAGCATTTTACGCCACAGTGTTACCGCTGGGATTGTTTTATGACGCATTTCACCGGCTCTCGCTTTCTGTTCATAAGCGGTATAAGCCACTTCAAACGCTTCGCCAAAAAGATCATGCAAGTCAGGCGTATCATTAGGCGAGAATAGCGTCCAGTCAGCATTTTCAAATACGCGTTTCATAAAGAGGTCAGGCACCCAATTGGCTGTATTCATATCATGGGTACGGCGGCGTTCATCGCCAGTATTCTTTCGAAGTTCTAAAAATTCTTCGATATCCATATGCCAGGTTTCAAGATAAGCGCAAACAGCGCCTTTGCGTTTGCCGCCTTGGTTCACAGCAACCGCTGTGGCATCGGCTACATTTAAGAAAGGCACAACGCCCAATGACTTACCATTGGTTCCCTTGATGTGAGCGCCCATAGCACGTACGGGTGTCCAGTCGTTGCCAAGTCCGCCGGCATATTTAGAGAGAAGCGCATTATCTTTTAACGCACCATAAATACCATCTAAGCTATCCGGTACGGTAGTTAAAAAACAACTGGATAATTGTGGGAAGTTGGTGCCTGCATTGAATAATGTGGGGGTTGAACTCATGTAATCAAAAGACGAGAGTAAATTGTAGAATTCAATGGCACGTTCATTTTTATCCACGCCCTCACATTCGGCCAGACCCATCGCAACCCGCATAAAAAACACTTGTGGCAATTCAAGCCGCACGTCTGATTTATGTATAAAATAACGATCATAGAGGGTTTGTAAACTTAGGTAAGTAAACTGTTGGTCGCGTTGTGGGTCAATCGTTTGTGCCAATTGCTCTAGGTTGAAACTGGCAAGTTTTTCATCTACGAGTTTATGCTTAATACCTTGGGCAATAAATTGTTTAAAAGCTTCTGGGTAGTGCTTGCTAATTGGTTCTTTAGTTATATTGTGTGAAACTGATAAGCCAGTTAACGTTTCATCATAAAGATCATGCAATAGCAAACGGGCGGTCACGTAAGTGTAGTTGGGTTCATTTTCAACCAAGGTACGCGCGCACATAACCAAAGCTTTATAGGTGTCTTTAATGCTGACGCCATCGAATAAATTATTTTTGACTTCAGTTAGAATTTCAGTCGGTCCGACGGCTTCTAAACCTTCACATGCTGAGTTAATTAAACCCGTTAGCCACTGCATATCAAGCGGTATTTTTTCGCCATTGGCAAGGGTAATATGGATTGAATTTTTCTTCTCTTGTGCCTCTACTTGCTCGCGCTGCTTGCGACGTTCTTCACGGTATAACACATAAGAGCGGGCTACTTTTTGTTGGCCGGCATACATGAGTGCAAGCTCCACTTTATCTTGAATAGCTTCGATATGGATGGTGCCACCATCTGGCCAGCGGCTAGTGAACATTTCATGGATTTGTTGTGTTAGTTTGTTGACGATTTCCTGTATACTTTGTGCTTTGGTCGCCTGATCGCCTTCCACAGCAAGAAATGCTTTTTTCATCGCTGTTGAAATAAGGGCTGGGTTGTATTGAACGACGCGTCCATCACGTTTAATTATACGAAATTGGCCAGGCTTAGTTGAATTTAGGGCGTCTGACTCGTCAATTTGGGTGGTATCTGTGTTTGATTCAGTTGTTTGATTAAGCTCCATGTTATCTCCTGATACTATACAGTTGTTGACTTTTTTGTTTGGGAATCTAAAGTTGTGGCAGTGTGCTACAATTGATCAAGTTTGAGCACAGTGCTGCTAAACTTTCACTCCCTTGAACCCCAATATATGGGTGTTTTGCAGACTGTTAAACACAAGATAGTGTGTTTTGACCCAAATTGCAATAGGATATCATGGGAGCAATGTGTGGATAAGTTGTGGGGATTCTGTCAGTAAAAGTTAGCGGAAACCTGGAGATGAGATTTTCAAAGATTTAGAGGCGACTTCAAGAATTGGCATTGGAAAAAAAATATTAATTTTGAGGTCGATTGGCAAGTAAGTGTGGGCAAATGCTCACATGATGTTGAGACATTTGCTAGACATTTAAAATGATAAGATTGATTTAAGCATCAGAGGTTAAGATGAAGGACGAAGATGGGCTTCGACTAAATGTTGGTATGGTCATTATCAATGCGCGCCAAGAAGTGTTGATGGGATGTCGGTCAGATATTAAAGATGCCTGGCAATTTCCTCAAGGCGGCATTCATAAAGATGAACCGGTGCAAGATGCCATGTACCGAGAGCTTTATGAAGAGGTTGGGTTGCGCACACAAGATGTTGAATTAATTAAAAAAAGTGATCAGTGGTATTCATACCGACTGCCTATTGATGCGAGCACTGTTGAAGGTGAGCGAGTCAAAGGGCAAAAGCAAAAGTGGTTTTTGCTGCGCCTCAAGGCTGATGAGAGTTTGATTAAATTGGATAATGCGCCCATTGCAGAGTTTTGCGAATGGCGCTGGGTTCCGTACTGGTACCCTGTTGACCATATTGTTGAGTTTAAGCACGATGTATATCATGCAGTACTCACGGAATTTGCTAAGTTTATATAAGGTGCCGAGGTTATATTGTTAGCTGTTATGAGAGGATATCTTTTGTCTCAAAAAGTTTTCCAGCTTAACAATAAACATTTACAATGTAAGAGAGAGAGTCTATTGAAGGTTTGTCGATGTTAAAAATACTGCAGAGAATAATTCAAGAAGTGAATGCAGCTCCAAATATGGAGCAAGCGTTATTGCTTGTTGTGCAGCGCGTTTGTGAAGCCCTGGAAGCTGACTCGAGCAGTGTGTTTATTTGTGATGATGCTCAAGGCGAATACTTATTAATGGCGACCGTCGGCTTAAATGAGACCCAGGTGGGCAAGGTGCGTTTGAACTATGGTGAAGGTTTAATTGGTTTAGTGGGTGAGCGAGAAGAACCCATAAACATTGATGATGGGCCCTCACATCCCAATTTCCATTTTAATGCAAAAATTAAAGAAGAAGAATACAAAGGTTTTTTAGGTGTACCTATAATTGAGCAAGGCGAGCTGCTTGGCGTACTTGTAGTACAACAAAAAGAGAAACGTTTTTTTTCAGAAGATGAAGAAGCCTTTTGTTTAACATTAGCGGTTCAATTAGCCAGTGGAATTGGTCGCGCTAAAGCAAAAGGCAGTTTGGAAGCGTTAGGGAAAAAGCGAAAGCGCAAACAAATAAAAGCAGAAACTGTTTTTTCAGGTGTAAGTGGTGCAGCAGGTGTTGCTATTGGAACGGCAGTTGTTGTTTATCCGCCAGCAGATCTCGATGCGGTGCCGGATAAAACAATCACAGATATAGACGCAGAAATTAATATCTTTGAAATCGGTTTAAGCGCAGCTCGAGATGAAATTCATGAAATTCAATTGCGTGCTAAAAGTGCGTTATCAGTAGCAGAAAACGCTATATTTGAGGCATATTCTCGAATTCTTGATAGTCGGACTCTCATCAACGAAGTCATCGAATTAATTAAGCAGGGACAGTGGGCGCAGGGCGCTTTAAAACAGGTAATTAAAAAACATGTTTTACAGTTTGAATCTTTAGATGATCCCTATTTAAGAGAGCGAGCTTCAGATTTTCGTGATTTGGGGCGGCGTATTTTAGGATATATTCAGTCAAAAGAACGTACGCTGCAGATTTTTCCTAAAGATACTATCTTAGTTAGCGAAGAGGTGGGTGCAACTACGTTGATGGAAGTTCCAGAAGGTCATTTAAAAGGCGTTATTTCAGGAACCGGTTCTGGGAACTCACATGTGGCGATTTTAGCGCGGGCTTTGGGTTTGCCAACGGTGATGGGCGTTACCGGTGCCCCTTTAGATTTATTAGCAGGCAAAGAATGTATTGTTGATGGGTATAACGGCCAAGTTTATTTGTCACCTTCAAGTGGCATTAAAAAAGAATTCAAAGTGTTGGCCAATGAGGAGCAACAGCTTGATGAACAATTGGAATCACTCCGGGATTTGCCTGCAGAAACACAAGATAACCATAGTTTAGCGATGTTTATTAATACTGGCTTGGCGATTGAGGGTGGTTTATCGTTAAGTGTGGGCGCCGAAGGGGTTGGGCTTTACCGCACCGAATTGCCATTTATGATTCGTGATCGATTTCCAAGTGAGGAAGAGCAGCGCATTATGTATCGGCAATTGTTGAGTACTTTTGCGCCGAGGCCTGTGGTTATGCGTACATTGGATATTGGTGGTGATAAAGCATTGCCGTATTTTAATGTCCAAGAAGAAAATCCATTTTTGGGTTGGCGTGGTATTCGTGTGACGTTAGATCATCCTGAAATTTTTCTGCAACAAGTGCGTGCCATGTTACAGGCAAGTGAAGAACTTAATAATCTCTCTATTATGTTACCCATGATTACTTCAGTTAAAGAAGTCGAAACTTCACTGCGATTAATTAATCAAGCCTATGATGAATTGGTGCAGGAAGGATATAAAATTGAAAAACCGCCGATTGGAATAATGGTCGAGGTCCCAGCTGCTGTTTATCAAGCCTATGAGTTAGCGAAAAGGGTGGATTTTTTGTCGGTTGGAAGTAATGACCTTATTCAATATATATTAGCAGTGGATCGCAATAACCCACGAGTAGCTGGATTATACGATGGGTTTCATCCGGCTATTTTAAAAGCATTAATGCAAGTGGTTAAAGCTGGGCATAAGGCGGGCAAACCGGTTAGCATTTGTGGCGAGTTAGCCGCGGATCCAATTGCCGTGATACTGTTGTTGGCGATGGGGTTTGATACTTTGAGCATGAATGCGCGTGGACTTCCTCGGGTTAAATGGTTGGTGCGTAACTTTACGCTTCTGGGGGCGAAAAAATTATTAGATGAAGTTTTAGAGATGGATGACCCTAAGGAAGTTCGGATGCATTTGGAAGTGGCTCTGGAAGAGGCAGGGTTGGGCGGGTTAATTCGTGCCGGCCGCTAAAGGGTTAAGAGGTTCTCTCTTTGTCCACTCATTTGTGGACAATCCTTCGGCTTCGCTCAGGACAGGCTTCGAATGCAAAATCTCTTCGAAACGCTCATGTATCCACATACACTGCGCATTCCTCATCGATTTTGCATTCGAACTTGCCGCACAACTGAGCGTCCTTGGTGATTTAAGCATGGGAGTTTTAAATTATGGTTGCCAATCCTTCGGCTTCGTTCAGGACAGGCCCCGAATGCAAATGGGTGAAGCAGTGTGAGTGAACATCTTCTTGTCAGTTTAATTGTCTTTTTTATTTTGGGCTCAGCCGCTGGGATGCTCTCGGGAATGCTTGGCATTGGTGGTGGGGTCGTTATTGTGCCGGGATTAGCTTGGTTGTTTTCGATTTATCATTTTCCCGCGGCTTCAATTATGCAAATGGCAGCGGCGACATCGTTGGGGGTGATGGTATTTTCCATGACTCGTGCGTTAATTGCTCATCGACGTTACTATGTTGAATTTTGGTCGATCTATCGGCGTTGGTTAATTCCAATTGTGTTTGGGGTATTGGCTGGAGTGGTTTTGGCGCATTACTTGCATAGTAAAATGTTAGGTATTATTTTTGGTATTTTTGTTATTTTTGTTGCCTTAAAAATGCTGATTCCTACGCGTAGTAGTAATGAGCGATATTTGCCGGGCATTACCGGTATGTCAATTACAGGATTTGTGATTGGTGCTTTTTCTGGGTTACTTGGGATTGGTGGTGGTGCCTTGACGATACCTTTTCTGATACATTGTAATGTGGCGATGCGCAGAGCCGTGGTGATTTCTATTGCAGTGGGTTTAACGGTTGCAATGGTGGGGACTATTTTGGTGATTATTGTCGGCTGGCATAAGGCGGGGTTGCCGACGCGGACGATTGGCTATATTTATTGGCCTGCGTGGATTGGAGTAGCGGTTGGTAGTATCATTTTTGTGCCAATTGGCACGACTTTATCGCATCGATTGTCTGTTGGTGTGTTGCGAAAAGCGTTAGCTGTGGTACTTTTAGTTGTTGGTGTTAGCCTTTTAATCCGTAACTAGAATTTCTAAGGAATATCGGAACATGCTCCATTATCCAAAAATTAACCCCATCGCATTTAATTTGGGCTCAATTAAAGTTCACTGGTATGGGTTAATGTATTTGGTTGGGTTTGTCGGTGCTTGGCTTTTAGCACGTTATCGTGCTAATAAACCCAATAGCGGTTGGCGCTCGCAACAGGTGGCAGATTTAATCTTTTATGCCGCTGTGGGGGTGATTGTGGGTGGGCGACTGGGCTATGTGTTGTTCTATAATCTACCTGTTTACGCCGCTCACCCGTTAAACATTTTTCAAATCTGGGATGGAGGCATGTCATTTCATGGTGGTATGCTCGGGGTAGGCGTTGCGACTTGGATTTTTGCGTGGACACAACAGCGCTCGTGGATGGATGTGATCGATTTTGTCGCGCCATTGGTGCCAATTGGTTTAGCCGCTGGACGCATTGGTAACTTTATTAATGGTGAATTGTGGGGGCGAGTGACGACGGTGCCATGGGGAATGGTGTATCCTAATGCAGGCCCTTTGCCACGGCACCCTTCAGAGATTTATGAATTCTTACTTGAAGGCGTTGTGTTATTTATCATTTTATGGACATATTCGGCGAAGCCTAGACCGAGGTTTGCTGTGACTTCTATGTTTCTGCTGTTCTATGGCGTGTTCCGATTCATTGCGGAATTTTTTCGCCAGCCAGATCCGCAACTGGGGTTTGTCGCTTTTGGCTGGATGACCATGGGGCAGTTATTGTCTTTACCTATGATATTGATAGGATTAATATTGTTAGTTTGGATTTATAGAAACAAGGAGCGTTGTAATGGTTAAGCAAGTTATAGTGATATTATTGTTGACAGTTTTGTCGATTATGTTCAAATCTCAATTGAGTCATGCTTTGGACGCTATCGTGGGTTTTCACAACTTTTTAGCAAGTACCTTGCATGTCATTTTTTCAGATGATGAAGTTGGGCGTTTGATTCAGGATATGATCGCTTTGTTGGTGATTCCATTGATTTGTGGCATGTTGGTCACTTTAGGTTTTTGGTTTGTTAAACGTGCGGCAATGCCTCACATGATGGCTGTTATCTGGATGGTTTGGTTGGTGTTGATCGTTACCATGGTTGCTCAAGATGGCATGGTGATGAATCAAATGGCGAATCAATCCAGTGGAAGCTTGCATGCCACGGTTCATCGGCAGCCACCGATTGGTCAGCAACAGATGGTAGGTCAGCAACAGATGGCAGGTCAGCAACAGACGGCAGGTCAGCAACAGATGGTAGGTCAGCAAATGCAGTCGCCGAGGGCTACGCGCCAGCATTAACTAGCCATTTGACCTTTTGGTTCAAATTTTTTTGGAGTGTTTGTTATGCAGCAGTATTTGCATTTTTTGCGAGAAATTATAGACAATGGCAGTGATAAACCAGACCGCACGGGTACGGGTATTCGTTCCGTGTTTGGCTATCAGATGCGTTTTGATTTAACGAATGCTTTTCCGTTATTAACCACTAAAAAAATCCACTTAAAGAGCGTGATCTATGAACTTCTGTGGTTTTTGCGCGGCGATACCAATGTGCAATATCTTAATGATCATGGAGTGTCGATTTGGAATGAATGGGCGGATGAGCATGGCGAGTTAGGACCGGTGTACGGAAACCAATGGCGCAATTGGGGAGCAAAAGATGGCACGCACCATGACCAGGTTAAACAGGTGATTGAGCAAATCAAGTCTAACCCAAACTCAAGGCGTCATATTGTCTCTGCTTGGAATGTGGGCGAGTTAAGCCAGATGGCGCTGCCGCCATGTCATTTACTGATGCAGTTTTTTGTGGCGGATGGTGAGTTGTCGTGTCAATTATACCAGCGTTCAGCGGATGCTTTTTTAGGGGTGCCGTTTAATGTCGCCTCTTATGCTTTACTAACTCATATGATTGCACAGCAAACGGGTTTAAGGGCAAAAGAGTTTATCTGGACTGGGGGCGATTGTCATATTTATGATAATCATCATGAACAAGTTGCAGAGCAATTGGCAAGAACACCCAGAGCATTGCCACAACTAGTGATTAATCGCAAACCGGATTCGATTGATGATTATGTGTTTGAAGATTTTGAATTTGTTAATTATAATCCCTATCCCACGATTAAAGCACCGATTGCGGTGTAAACGTCATACCTACTCCGGCCAATTTGACGACAGGCACTGATATAGAGTGTCATTAACACGGATGCTAGTGCCG
>CAXMUH010000108.1:0-10677 GCA_964196565.1 uncultured Legionellaceae bacterium | reverse complement strand
GGATGTTTGCGCTGCCAATTTTCTATTACTTGATCGCGTTGAATCATCAGTGCACGTATTTCTTGTTGATAGGTTTCAACCATTTTGCTGAGCCAAATATTGGTGGGCCATGATGGCCAAGCATGAGTAATCATAAAATATTGGAGTAAATTATTTACGTCGTCTGCACCATACCAAGTTTCACCGGTTACCCAGCGGTTGGTGGTAAATAATCGAATAGGTTTTCCAAACTTATCCATGGAAATAGCACCAATATGACAAAGGTCATCGGTGTTTACGCCATGTTGTATTGGTGTTAGCGGTTTCGGTTGGTGCTTTTCAGGTATGCCTTTTAAACGAAGAAAAAGATGAAAATGGCCGTGCTCTTCCCATCTTGTTCCATCCTCTTTTGCGTGTGCATGATAGTAATATTGCGCATGAGTCTCTTTATCATAGACATCACCTTCTGGATAATGATTCCATTCATAGAATTTACCCGATTGACGCAATATTTCTTTTACCACATTCGAATTTGTTTTTGCTAATAATTGATAGCAGTCATCAATTATGGATGTGGTTGCGGTTGTCATGCTAGCAAACCAAATTTATTTACATATCACTCGGACTATTCGGCGCAGAATGCGTTTTTGTAGCATCTGGGTTTGCACTACAAGGTGAAGTTGCGCCACATGGCATGTTGCCATATTTATCATGTGGGATTTTAACAGCACATGGATTCGCTGAACACGGCATTTGGTTAGGCTTATTATGCATAGGTTTAGTAGCACATGGATTTGCATGACAAGGATTTGCCGCACATGGATTATGGGTCATGCAGGGATTTGCGTGACAAGGATTAGCTCCGCATGGCATGTTACTAGACCCATTCTGTGAAGGTGTTGTAGCATTTGGATTTGCATGACAAGGGTTTGTTTGATCAGGTGCAGCCGCGCAAGGATTATGGGTCATGCAGGGATTTGAAGGCGTTGATTGATCTGTTGGGTGGCTTGCAGCACAAGGATTTTTTGGTGCAGGCGGTGCTTTAGTCGCATCTGGAGAGGGAGAGCTTGCAGAACCGGGTGAGCTAACAGCAGCATTAGCGTCGTTGCTTGTCGTTGTGCTTGCAGCAGGTGTTTGTTTTGTAGTTTGTCCCTTTTTGGTATCGCCCTCGCCATTACAGCCGGCGAGTAATAGACCAGTTGATATGAGTGCTGCAGAGGTAAGCAGGGTTGTTTTTTTCATGGCAATTCCTTTTGTTTAACTGATTAAATTACAAAAATTATATCATATATAATTTAAATGACTTTGTTTAATTGTCAAGCGGAGTAGTGCTTAAGCTGTACCAGATTTATGCCAACGGAAAAGGTGGATCGACTATTTTGTGTAACAGACTGCGAAGATCATATTGTGAGCAGTCTATTGTGCTGAATGCGTTAGTTTGTGGCTGAAAGAATGTATATCCATGGGTTTGAAGAAGTCGGCAAATTTTGAGCGCAATAATGGCGTGAATATGGGTTATGGGATGTATGTGGTCGAAAAATATCCCTCCCGCAGTATAGGCTTGGTCCAAATTAAAGGGCGATCGTTGATCTCCGGCGGTATGTAAGTCGCAGTGCGGATATTCTGCTACATTAAAACGTAATTTATTTCTCGGCGATACTGCCATGGCGAGTATATGACTTAAATGAAACTGCTTAACAATATTCGGATCGGGGTCATTATCTTCGATGATGCAAGGCGAGCTGATTTTTTGGAACTGACCGTTATGCAGTAGTGCATATTGATGTTGTCGAAGCAGTGATTGTCGAAATTGATCTGAAAATAATTGACTAACATCCATAAAGATAAAGTTGAGCTGTGGGTATTGGTTATGAAAATCTGCTACCAGCTGTTTTAGTTTTTCGTTATGTAGCTGAGAGGTGATGGATAAATTAGGAACAAGTGATTGATGCTGTGGATCACGCAGTTCGATATCAGGGATTTTGCTTAAATCGGGTAACCCAATAATGACAAAATTCTTTAGACCGGAATCGATTAGTTTGATTAAGTTTTTTCGAATTGATCGCATCACATAATCTGTGCTTAGGTTGGGTGAGCGCATGACTGGCGGTCCATTAAAATCCTGATTGAGATAATCATTCCCCCCCGCCCAAATAAAAACAAGATCGTGGGCAAAGGTTTGTTGATAATGATCAGGGTCAAGTGCTTTGTTTTTGGCGATATACGTATCAATTTGAGTGCTGAGCGGCGGCGGGAAGGAGTGTGGCTTACTATTTAACGTATAAGTAAATCCATCCGGCTGAGTTGTTTCCGCCCAGGAACCCGCATAAGAAAAATTTTTAAATTGTTCTGACTCTCTGGATTCGCTATTTATTTGGTTAGGCATAAAATGCAGCATACTGGCAAGGTACTCATTCCAAACGGGGCCATCAGAAAAACGTCCCTTCCAGTATAGGGTGGGTGATGGAATGATGGGGATGTCATTTTTTATGGCATGTAGTTGCAAGGTTAAATCATAGAGATTGCCATTATCGGATAAACTATCACCAAAAACAATAACTCTACGTATAGATAAAGGTGTTGGATTATTTGTATCGGCTGCTGAAACAGCGGTTAAAAAGCCAATGCAGATTGCGCTGATAAAAGCAGTTCTTAAGATAATTTTTTTTATTAGTTTGATAAACATCACCAGGACTCCCTTTCCACAAAATGGATACTCAATAGCAAAGTGTTATTTTAACTTATGTAAATTAAGTGAATATTAAGGAGGTGGTCGATTAATGACTTATTTCTAAAATAGTTAAGTTAGGAGAGGAGCTTAGTGCTTTGCTTTCATCTTGGCTTTGAAGACGTTCACGTATTCTATCAATGCTATTTCCAAGTTCACCGTTGCCGATCAAGCAAAATAGACAGCTTGTTTTTGCTTGCGTTACGGCACTTTTATTTTCGGCGTCTAACGTCTTAATTACATTGTCATAATCTAATGCTTCACTCATTGTTTGTAGCGCCGCTTTTACCATTTGAATTTTTTGAGCTGTTAAATCACGGTTGTAAAATGGCATCATTCCGTGGAATAGGCCCTTTCTGCGATCGAGATAGCGAGTTAGTTCTTGCGTAACAATTTGTTTATTACTCAAAAAAGGTGAATTTCCAGCTAACTTTTTCGCGATGCCTGCTGTGATACGTGCTTTTTTATTAAACTTCGCAGTTTTTAAGTATAAATATTTTGCTGCTAATTTATTTATTACCTCCCCAGGCTTTGAGCACGGTTTTAAACCTTCTGCGCCGGGACAAAGTACAGTTGCCATAAATTGCTGGTTACGTGCACCGATATAACTTTTTTCAGCAGCGGGAAAATCAATCTTGACTTTACAGGATTTACAGTATTCCACGAACTCAAGAATATTAATAATCGTTAATAGTGTTCCAGTTCGATCTTGGCCGCTGGCACAAAAAATTAGAGGAATAATTACTGGATAGGATTGTGCAAGCTTCACAACTTTTGCTGCAAGCAGTGCCCGTGTGGTTTTTCTACTGGGTCCGGCGAAAGGTGCATCCTCAAGATTTTTAATTATTTTAGCGAACTCTGGAATGCGAAAGAGCCCCTCAAAATTTACTGGTGTATATGAAATAGGGTGCCCCAATTGATTTGCAACTGATTCTGTAACGGTTGTGATGAGTGCTTGACTATGAAAAGCAGAATACGTTGGCAGGCAGGATAAATGTATCGTTTTCTTACCGGCAAATTGAGTTGAATACGTTTCTAGTTGTTTGAAATTATTTGTGGTGAAATTGTTAATTGTTTCAGCAGTTTCTCCGTTACCGACATAAACCAGTGAGCCACAGCGTAGGAGATTTTTGCATCCGATTAATTCATTTTTATGATAAACATACTTTGTAACCACAAAGCCATTTTTAACCGTTGGAGGGACTAAGTGTCGCATTTGAGCGGACAAAGCTCTATTTTGCATTACCATTAAATCACTGAAAGCTTGATTGATAAATTGAAATGCTAAGGGTTTTGAAGCGTGAAAATTGTTTTCACCACCTGGGAAGAGATTTCTCGTAATTTCAAGTGCTGTGATTTGTTGTTTTGATTTGGTGCAGATCGGCATTGAGTGTTCGATATGAGTAAATTCTTTTAATTGAAAAATGGTGACCACACTTGGGGCTGGGTCTAAGGTTGAAGAAATAAATCGATAATGATCAAGCAGCTGTTGATACAGTTGATCTGAACCCGATTGGTCAATGCCAAAATCAAGTCCGGCATAATGTAAAATATGGATTAAGCCATCATTGAAGGTGCGTTCAAGATCGATAATTAATTTGAGATTATTAATAGAATCATCATCAAATCTCTTTTGTAATCTAATGACATCAGATACTAAGTTTACTAAATTAAGTTTAAGTGCTGCACGTTGCTGCTGATAATTGTGTTGGGCCCTGTAACTAAACGTATGATCGATTGCACGCAACGTGCTTAACGCCCTTAGCATCATATTTGCCATAAACAAAGCGGGGTGATTGGGGTCAATTCTTTTGTTTAGAGGGATTTGCATTCGAGCATTACGAATGTATCCAACCCCGGTGTGAAATATATCGGAGTGAATTTTTCGAGTTAGAATGCCATGTTGAAGATCAATAAATTCAAAAAAAAGATCCTGCAGATTTTCGTAAAATGCTTGAGCCCCATGTATTGACAAACCTCTTAATACATTGAGTAGATTCTGGGTTAAACTTTGCGAGGTATTTTTTAGGTTAAAGTATTGTTTTAGGTCTGTAGATGTTCCGATCCGTAACCAGTCATTGACCTGTTGTTGGTTACTTTCATTTGAACTCTTGCGCATCATGTTAACCTTAAAAAATACTAGTATGGTATTGAGTGTGTAACTAAAGTTGCGATATAATTAGAATAAGCCATTTAATCCCAGTTGGCAATATCAGTTGGTGATACATCAGCATCATTAACACTGAGCTAATGTTTGAAGGTTTAGTTAAGATTAATCTAGTAC
Source organism: uncultured Legionellaceae bacterium (assembly GCA_964196565.1). Classification (GTDB taxonomy): domain Bacteria; phylum Pseudomonadota; class Gammaproteobacteria; order Coxiellales; family Coxiellaceae; genus 2-12-FULL-42-15. Next base: position 5,686 of record CAXMUH010000108.1, on the reverse strand, counting down.
ATTTTTATATACAAAAAATATAGAATCGATAATAATAAATATATGTGTTTGAAAATTTAAATTGGACTTTATTATGGCGCAGAATCTATCCACATATTTTACTAATCTAAAAAATATTGTCACCATCATTAAAGCGGATGATCGATATATTGATTCTCTACGGTTACGGGAAATTCTGAAGCTGTTTGTTAGGGCTTGTGATTTAGGCTTGCAAATAGAAAAGGTAAGTTTTCTGAGTGCTCGAACGCAACAGAAGCTTGTTGAAGCCGAAATAAATAAAGTTAAAAAAGCTATCGGTATCATTAACATAGTTGGGTCTACTTATTATAAGCTGGATAACTGTATTTTGATTCGTTTTTGTGAATTGTATTACGCTGAGTTAAATAAATTATTTACTGATGTGTATAAATATTGTGGGTTGAAGGCTACTCCAAAAAAAGAAAAGCAAGAAATCAAAACTTCTCTCGACCTATTAGATAGATCAATTACCTATTGGAAAAAACAATTAGCAAAGCCATCTGCAAGTAATCTGGAAGAAAAATCTGTACCGCACGTTCAAACTTTGGCACTGATAGAAGATAAATCGGTAGCACAGCTTGATCAGCCAGCTCCATTACCATCACCGATAATTAACAAAAGTGCGTTTCATATTGCATCTGAAAATTTTGACTTGACGATAAATATTCAATCAATCATATTTGACCAGAGCAATAAGCACCATAAAAAAAGACTTTACTGTCTTTATATTTCGCTATGTACAAAAAAATCAACAGCAGCAATGCTAATTATTGTTGAGCAACAAATGAATTTAAAAAATAATGATAGTCCACGATGCTTTGTGAGCCGTTTAATTCACCGCATTGGTTGGATATTTTATAGCCAACATCAGCTTGAAAAAAAGAGCTGGTCAGAGCAGGGTGGTGATGATAAATATATGAACAAACTTGAGAAGTTGTCTAAAACACTTACAACTTAAGCGAAATCCTTAAAAATATTCTATTATATATATGTATTGGTTTGAAATAGGAAAAGCTTAAATGGATTTAGGACGTAGCAAAGGCATCACCTTATTTGAAATCTTAATTACTATTTCTGTGGTTGCTATATTGGCAGCGATTGCCAGCCCGATTTATTTCCATTATATACAAAAGGCAAAATTCAGTGAGCTTATCCAGACGGCAGACCGTTATAAAGTAGCTGTATCCATTTGTGTAGAGCGAACCGATATCAATAATTGTGATGCCGGGAAGTATGGAATTGCGCCAGCAATTACCACGGCTATTGGTCTTGTAGCCAGTACTTCTGTGATCGATGGGGTAATTACAGTAACGCCGGTTGCCACCGATGGATTTACTGCTGCTGATACTTATATATTAACCCCGAATTTAGCGGGCAATATAGTTCAATGGACGGTTAGTGGTGGTGCTTGTGCCTCCTATATCCCTAACTGCACCAGCTCTTAATATTTCGCCTAGTGCAATAGCTATATAATATCAATAAGTTATATACATCCTTAAATTAGCTATATTTATACATAGGAGTAATGTTTTGGGCCATAGCATAATCGCTCAAAGCTAGGAGCTGCCTTGATGAAGGTGAGCAATATAAACACAAATGGATTTACTTTATTTGAGCTATTGATAGCTCTGTCTATTGTTGCAATTCTTGCCGGGATCGGAACCCCCATGCTTGTATCATATTTGAACAGAGCAGCATATAGTGAAATCGTTCAAGCGGCTGATAGCTACAAGTCGGCAGTTACTCTCTGTCTTGAAATCAATTCTGCAGATACTTCAGTTTGTGATGCAGGTTCTCACGGTATCCCACCAGCAATTACAACGGCAGTTGGTAAAGTCGCTTCAGCTTCAGTTGAAGGTGGAGTTATCACTATAACGCCTGTTGCTGGTAATGGCATTCTTAGCTCAGACACCTACATTTTAACGCCTACCCTTAATACGGGAAGTAATGTTACTTGGCAAGTTAGCGGTGGCGCTTGTTCAAAATATGTTACAAATTGTACAGGAGGCTAGACTACTCCTGTGTTTTGAAACCCGTAAGATTTCATAATTGACAATATTATTACCTTGACTAAGGTCAAATCTTCACCTATTCTGGTGAACGAATTTAAGTTTATTACCATCGGCTTAAAGCGGATTGAATGTAACAAAGCTGTAATAAAATAGGGTATGTGAGCTAGGCTATGAAAAAGAAATCGATCATTATTACAATTGTAGGTGTTTGCGTTTTAGCGGGTGCTGCATTGGGCGCTTTTCATCACTCTCACACATCAAACGCAGTAAAAACCCCTGTGATTTTAGTCAAACTGAGTAAGGTTACTGTTAAATCTATTCCTGAAACAGCAACTACTACCGGGACTTTATTTGCAAATCAAAAAGCTTCAATCAGTCCTAAAGTGGGTGGATATATTAGAAAAATAAATTTTTACGAAGGACAATTTGTAAAAGCCGGCACGGTGCTTGTTCAACTCGATGATAACGCACAAAGACAGGCATATTTATCAGATCAAGCGGCAACAAAATTTGCTAAAGTCACAGTAGGTCGTTATTTAAAATTAATGCAAGAAAATGCCGCGTCGCAACAAGAAACCGATGAATATTTATCGAATTATAAAAAAGCCATGGCGCAGGAAAAATCTGACAAAGTGGCATTAAGTGAAATGAGCTTAACTGCACCCATCAGTGGGTACTTAGGCGCTAAATCAATTAATATTGGTGATTATGTTACGCCAGGAAGTATTATGATTAGCCTTACCGATACCAATACCTTGAAAGTTGATTATTCGTTACCGAGTCGATATGCGCCAGAGCTTAAACTAGGGCAAAGCGTTACAATTACCGCAGATTTTTTACCTGGAAAAGAGTTTAGCGCGAAAGTAAGTTATATTGCACCAACCGTAAATGAAGCGACACAAACAATTGAGGTGCATGCAGTACTTAAAAATAATGAGCATAATTTAAAACCTGGGCAATCCGTTACAATCATCCAGAATTTAGGAATAAACCCACAAACCCTATTAGTACCATCAGATGCCATTATTGCCAGCATTGATGGTGATCATGTGTTAGAAATTAAAAATAATAAAGTCATATCCATACCTGTTATATCAGGCACGCGCTATCATAGTATGACAATAGTTGAAAAAGGGCTTAATAAAGATTCAGAGATTATTTCACAAGGACAATTTCAGGTGAAAGTGGGCACACGTGTAAAAGCCGTAACCTAAAGCGACGATAAAAAAATATATGAATATTTCAGAATTTTGTATTAAACGCCCGGTTTTTGCGACAGTCTTAAGTTTAATTCTTATTATTATTGGGGTAATGGGATTAAATTATCTTGATACACGCTTCCTACCAAAGTTTGAAAGTAGCAAATTAACGATTAACACAATCTACGCTGGGGCAAGTGCAAAACTGGTTGAAACCAGCATCACCACAGTTCTAGAGGATGCTGTGAGTGGTGTTGAAGGAATTGATACCATCAGTTCGACCAGCTATCAAGGTTATAGCCAAATAATAATCGATTTAAAAGATGGGGTTAATCTTTCTGGTATCGAAAATAAAATTCGCGCTAAAATTCAAAATGCACGCAGTAAGCTGCCCAATAGTGTATCGTCACCAGAAATTAGTGAGCGTGGTGGTAATCAAGGTGAATTATTAGACATTGGATTCACAGACCCTAATATGACCTTGCCAGCAATTAATGATTATTTAAATCGCAACGTGGTGGATAGTATTTCGCAAGTTAAAGGCGTTGCCAAGGTTAATAGTATTGGTTCGAATGATTATACTATGCAGGTGCGATTAAATGCGAATAAAATGAAAGCGCGGCAAGTTACCGTGGCAGATATTCAACAAGCTGTTCAAAATGCGAATGTTGAGCTCCCCGCCGGTAAAATTCGCGGGAGTTATATTAACTACCCGATTACAGCAAGCACAAAACTCACCACTGCAAAAGAATTTGATAACATTGTTGTTAAACAGGTAGATGGTAATAATATCCGTATTCATGATATCGGTTACGCTAAAGTGGCGCCGAGTACGACGACCATGAGTTTTGTAAAAATAAATGGTAAGCCCGGGGTATTATTAAGTGTGGATGCCTCAGATGATGCGAATCCGATTACAACCGCAAGTGGGGTGCTGCAATACTTACATTCGATGAAAGAGCAGCTGCCCGGTGGGATGAAAATTACCATCGCTTATGACCAATCGACCTTTATGAAAAATAGTATTCATGAGGTCTATGTCTCAATCATGTTTGCTGTTTTATGTGTGTTGCTTGTCATTTTCTTATTTTTAGGACATTTGCGTTCCGTTTCCATTCCATTGGTTACCATTCCGATTTGTATTTTTGCAACCTTTGGGGTGATGTATTTCTTAGGGTTTACCATTAATATCATTACTCTGTTGGCCTTGGTGCTTTCGATCGGCTTGGTGGTGGATGACGCCATTGTGATGTTGGAAAATATTCATCGCCACATTGAAGCTGGTGAAAAGCCATTAATCGCGGCGATTAAGGGCAGCAAGGAAATCACCTTTGCGGTGATCGCCATGACGTTAACCCTTGCAGCCGTTTATGCGCCAGTGGGTTTAATTCACGGGAAAATTTCTGCAATCTTTAAACCTTTTGCGTTAACGCTAGCGGGTGCGGTGATTATTTCAGGATTTGTAGCACTCACCTTATCACCGATGATGTGCTCACGCTTACTAAAACCCCATTCAACCACACGTGGTTTTGTTAAATATTTAGATCAGCTGTTTGCAAAATTAGCCGATTGGTATCAAAATCTTCTCGATCGAATTTTAAATAAGCGCCATCTAGTGATGATTGCTGTTGTCGTCATTGCCGTTGGTGGATTTTATCTGGTTCGTTCCATTAATTTTACATTTATGCCACAAGAAGATGTGGGACTAGTGATCGGTGCAGTGAATACACCGAGTGGTGCTAATATTAATTATATTGCAAAACAAGCAGAGGGCGTGTCAAAAATACTAGAAACACAACCGAGCGTGCAGTCGGTGGTTTCATTGGCTTCAACCGATGAGAAGGGATTTAATCTCAGTCTGGCGACGCTTAAACCTCTTAATGAACGTACTCAAAGCGCACAGGCGCTGGCTAATTATGCCAACAAACAGATTGCACTTATACCCGGTTTAAATGCCAATGTGTTCCCACCTTCATTTGGTGGCTCGATGAAACATCAGGTTGAATTCTCCATTATGGGTAATCGAACCTATCGCGGACTTTATGCAGTGAGCGAAGCGTTACTAAAAAAACTCAACCAATATCCGGGTTTAAAGAACGTTACCAGCTCGGTTAACTTTGATAGTCAACAATATGAAGTGCACGTAAATCGCCCATTAGCCGCTCAGCTTGGGGTAAGTGTTAATAATATTGATAACGTGATTGCAACGATGCTCGGTGGATTGAAAGTGTCGACGATTGATGTTGCAGGTCAAACCTACGATGTTGATCTGCTTGGCCTTGATAAATATCAAGATAATTTAAATGGTTTGAATATGTTTTCGGTGAGCAATAATGCTGGCAAGCTGATTCCGTTATCTAATTTAATTACAGTTAAACCGATTTTGACCCAAACCAGTCTGGCTCATTTTGATCGTCAGCATTCGGCGAGCATTTATGCGCAATTGGGTAATGGCTA
>CAXMUH010000107.1:0-9154 GCA_964196565.1 uncultured Legionellaceae bacterium | reverse complement strand
TATAGATTGGCCTTGGCCTGCAAGCGCTATATTGGAAGCCATAATGGCAGCAATATTTGCCATAATTACCTTTTTGTTCATTTTAAAGTCCTTTTTACATAATTAAGGTAGCATTAGTGTACCGCTGGGTAGGCAAAAAATAAATAGTTTGTTAAAATAAGTGGCGGCCATTTTGTGACCAGACCGGAAGAGATTTGTTTTTATGCACAACTGATAGGGGCAGATAAAAATGGAAAAATCATTAAAACAAATAATTCATGGGTATCATAAGTTTCGCAGAAAGTACGCCACCGGTGATAATTCCATTATGGAACACCTCGCTTATCATGGGCAGAAACCTGAAATTATGGTAATTGCGTGTTGTGATTCGCGGGTCGATCCCGCATTGATTTTGCAGTGCGAGCCAGGTGAATTATTTATTGTGCGCAATGTTGCCAATATCGTTCCACCGTATGAAAAAGACGAAAAATATCATGGCACCAGTGCTGCATTAGAATTTGGAATTTGTTTTTTAAATGTAAAACATCTAATTATTTTAGGGCACAGTCAATGTGGCGGCATCGAGGCTCTATTAAACAGTTCGGAGTTAGCTCAAAATGATTTTATTGGGCGCTGGGTTTCTATTATCAATGTCGACTTAGATCGTGTTAAAGATGCAGATGAGTTAGGCAAACAATCATTGACTCACTCTTATCAAAATTGTTTAACTTTCCCGTGGATTAAAGATCGCATTAAACAAAAAAAACTTTCTATTCATTTATGGAACTTTGATATTAAAACAGGCGAGATTGCAGCCTATTCAGATAAAGATAATCAATACCATCCACTCACGACGGATACCCCAACATCATGAAAAAACAAAAAACTCTGCTTAGGATCTCGATGTCATTTTTGTTATTACTGCCTTCACTGGTGATGGCGACAAATCAGGTAGCCATTTTTGCGGGTGGTTGTTTTTGGTGTATGCAATCTGACTTTGATAAATTACCTGGGGTCACTAAAACAATTGTAGGATATGATGGTGGTCAGATTAAAAATCCAACTTACGATCTGGTTTCTTCAGGTACGACTCAATATGTGGAATCAATCAAAATTATTTATGATGATAAGAAAGTTAGCTATCCGCAATTGCTAACCTATTATTGGCATCACATTGATCCTACCGTTCAAAATGCCCAGTTCTGCGATCATGGCACGCAATATCGGTCGGTAATTTTTTACTTAAACCCGAAACAAAAAGCATTAGCAGGTAAGTCAAAGCAAGCTGTTGAAAAGCGTTTTAAACACGTGTATACCCAGATTTCGCCTTCGACTGTATTTTATCCAGCAGAAGCCTATCATCAAGATTATTATAAAAAGAATCCCATTCGCTATAATTATTATCGCTGGAATTGTGGCCGCGATCAGCGAGTAAAGCAATTGTGGGGTTAACGTTTCGATATTGATTAAAGTCCCAACCAACGAATAAATCGCTTAGTTGACCTGAGTTTAATCGAAGGCTTAGACTTAAACTGAATGCTGTAAGGCTCTATTTGTTCATGGGTTTCAGATGCAGCCGTGCTCGATTTAACTTCATCCATTTTTTTCAGATCAATAATTTTCATTTCAGTGGCATAATAACCGCGTAGTTTTGTTACCACAGGGATAACAAAATACACTGTTTGTAAATCGTGCTCGCCCACTTTGTCAGCCGCTGCATTGTTATTTTTTTTCATATTTGCAATTTCTGCATGATTTAATACAATATATTCAGTCTTGTCGATTTGACGGCGTAACATACGTTTTAATGGTGCTTTGGTATTGAAGATACGTTGATAAGTTGCGGCCTTGATAGTTACCACAGGTTCGTTTTCTTCGCGTTTATTGTTATTGTTTAAATCGGCAAATAGAATTTTCCCTCGACCTTCTTCTTCCTTGATAAATGATTTTGTCTTTATATTTGATTTTTTTAAACCTGTACAATTAAGAAAAATGGATTTACTGAGCCACATGTTGCCTGGGTAATAGGCTATCATTAAAGCATTGTCTTTTATCGTATGGATAATTTGTTTCGTTAAAATCCGAGGAAGAGTGGGGCAGCCCCAGCTGCGACCTGGTCGTCCATATTTTTTTATAAAATCATCATTTACATACCACGAGCCATGCATAACAATAAATCGATTGTAGGCGTTGTCATTAACACCTTTATCTAATCCATATAATTTTAATGACAGCCCATGGCGACCGAAATAAGCTTTTTCGGTATTATAAACGCCAATGCTACTGGCTTTGCTGTTCACTTTATTGGAAAAATAATTCGATAATAAACTTCCGGATTTAATGCCATGAGATACATGCGTATGGAACAATAATTTGTTTTTTGCCAAATCAAATACCCATAGACGTTTAGCACTAGACGGCAGTGAAAAATCAATAATGGTTAATATATTATTATGCTTGATATTGTATTTGCTTGCGCATTTTAATGTGGTTAACACTTTATTGACCGCTTCTGTATTTAATGCCGGGGCATTTTGATGAAGCATTTTTTCTATTTTATTTAATTGTTTGTCAGTGATTTTAGGATATTTGCGTTGTGTTTTTGTAGTTGTTGCTATTTTAGGAATGAGTATATTGTCCAAGTTGATTTTGGCTTTTATTTGTAGCGGAAACGTTAGGAAATAAGTGTTCTCCTGAGTTGCCGACAAACAAGTCAGGGGGATGATCAATGTTAATAGCAGGGCTTTCCACATAGTATGTACTTCATGGTATCTATCCTAGGTTTTATCTCTTCCATATGATCTAATATAGAACAAAACTTTGATTATAGATGATTGATCTATATGGATTTATTTTTTCGATAAAGGGACATTGTAGCAGTTGATCAGCAAGGTTCTGTAAAATCTCAGCCATTATTAATTTAATAAAGAAAGATAAGCTTATCACTAATAGATGATTTTACCTGATCATTAAGGATATTTTATTTGCTCTCAGCATTATACGATAACCAAAATATATCCCCAGCCCAAAAACAGTGTGAAATGAAAATGTCGTGAGACAGTCGAGACTTTGTGAAGCAGCTTGACTGCCAAAATACCCAAGCCCCATCGCTGGCTGCAACACTAAAAATGGTACCAGCATAAATGCCCAGCTGAATATAACAGCTGTATACCAACGAGGACGTATGCGAAATACATAAACACTGAGTAAAATATAAAGGGCTGAATAAACAATAGCAATGCCATAATGAACCAGCCAACCAAGCAGGTTTTCATAGTGCATTGGAGTTGACTGAGGTATATTTCGAAAAATAAAATTGCCTGTCGCCAAATGCATAAACCAGCGCCCAATCAAATGCCAATCAATCGAGATACCAAAAAGAAAATATAAAATTACGTTATACAGGTCATATGATACAGCAGCCAAAATGCCTGTACCAATAAAAATCATCAAGTGTTTTTGAAAGCCAATGCCACCTGTTAAACGCGTGTCTGATTGGATAAAATTCTGCATTATCTACCTCAAATATTGAGGTATCCATACCCATTAAATTAGTGTCTGATTAATTATGTTCGCATGCAAGATCATTACGCACCGACTTTTAGTTCAAGTGACGCTTCTTTTAAAATTTTAAATGAGCATTGTCTTTTTTCAAAATCAAAAATACGAGTTATTGCCATAAGCTCATCAATTGGAAATTTCTCAGTGAATGCATTCAGTTGTTGCACCATGCTGTCTTTACTACCGATGATATAGTTCTTCACAATGGAATCTCTTAATTTTTTATCAGCGAGTTCAGTTGCCTGTTTAGGGTCAATCAATCGTGTTAGTTCGCCATTATATTTATGATAGTCGAATTCCAATGCGCTCTTCATTAGATATTGCGCCTCTCTGTCATTTTCAGCGCCAATAACATTCATAGCAAGCATCACATACGGCTTAGCTAAATATTGAGATGGAGTAAAGTGCTTATGATAGAGCTGGAATGATTCTTCAAATATTTCTAGTGTTGGATTAATAAAAAGTGCAAAGGCATAGGGTAGACCAAGGTGTGCTGCAATTAAAGCAGAAGATGGTCCCGTCCCCAGAATCCACACAGTAGGAGGTTGTTGCACAAGTGGCGTTGCTTGTAGGCCACGCAATGGATTCTGCAGTGGTATATCATTTGCAAGATATTGTAATAACTCTTCAGTTTGTTCTGGAAAATCTTTTTTTTGTTGACCCGCCAACGCGATTGTTGATAGTTGGTAGCCACCTGGAGCACGGCCTATGCCAAGATCAACTCGCTTTGGCGCCAATGCACTCATCACTTTAAAGTTTTCCGCAACCTTATACGCACTGTAATGCGGTAGCATAACGCCACCACTGCCTACTTTAATGCGCTTAGTTTTTGCTAACAAAAAGCTGGCGAGAATTTCTGGTGATGAGCCTGATAGGGCATCTGAGTTATGATGCTCAGAGAGCCAGTAGCGTTCATAGCCTAGCTCATCCAAGTATTGCGCTAAGCTGATGCTTTGTGAGAAGCCTTGTTCTACTGTAATCCCTTTCTGTAAATGAGTTTGATCCAATACGCTGATTTTCATCTGCTTAATAGCTCCGATCAAATGGGTGATATTGCTCTAATATAGTGCAAAACTGCCCGCAATCCTATTCCAATTACTTTCCTTGTGTATGCCTAATAGAGATGAATAGCTTTGCTGCATGATTAAACTATTGAGAAACAACACTTGAAGGCAACTCATTTGAGTATTTTGCTATATGGTTCAGGCTAATTTATAATTATAGCCAGTTAGCAGTGTAGGTTAGGGTGCACTCGCAAACCTTACCTAAGGAGAAAAAATTGGGTTTATTAGTCAATGGGCAATGGCAAAACACATGGTATGACACTAAAAACACGGAAGGTAAATTTGTACGTGAGTCTTCACAGTTTCATCAATGCATAGGCAGCCAATCGTTTCCCGCTGAAAAAGATCGTTACCATTTATTTGTTTCTTATGCCTGCCCATGGGCGCACCGAACACTCATTTTTCTTGTATTAAAAGAATTACAGTCTATTATTGGTGTCACTGTGGTTGATCCTGATATGTTAGAAAATGGCTGGGAATTCTCTGCCATCTCAACTGATAATCCAATAAATGAAGTACACTACTTACACCAAGTATACACACTGACAGATCCAGCCTATACCGGCCGGGTAACTGTACCTGTTTTATGGGATAAAAAGCAAAAGACTATCGTCTGCAATGAATCATCAGAAATAATTCGTCAGCTCAATACGGCTTTTAATGACATCACTGGCAACAACACAGACTTTTACCCAGCCCATCATGCAGATGAAATTGACCAAGTTAACACACGAATTTATAATGACATCAATAATGGTGTGTATCGCGTTGGCTTTGCAACACAGCAAGATGCTTACGAAGCGGCTTATGATGAGTTATTCTCAACATTAGATTGGCTGGAACAACGTTTGAGTAATCAACGCTATTTAGTTGGTAACCAAATCACAGAGGCTGATTGGCGATTGTTTACAACTTTAGTGAGATTTGACCCCGTGTATTATAGCCACTTTAAGGCCAACAAGAGGCGCCTCATCGATTATCACAATATCTGGAATTATGTATGTGAGCTATATCAAGTTCCTGGTATCGCTGCAACTGTCAATCTGCAACATATTAAAAGACATTATTTTTTTAGTCATAGCAATATTAACCCAACACAAATTGTCCCAAAAGGACCTGAGATTGACTATATGCAAAAGCACGATCGAGGAAAGCTTTCCAAAAATGATTAACCTGATAATAAAGTTGCGAACAGCGCTTATATTAACATTCAAGCTAGATTGGGAGTAGAGATTAATATCTGGATCTGTCAAAACTCAGTCCCCCAGCACAACATGTTGTGCCGAAATAGCGAAATTTAACACCAGATATTGTGGTTTTTTTGAAAAATGGACTGAGTTTTGACAGATCCGTATTAAGTATTAAAAAAATAAGATGCGCGGGTGGAGCAAGTAGGCTGAATCGTCGATACAGCAAAGGAAGAAGTTGGGGTTAGACTATTATTTTAGCACTTTTTACCCCATAAAATTTAGAAGTCGTAGCTTAGGCCAACTAAGAAGCGTTGTTGGTTAAGATTTCGGTATTGTGTGTTGATGTGGTAGATCGTGTTTGGATCTGCAGCACTTGAGCCACTGCCATTGACTTTGCCATAAGCAATATAATCATATTCTCCACGAATAGACCATGCGTTACCATTTTTGAGTGGAAATGTTTTTTGTATGCCTGCACCAAATACACCACCACGAAGCCATTTGTTAAAGTTAGCTAACCCGTTCGGTCCTGTGCCGATTTTTGAGGCAGCAGTTGAACTAAATTGACTATAGGCAAGACCCACGCGGGTATAGAGTAAGAAATCATCCGGTAAGTTAATACCTGGTAAGATGCTTAGTTCAAAATCTTTGCCCCATTTTTCTTTAACGCCAAATTTATTTGGAGAGGTTATATTAGGGTCTTCTGCATATATCGTGGTTTTGAAGGCTGGATTATAGAAAAAGCTAATTTCACCAGCAAGATTAAACCAACCAAATTTTTGAGAAATACCTGCAAAGACACCAACCAAGTAACCTTTCATGCTGGTGGTGTTTGTCACTGGTGTGATTGGGCTATTGAGTTGAAAGATTTTATCTTCAAGTGTGCCTGTATTATGTGAAGTAACGTTTGATTTAGCATAGCCGCCTTCAATCCCCATATACGGGGTTAGCGCAAAAATTGATTGCGCCGCGAATAATGTTGCTAACACGATGCTCAACAGTAGTACTGATTTTTTCATTGTTACTATACCTTATCTTTCTTATCAACGTGTTATGGAGTTATTATTGTCTTTCCTGTGCCTTTATCCTGTTTATCATCGCTTGCAGCAACCGTGATTGTATATGTGGTTCCTTTATTCAGTAATAAATACCACTCGTTTGGTGAAGCGGGTTTTATCGCTCCGGCTGCTGGGTTCACTGAAGGTGTGTCAAATTGGTATGTGCCACTTCCGCCGCTAGCGCTTGCTTGTAGGGTTATCCTACAGCGAGAAGCTGAGCAAAATACATTTGTCACCGTTGGGCTAACGGTTAAGCTTGCAGGTGGTGCTGGCTGGTAGGCTGGGATGACTACCGCGTTAGACGTGATTGCCTTAGCTTTTGCTTGTGCATCCGCGACAGTTACGGTCAAGCTCGGCGTAGCACTGGCACTACTTATATTGCTTACGCTGACGGTATTACCCGAAATTGCACAGGTGGCACTACTGTCACCGCTGACAGTACAACTGTAAGTAAGTGTGTCGCCTTTAGGTGCATTGCTAAGTTTTGCAGTTGGTGCAAATGGTGCAGTGGCTTCAGTTGCGCTTGTGCGTGTTGCAGCATTCAATGGATTCGCTTGCCACGTGATAGTAGGTGCTACTGGTGGCGTGGAAGCCGGGATCGTGACCGAGTTAGACGTGATTGCCTTAGCTTTCGCTTGTGCATCCGCGACAGTTACGGTCAAGCTTGGCGTAGCACTGGCACTACTTATATTGCTTACGCTGACTGTATTACCCGAAATTGCACAGGTGGCACTACTGTCACCGCTGACAGCACAACTGTAAGTAAGTGTGTCGCCTTTAGGTGCATTGTTAAGTGTTGCAGTTGTCGCAAATGGTGCAGTGGCTTCAGTTGCGCTTGTGCGTGCTGCAGCATTCAATGGATTCGCTGGCCACGTGATAGTAGGTGCTGCTGGTGGTTTTTGTCCCGTAATTGGGATTTGAACACTGTTTGTCGAGATTGCACCCGCACCTTTACTGCTCGCTGTGATTATAACAGCATAATCATCACTGCTTAACTCTGATACATTGATTGAACCTTGCGTTCCAGTGATTTTAATCTCACACGTTCCGGCTGGGGTTGTGTGACTTAGAATATGACACGCGTAAGTGACGGGGGCATTTGTTTGTGGTTTACCATTTACCGTGACTTGTGCGTTTGCACTAAACTGACCTAGCCCTGATTGATGAGATGGGCCCGTTGCAATATAGTTGACAGGTAAGGCGCGATTTTTCCAAGTGACTTCTGGCCAGAAGGCGGCATCAGGGGTTGTTGGGCCTCGTTCTTTTGCAAGCAAGTTGTTTACGGTTTTCCATATGTTATCAATATTAATTAATGGGGTTATGCCCGCATTATGCGTACTCGATTGCTCGTAGTTTTTGTAGAACGGATCACCACCGACTGAGCTGTCAAAACCAATATACCAAGGTTCAGAACAATTAAAATTGGTGGCCCCAGAACCGGCTTTCATGGTGTCACATCCTTTGTTTGCTTCTGTGCCTTTATCTTCTAAGGCAAACAACGCAAAGCCTTTCATGGCAGGGTTTATGTCATTGCTGCTTCCATCCATATAAATTGACGCATCTTTTTGAAGGTAATCTATCACGCTAGGATAGCGATATCCTGAGGTGACTTCTTGTGAGTTGACTTCAGAAGTTGCGCTTTGTGCAAACATCACGGGGCTGCTTACCATCAAGCATTGCGTGTAGCTAGAGGAATTTGCAGGGCAGCCATGAAAATCTTGAAAAGGAACTTTTTGTTCGGTTGACCAAGAGGTGATAGAAGACTCCCCAAGACATTGAGCAAGCCCTGCTGTTGTGCCAGGGTCGCTGCAATTTGTTGGATCAATTACAGCAGGCACACCACCATTAGCTTTGTCGTACTTTTCAGATTTAATTGTAGGGTTATTGAGATACACATTAAACGGCGATTGTGACGCGCTTGCTGCAATTGGTAATACCACAAGGTAATGCCCATTTAGCGCAGCAAATGTTTTTTTGGCTGAAAGTTTAGTTTGATTCGGCCAAGTTAATTGTGATTGAGTCCAGCGATAAAAATTCTCAGATTGAGATTCATAAATGGAATCTAAACAAATGCCTGGGTTTTTAAACAGCGCACCTCCGGTAAAATAATCACAATTTATATCATTGCGTAACATGCCGGCAAAATATTGAGATTCACCTAGAGTCAAACCCGCTTTAATTAAATCAATACCATGTTTGGCGGAACCGTAAGTCGGGAGGTTTGGCGCTCTTTGAACTGACACATCATAGGCTGAAAACATTGCAAGTCCATAAGGGCCCATGGCGGCAACAGTGCCGGGGT
>CAXMUH010000106.1:0-1817 GCA_964196565.1 uncultured Legionellaceae bacterium | reverse complement strand
CATGAAACAATACCTTCTTTTTGCAAATCAGCTGTATTGCTACCCTATTTTACGCCCGTTACAAGAAGCTATTCGTAAACGTGGTGACGATGTTAGATGGTTTATACATGACATCCCTAACCTACTTACAGAAACCGACGAAGCTGCTCTTACTAGTGTAAAAGAAGTACAGGAATTCAATCCAACGGCAGTTTATGTGCCAACAAACTGGATACCTGACTTCTTTCCCGGCGTTAAAGTAGAGGTATTTCATGGTTTTAACGTTGGAAAACGTGCAAATACAAATCAGGATCACTTTCGTATCCGTGGACATTTTGACCTGTACTGCACGCAGGGCCCAGATACTACGGGGCCTTTTAAGCAGTTAGCCTCAGAACACGGTTACTTCAAGATTGCCGAAACGGGATGGTCGAAGCTAGATCCAATGTTTAATTACCCCACACCTGGAGAGCTTCGCACGAAAATAGGCACCAACAAACCGATCATTTTATTTGCCTCGACGTTTAGCCCAAAACTCACATCAGCACCGGCGCTTGCACAAACGATTCAAGCCTTATCATCTGCTGGGAAATGGCACTGGATCGTCACGCTACATCCTAAAATCGATGCTGCCACAGTAGATTTATATCGAAATATGCAAAGTAAACATCTCAGTTTCTTTGAAAGTGACCAGGAAATTATTCCTCTACTTCATGCCGCTGATGCAATGCTATGTGATACATCATCCATTTTTATAGAGTACCTGTTATTAAATAAGCCTGTCGTCACATATAATACGTCAGTGCCTGGCCCTCACCTTATTAACGTAAACAATGCCAATGATATAGAAAATTCTCTGCAACAAGCCTTAACTCGTCCTGAAAAATCAATTATTGAAATAAAAAAATATGGGGAACATATTCATCCCTGCCGAGATGGCCAGTCATTAGAATGAATTTTACAGGCGACTGATGACTTTATAGAAAACGATCTGGGTCGACTAAAGTCAAAACCTTTAAATCTTGGTCGAAAACTACAGATGCGTAAAAAGCCAGGCTATTACAAATGGTAACATGCCTAAAATTCATTAGAAGTTTGACTCAATAGAAACAGCAGTATTTTTATCCGTTTCGTAAACTTTATAAATTGATTCAATTTCATCCTTCATCGGGCTATCTGCTAGATCAAGCTTAAATGCCACAATTTTGATTGTGTCACCAAAAATCAATCCACAACTATCCAGCGCTGATGAAATAAAAGAGGCTAATATACAAGGCCTTGGACTAACAATAGCCAATCGATAATCAATGGGATAGTCAAAGGTAACTACATCAATATCTAGTTCATTAGAAATTTCAGTTAAATTATTTTTCTGCTCTCTACGGTGAGACACATAAACAAGCTCATGCCCACTATAAAATCGCCTAATCCTTCTTAAGTGATTGTCAAGCAAAAGGACGTCTGGGTGATTTCGCCTGCCCTATTTAATCGACTCTATCTAATAAAAATAATTACAAGGTTTAGAAATGTCTTCACATTATAAACACATGGTTGCCGGCCCAGTTAAGGCCAGCGGAAAACTTGATGTAACCCCACCTTTTAATGGCGAGCAAATTGCCAGTGTAGATACACTTGATAAAAAGGCCATTGAGCAGGCCTTAACGACTGCTGCTAATATATTTAATAATAAATCAAAATGGTTATCTGCAGCTAAACGTATCGAAATATTAGAACGGCTTGCGGATTTAATGAGCGAGCATTCTGAACGCCTGGTTTTATTATCTGCAAAAGTCAAGGTGGTAAACCATTACTCGACACCCAGGTTAAAATGGCTCGAG
>CAXMUH010000105.1:0-8472 GCA_964196565.1 uncultured Legionellaceae bacterium | reverse complement strand
CGTTAAATGCTACATTTAGTTATATTTATAAATGCTTTTAACAGTATAAAGTCAAGACTTGACCCCTAGCCTCAGCGCCAATAAAGGAGTATTCAATGACGCAAAATCAGAAATCCCGCAATACCCGCTTAGTCACCAGCCTTATTGTTTTGATCCTAGCACTTATCAGCTTGATCATACTGCGCGTACATCAAAATGCATTTTGGATATACACCGCTTTGATGTCAGTGGTGGTCGCCTTAATCTGCGTGGGCCAAGGCGCTTATCTTAGCTTTAAGGAAAAGGACAACTTAAGACTAACCATTTGGCGTCAAGTTCTCTATTGGGTGGGTGCGCTGGGTGCAGTTTATATTGTCGCGCTAATGCTCCACTATGGTATCACCAACTCGATTCAATCTGGTTTATTTGTACTGCTTATTTTAGCGATTGTTTTATATTTAATTGGTATTGCGGATGATTTGCCCTTTGCCTTAGTTGGTATCACGATTGCACTGATGGTTAGCGGAACCATTGTTATTCCGGATTTTTTACTGGTGATTATTCCAGTCACTGTAATTATGGGCATAGCGATTTATCTATTGATCAGAAGAAATAAAGAACCTTAAGGAAAATTGAATGAAGTTACATTTGCGGATTCTTGCCGTTTTAAGTTTAACATTACTTTTATTAAGTCCCACCGTTTTTGCAAATCTTGGCCAAGGAATTCAAAAATTCATTAAGAAAATAGGTCACCCTATCCATATTGGTATCATCATTCGAAAAGCCAAAACAGGGAAAATACTTTATAAGTTCCACAGCAATTACCTCTATGCGCCAGCCAGCGTTCAGAAGCTTTTAACAGCAACCGCTGCACTGAAATATCTTGGCCCCAATTTTACCTATAAAACAAGGCTGTTTGTTAAGGGTTCCCAATCCAACCATGTCTTCAGAGGGGATGTATTAATAAAATTTAGCGGTGACCCAGAGCTCGGGCTTGATGATTTGCAAGAACTAATTGAGGTACTCAAAAATCAAAGCATAACAAAAATTCAAGGGCACGTTTATATAGATGCCAGCACCTATGATAATATTTATTATCCACCCGGCTGGCTATGGGATGACTTAAGCTACAGTTATGCCGCACCATTATCAGCGGTCATCATCGATAAAAATAAATTTATTTTGCGCCTAACCCCCTCAAAAATACTTGGAAGGCATCCCAGCCTTGCCACGGATATTCCAGATAATATTATTAAGTTTCGCAATCACGTTATAACAACGGCGCACATTAACGATAACTGCCCGCTCACCATTTACAGTGACGCCAGCAACCATTTCACCCTAAACGGCTGCTTAAACAAAGATTGGGGCAGACGACGCCGCAATCTTGCAGTGAGAGATCCATTACCTTACGCCAAGGCGCTGATACTCCAAGCATTAGAAGATGATAACATCTTTTATAGAGGTAAAATCACTATAAGCCACAGCACCAAGCAATATAATTTACTTAATGAACATAAGTCAGCGCCGCTTAGAAAGTTACTTAAGGATATGTTGAAAAAATCCGATAATTTAATTACCGATTCATTATTAAAACAAATTGGTCATAAATATTTTCAGAAGCCAGGAAGTTGGCGCAATGGAATTGCGGCATTAAAGAAAATCTTGAGCGACACAAAAATTGATTTTAAGAAAAATCTAATCGATGACGGCGCAGGCTTATCGCGTTATAACTTGTTAACGCCAAATCAATTATCTCAACTATTGCAATATATTTATTTGCATCCTTCAATGCGTCATATTTTGGTTGAAGCACTGCCCATCGGCGGAATCGATGGCACCTTGGTTGAGCGCATGTTTTCTGAAGCCAAAGAAAAGCGCATTCATGCTAAAACCGGCTCGATGACGGGTGTCACCTCACTGGCTGGATTTATTTATTCTCGCCATTTAGGTGTTCTATCTTTTGCCATTATGATCAATGGATTTATTGGCAAACATACCCCTTATAATCGCCTTGAAGATCGTATATGTGAATATTTAGCTCACTATCACAGAGGCAAAAAGCATGGGTAAATTTGCCGTTATTGGTAACCCCGTTCAACATAGCCTGTCCCCACAAATTCATCAGCGTTTTGCAGCCGAGGCTGGCGTCAAAATTGAATACCTTAAAATTGAGTCACCACTGGATGACTTTGCCAATACACTTTTGCTATTTAAAAAACAAGGTGGGAAAGGCTGTAATATTACCGTTCCATTTAAAGAACAAGCTTTTATGCTCTCAAATAAATTAGGCGATTACGCTAAGATTGCCGGCGCCGTTAATTGTATTAAATTTCAAAATGATGAAGTTATTTTTGGCGAGAACGTTGATGGTATTGGCCTTATTGAGGACTTAACTAAAAACAAGTCAATTAATTTGTGCAAAAAAAAAATATTAATTATTGGCGCTGGTGGTGCAGCTCGCGGAATTATTGCACCTCTTTTGGAACAATCGCCACAACGCTTATGTTTAACGAATCGTACACAGCATAAAGCCGTGCAACTCGCAAAACACTTTTCAGATGGTGATGTGCATGTAACACCAGTTGAACAATTATCCTCGCTCACTTTTGATTTGATCATTAATGCAACCTCAGCAGGGCATCAGGGCAAACTGCTTGATCTACCAAGTGGATTTATAACCGACTCTAGCATCTGCTATGATTTATCTTATGGTCCAGCAGCCGCCCCTTTTCTTAACTGGGCGAAAGATCAAGGCGCCGCACAAATATTTGATGGCTTTGGTATGCTTATTGAGCAAGCTGCAGCATCTTTTCACTTATGGTTAGGATTCTATCCTAGTACCGAGAAAATAATTGCAAATGGCATTCAATCTATTTAAGATGGCACCAATTATTATTAAACTAAAATTAAATTTATTTTTTTAATAAAAAATTCTAAAAACTTAAAACTACGTATATACATGCAATTATTATATAACTACTATCTATTTATATAGATGCTCAACTTACTAAGCCACTCTTGTGAGACATCTCTCACTTTGCTGTAGGACCGAGCTAGGAAAAACTCCAAGCGTTGGAATATCCCATAAGCAACCAAAATACTTAACCCATTGAAAAACCTCGATTAAATGCTTGCGCACTTTTAAGTATATGGTATTTATAATGGAGTTAAGGTTTTTCGGCTTGCGGCGATGAAGTCGCATGCTACAGTAGATGCAACTACGGACAAGCAAACAACGAAACGGATAGCATGCAACGGACTGTTATCGGCTTAAAGGATTTAGCCAATATAAAGTTTGCCTCAAGGAGAGAGCAAGTTCTAAGGACAGATGACTTTTGGTAGGGATCGCCAACAAAACTGGGGTAGCTTTTTTGAGCTACCCCTTTTTTTGTTGTAGCCTGGTCAACTTGTTGGCCAGGTTTTATTTTTTCCGGCAGCAAAACGAATTCAGACTCCCGTAGTTATATTTTCCCGGCCGGCACGCCGACCGGGCTACTAACTTTTTCTTTATACGCAAACACAGACATAATAAAAGCAAGCATTAATCCAGTGGGAATTATAATCATCGCCATTCGGTATTCATGTGCTGTCGGATTATTCTTAACAATCAGACCAATCACCGGCTGTAAAATAGCTGAAACTGACATTAAAATAAAATTAGTTAAGGATGCTGCGGTACCCGCTGAGCGACCATTAAATAATTTAGCCGCCACATCAAACACCAACACCTCAACCGATGAAGCCACACCAAAAACAAATAAAATAACACCGTATTCAATAATATTAAATTTATACGGCGCCAAAGCTAAACTCATCAACAGCAATGATATTAACGAACCATAAATTAATAGATTTTTTTTGCTGATGTGATTTACAGATAGCCAGCCCGCAAGTGGGCCACCCACAGCCCAACCTAAAAATATCATCGAAACAATAGTTGAAGCAGTCAACTTATCAATATGATAAGCCGTCATCATGTAAGGTATACCCCAAAGTGAAGCAAAAGAAACTGTCGGAAAATATAATAGTCCACCGATAATACCATTCACCCAAAAAAATGGGCTTTTAACCATCGACATAAAATCCTTTTTAATATTTTGCCATTTCATCGCATCTGGAACTTTGACTATTTTTGGCTCCGGATGATTCACACAAATTAAATAAATCACCACCGTTAATAAAATACCAAGCATACCAAATATATACCAAACGCCCCGCCAACCAATACCATGCATCGCATAGGCGATTAAAATATTACTCACCATAGCGCCGATCATGCCTAAAGAAGTGGTTAAACCAGCGATTAATCCGAAGTATTTAGGTGTAAACCAGTTGGAAGCTAATTTCATCACCCCGACAAAAGCAAATGCAGAGGCAAAACCCAGTATCAATTGTCCAACTGCAGCTAAGGCAAAAGAATGGGTGCGCGCAAAAATAAAAGAACCTATGGCGCATAATAACACCATGCCAATTAATAATCTTCGAGGGCCGGCGCGATCAACTAACGCACCCGCTGCAATTTGCATCGGCGTATAAGCATAATAATAAAAAGCAGAAAGAACGCCAACCTGACCTAAGTTAATATTTAAGGCAGATTGAACTTCTGGCACCATAGTGCCGAGAGCGACTCGCAAACATAATTCATAAAAGTAAAAACATGAGGCTAAACCGCATATAATCCAGGGTAAATAAACCGCGAGCTTTGAAGAATAAAGTTTCCTAACAAGAACCGTTGCATTGCTTTCCATTCAATACCTCTATTAATTTATATTCTATTAATTTATATGCTATACCGCACTATATATTTCAAGCCGTATTATATCACTTCAGGAGAAAAAAATAAAACTGGATTAAGTTATCATTAACGGTGACTATAATTTGTTCTGGGTAAATTATCTGGTCGGCAGTAAAAACAGGGGAAATTGAATTCAACTTCGTTGAATGCTTCCCGGCCAAACTTCGCTTGACCGGGCTACAATTAAATCGAGCCAGCACTCGTAGCTGGTCAACTCTCACGCTTCGCGCGTGACAGGCTACGTTGGCCAGGAATATTGTGCGAAGCACAATTATTGAATTTAACTTCGGAGGCAGGAATATTAGAAATACACAATAGCAAAACGGCGGAAACATGTTCCGCCGTTTTGATTAGAGCACCAACAAAACTTCTATTTAATTATCACTATATCCGATGAGTGAAATCTTCCTCGTTATGATAATTACCTCCGCCTGCACCCATTCCTGGTCGCAATGCCATAGAGTACGGATTATTATTAAATAAGGTAGCCCAATTATTTGAATGCCCTGAATTCAACATTCGCGGTAAACTGTAACCTGCACCAACTGCTTGATTTAGGAAATTTTGAATACTAGCGGTGGATAAAATATTGTTGCCAGTATAACTCGCACCCCGAACATATGAAACTCTATCACCACCAGAATATGTTGACGCAGTTTGCGCTGCGCTTTGATAGAAACCATCATGAGCAGTAAGCATAAAAAGACTTGTAATCATAACTTGTGTATGTGATTCGTTATATTGATTTTCATCTAACTTTCCGTGATCTTTGACGGCTTGCCTAAATTGAGGTCTCATTGCACTTCTAAATTCCTCAGGCATCCCGCCCCTTGCTACCAAATGAGCCTCAATCATGCTATCACACTCTTTATCTGACACATTCGCCATCGAACGCACCAACTGACGTGTTTGCTGCATTTTTCGCAATAATTCAACCGGGTTGCCTACACAGAAAGCTTGTTTCATGTTTTGCTTATACGCCGCCGCATGCTTACCAGATATTGCGCCTGAAGCAACAGCATTATTAATCGCGCCAGCCATTTTATCGTAAGCAGCTTCTAAACCTTTATTTAATGCATCAAGATACTCTTGCTCTGGATTTAGGTCATAAGGATTACCCTCTTCAGCTTGAACATTTTTATCCGCAGTTTGTTGTGATTTATCTTCATCAGGCGTTTGCTCTGCGTTTTCCTCACTTTGTGCAGCCAACTCTATTTGTGCTGCTTCAGCTGCAAGCCGTTGATTTTGGGAAATTTGAAACTGTTCGAATAGAAAATTGATAAGTTCAAGCAGATGCTGAAATCGTTTTTTATTTTCTTCTTTTTTATTGAGACCGCCCATCGAAAACTCCTAATATTCTCTTTATTATATGTAAAATGTTATCTGAAACTACCCAAGCTGTATATCGGTGATGCCTGTAAACTCGGGATAACTACTCCAGTAACTGTTATTTTACCTGCTGAATATTAAGAAAAACTTAATTTATTAAGAAATTTTAGCTAAAAATCCATTTAATTATATGATAATAAATAATTGAAAAAACTGCCCCGGCAGGAAGCGTGATAATCCAAGACATGAAAATATTGCGTATAACCGAGAGGTTAAGTGCGCCCATACCTCTTGCAAAACCAACACCCAGCACCGCACCCACTAAAGTTTGGGTAGTAGAGATTGGCAGCCCCATTCCTGAAGCAATGACTACCGTACTGGCGGTTGCTAATTGAGCTGCAAATCCACGACTCGGGGTAAGCTGAGTAATATTGCTGCCTATTGTTTGTATAACTTTATAACCATACATTGCGAGTCCCGCCACAATTCCCGCAGCACCTGTCGCCATAATCCAAAATGGAATATTCGCTTTGCCTAAAACATGACCACCTGATTTTACAATACCAACCACCGCAGCCAGTGGGCCAATCGCATTAGCAACATCATTCGAACCATGCGCAAAAGCCATTGCGCATGCAGTGAATATCATTAATACACCAAATATTTTCTCAATTTTATTAAAATCCACTCGACCCTTTTCGGCCTCTTTATCCGAAATGCGATGCAGCAGCAACTTACCAGCAAGCGTAAACACCAGACTTAAACCTACAGCAATTATCACACTCTCCCATGCTGGTAATTCTAAACCGACATGCTGCAAACCGTTGAGCAGAGTAACCAAAGTCAATACCATCGCCACCAAAAAAATGTACCAAGGCACATAGCGCTTTGCATTATGCACCGGAGTTTTACTTTCAAAAATTAAATATTGAACGGATCGAAACAATAAAAACGCAATCACCAACGCAATGATTGGAGTTACCACCCAACTTAATGCGATATCAATCACTTGACGCCAATACACCGCCTTAATGCCAAAATTGATCAAGCCAAAGCCAATTACCGCACCCACAATACTATGGGTTGTTGAAACTGGCCAACCAAAATACGAGGCCATAATTAGCCAAGTTCCGGCTGCCAACAAAGATGCCAACATACCATAGACTAATAATTCAGCATGACCAGCAAACATACTGGCATCAATAATGTTTCCGCGAATAGTTTCAGTTACTTGACCTCCTGCCAGTAACGCACCCAGTGATTCGAAAATAGCAGCAACAATAATAGCTTGGAAAATCGTCAGCGCCTTAGAACCGACGGAAGTACCCATGGCATTTGCAACATCATTTGCACCCACGCCCCAGGCCATAATAAAGCCAAAAACAGTCGCCAGGATGATAAAAAGATGTCCATGTTCCATTCAGCAAATCCTCGAAAACTCGCGCTATGAATAGCAGCATTACGATAGACAGGAAGTAAATTTAAGCTAAAATAGCATGGCACATACGCTCACACAAGGATAAAAGCTATGCTATCTACAATAACCTCGATGATGCTGAACGACGACGGCAGCGCCTATCATTTGCATGCACTACCAGAAGATATTGCCCCAATTGTCATCCTTGTCGGTGATCCAATGCGTGTCAATGTTGTTGCACAACATTTTGACTATATTGAGGTTGAAAGAAGTCATCGTGAATTTGTACTCAAAACGGGTCAACTCAATAATAAAAGAATCACCGTAATTAGTACCGGCATTGGCAGTGGCAACATTGATATTGTATTGAACGAACTGGATATGCTGGTTAATATGGATCTAAAAACTCGAACCACTAAAAAATCACTGACGCAATTAAAAATTATTCGCCTGGGCACCAGTGGCGCTTTGCAAGCAGATATTGCTGTCGGCTCTTTAGTTATTTCGAAATTTGCATTTGATTTTGATGGTTTATTAAAATATTATCAACATCATTACACTGAAGGTGAAAATAAACTTCTCGATGCGCTAAAAAGGCATTTTTCTATATATCCCGTTATTAGTAATATTTATCTTGCAGAAGGCGATGCTGAACTTATACGATTATTTAAACCCTTAGGTCGAACAGGAATAACCTTCACGGCGCTCGGTTTTTACGGACCTCAATATCGCCAATTGCGTGCTCCGGTCATAAAACAAAACATAATTAAAATGGCAGATGAATTTATTTTTAATGATCAACGCATCTTAAATTTTGAAATGGAAAGTGCAGCAATTTTAGGACTCGGCAGATTATTATCTCATCAGTGTTGCTCGATTAGCGTCATTGTTGGCAATCGCATTACCGAGGAAAAAAGTCATGATATTGAAGGGGTGATCGCGTCGATGA
>CAXMUH010000104.1:0-4305 GCA_964196565.1 uncultured Legionellaceae bacterium | reverse complement strand
AGCTCACAACCCAAAGTCGTAGCCAAGAAAATTAAAACTCAAACAAAACAGCAATCAAATAAATTGGGCTATAAAGAGCAGCGCGAGCTCGAACAACTTCCAGAAAAGATTGCAGCACTTGAAAACAAAATACAAACCTTGCAACAAACCCTGTCCGGTCCTCAATTCTATCAACAACCGGAATCCAAACAAGTTAGCATTCGAAATGAATTAGAAGTACTTTCTGATGAACTTCAAAAGCTCTATAGTCGTTGGGAATTATTAGAATCAAAATCCTAATTAAGCACGTCTTTAATAGAAGTAGCCCGGACGACTTGTCGGCCGGGAAGCATCCAGCGAAGCTGGATTCATGCTTTAATCCCGGCCAAAAATAAATTTTTGTCCGGGCTACGGGTGCCTTAATTAGAATAGATAAAATCTATTATCACCATCATTAATTTCAATTTTACTTAAACCTCATACTCATCAATACTGGATTTTTAATTAAGTAAAAGGAACTCACCCATGATCCAGATTAATTCAAATAAGATGTTTTTAAGCATAGCTGCTGCTCTATTACTATTCAGTTTTGGCGCATCACAAGCGGAAACCATTCGGTTTGCCAGTACGTTTAATAGCCACCAAGAAGTAGCAGGCGTAAATCCTAATACACCGACGCAATCACAAGCGACGGCAAAATTTATTTATTCTACAACAACGCATTTGCTATCTTATAAAATTGACTACTCTGATCTCAGTGGTAAACCCATAATGGCGCATTTTCATTTAGGTGCTCGAGGTTCTAACGGACCTGTTATTCAAACGATTTGTGGCAAACCTGCACCCACTTTATTAGGCACATGTCCAATTTCAGTTAATTCTACCTTAATAGGAACTTGGAAAGTACCTGATAATCAACGCCAAAATTTAATCGCTGGAAAATTATTTGTAAATATACATACAGATCTTAATCCCAAAGGCGAAATTCGAGGCCAATTAAATCCTTAAAATAGTTTTAAACTAAAAATGGTCGGGGGTAAATATCCGACCATTTTTTATTATCACAAATATTACTCAAAACACATATATTTAAACCAAAAACGCGGTATAATAATGCTAGGGACAATATAGCGAGCATAACTATGAGAGATGGTGGAAGTATCGATAGGGTGAACTATGCAAAACTGCGGCTAACAAACAGTGAAAAATACACTCGTCTGGCTGAATTCTTAGAGGAATTAAAAGCAAACACAAATAATAAATCAAAGTTGCACGAGTTATTCAAAAATATTGTAGAATTTATTAAAGAAAATATCGAACTTGATAAAGAAAATACCGAACTTGATATAGACTCATACATCAAAAACTTTCAATGCAGTTCAAAATGGCCTAATTTACTTATTAATACATTAATGATTTATAGCACCGCATCCGGCGCAATCTCAGCGATCATACCAGGATTAATTGCCGAAGGTCTTATTGTAGTAAGTTCTACTGCTCTGATTAGTTTTACCTTTGTTTTACCCGCGATAATAGTTTTACCCTATTTTATTTACAAAATATTTGAAGACATGAGTAAACAAGAACGGATTTTAAGAATTGAAGAAATTATTTTATTGGCTCAAAAGTATATTATCAATGCTGAATATCAAAAGCGAGGTGGAGGCATCAGTGTAGACGATTCACGTCGAGCGCCTAACAAACACTTTCGAAATCAAGGTAAGCTATTTAATAGTACATTATTACAAACGACTTATTTATTTGGTACTTTATTTGCATTAGGTATTGCGATTTTAACCACCTTTTCATTATCTACGCCAGCTGGCTGGGCGCTAGTCGCCATTGGCTCATTACTTGCTGGCATCGCATATTCCTTATATCATGGGCATATGAAAAAGCAAATTTATAATAAAAAAACTAAACTAAGCAGAATAAGAAATGCCATCGTACCACATGAAGATAAACTTTTTAAAGCTGAAGCCACAACAAAATGGCAAAGAGAAAAGGATGAACTGCAGCAAGAAAATAAAGCACTGCGTGAAAAAAATAGCGAATATGAACAACAACTATCAAAATGCGGCGTTGATGCTTCAACTCAAACTACTGAAATAAAACAAGATTCAAATAATGAAGCATGCCGACTTGTAGTTTAAGCATAACTTTTAAAACTAAGCCCTCACCTGACCACTGCCCTTGACAATGTATTTAAATGTGGTTAATTGCTCTAAACCCACGGGGCCGCGAGCATGCAATTTTCCTGTAGCTATACCAATTTCAGCGCCCATACCAAATTCACCGCCATCCGCAAATTGGGTAGAACAATTGTGCATAACGTTAGCGCTATCCACTTGTTGTAAAAATTTATTGGCTGCATCAAAATCATCACTGATAATTGCATCGGTATGATGTGATCCATAATGATTGATGTGAGCAATAGCCTTATTTACATTATCAACCACTTTAACTGAAATAATCGCATCTAAATATTCGGTTGTCCAATCTTCATCGCGCGCAGGCTTTACTCTGGCATCTAAGCCTTGGGTAATCTGATCACCGCGAACCTCGCAGCCACGCTCGATTAATGCATCTAGTATTTTTGGTAAATAATCATTTGCAATTGATTTATCAATTAATAAAGTCTCGGTCGCACCACAAATTCCGGGTCTTCGCATTTTAGCATTACCAACAACATTAATGGCCATTTCTAAATCGGCTTTCTCATGCACATAGGTATGACAAATTCCATCCAAATGTAAAAAAACTGGGATGCGGCTATTTGCTGCAATGCGCTTAATCAGCGATTTACCGCCACGTGGAATAATAACATCGATATATTGATCCATTTTAATCAGTGTACTGATGGCTTCACGACTTTGCTCTGGAACATATTGGATTGCATCTGCGTTAAGATCCGCATCCTTTAAACCTGTGCGCAGTGCTTTAATAATAGCGCGATTGGTGTCAGCACATTCAGTACCACCACGTAAAATAATCGCGTTACCAGATTTAAAACATAAACTCGCCGCATCAGCACTCACATTAGGTCGCGACTCATAAATCACCGCAATCACGCCCAGTGGTACTGAAACTCGAGAAATATGTAATTCACTGGGCACATTCCACTCCGCCATTATCCTGCCGACGGGATCTTCAAACTCTGCAATTTTTTTAATTCCTGCAACCATCTCATCAAATCGATCGCTGGTTAAAACCATGCGATCAATAAACGCGTCGGTGGCAGATAATTGTTTTGCGGCTTTAACATCTTGCTCGTTAATTGTGATGATTTCATTCTTGGCAGCCTTCAAGGCTTTTGCCATTGCCAACAACGCATTATCTTTTTGTTGGCCAGATAACAAGGCAACCTCACTCGCTGCCGCTTTGGCCTTTTTGCACATTTGTTCGATTTTATTTTCAACTGTATTCATCTGACTATCCAATTAATACTAAATTATTTCGATGAATCGCTTCATTACATCCTAAATAGCCTAACACAGATTTAATCTGTCCTGTGGGTTTGCCAATAATTTTTTCTAAATCAGCGTCATTGTAGTTTGTCAACCCGCGAGCAATTTCTTCTCGCTTATAATTAATCACACACACTGGGTCACCTTTATTAAATCGACCTTCAACTTTGGTAATGCCGACAGGTAACAAACTTTTACCCGATTGTAGGGCTTTTATTGCCCCCGCATCCAGCATTAAATATCCTTTGGGTTTCAAATGTTCTTTTAACCACAGTTTCTTAGCATTTAACTGCGTGGTTTGTGCTAAAAACCAAGTGCCTTTTTTAGTTTTATTATAATGAGAAATGGGATGGCGCTCACCGCCTTTGGTAATTAACATCCGACAGCCACTTAATGTCGCAATTTTAGCGGCCTGAATTTTAGTCACCATGCCGCCTGAACCATAAAGCGTACTCGACTCCGCGGCCATGGCAATAATTTCTGGTGTGATTTTATCGACTTGATTAATAAACTCTGCCTGTTTGTTTCGACTGGGATCTTCCGTGTATAATCCATCGACGTCGGATAATAAAATTAACGTATCCGCTTCGATCATTTGTGCCACCCTCGCACTCAAGCGATCATTATCGCCATAACGAATTTCAGAGGTTGCAATACAATCATTTTCATTAATAATTGGAATGACATTCAGCTTTAATAAACTTTCAAGGGTGTTGCGCAGATTAATATAACGCTGCCGCGTTTCGATATCGCTCATGGTCAATAAAATTTGAGCGCTCTTTAAGCCTTGTTGATCCAATAACGTCTGATAGGTATGAATCAGTTTAATCTGCCCGACCGCTGCAGCGGCTTGCTGTTG
>CAXMUH010000103.1:0-25897 GCA_964196565.1 uncultured Legionellaceae bacterium | reverse complement strand
TTTTTTCATCCTACGGCTGGCCTTTATTAATTCTTATGGCAATTCCACTCGGTTTAGTTGGAGCAGTCTGGGGACATATTTTCCTTGGTATGAATCTAACAGTGCTTTCTTTATTTGGATTTTTTGGATTATCCGGAATTGTAATTAATGATTCGATTATTTTAGTTAATCGCTATCGAAAATTGCGACAGCTTGATCTCACCCATGATCAAGCGATTGTTGAAGCATCCTGTCAACGCTTGCGCCCTGTATTATTAACCTCTTTAACCACCATCGCAGGACTGCTACCTTTAGTATTTGAACGCTCTTTGCAAGCGCAATTTTTAATTCCGATGGCAGTAAGTATTGTGTTTGGATTGCTGTTCGCAACCGTGCTTATTTTAGTGTTACTGCCATCGATGCTACATGTTTACGAAAGATTGATAAACAAAGAGCAGAGTCCAAATCCACAGTAACACGCTTATGCAGCTGGCGCAGATATAGCCTCTGTAATTGCCTCTAAAACGTTAGATGTCTCACCATTGTTGTAGCGCCAATGAAATAAACTCGCCCCACATCCCTCCATTCTTTGACGGAGGCCGCGACCTTCTACTATTCTATTTAAGTTTGATTGATCGGCCTCTTTGATGTCGCTTTCGCCTTGTTTACCTTTAACGAATTGCTGAAGTTCTGAAATTGACTTAGTCATCCCAGCTCTATCTTTGCCCCACCAAAAACAATTAAGCAGACAAGTGTTTGCAATGCCTGCAGATAGTTTGCGAAAGATACCTTTGTTTTGGTGATAGCTTTTTAACTGCGTCATTACTACAGCCCATTTAATGGCATGTTCAACTGCTGCTTGTGTCTCAACTTCTGTTGTAGAAGTTTGCGGGCGTGGCGGCGAAGTTTGTGGTTCAGGACTCTGATCACCACTCTTAAACTCGTGCGAAAAAAGTTGATCTGGCAGAGATGCAACAGAATCTGACCTCTGCGACCTTGAAGAAAGTGGCGTCCAAGGGCTAGGGCTGGCAAGCGGTGAATTCAACGCATCATCTGGTAGAAGTAACGACGGGCTTTCTAGTCCTGAAAGTAAATCATCAAGCTTTGTATCGATCTGCAAATTTGGACGTTGAACTGACGATGTTTTCTCTTCCTGTAAAACGGCCAATCTTTTCTGCTCCTTTAATCTTAACCGTTCCAAATCCGCTAAAATTCCTGCAAACCCTTGTAGTTGATTTAATGGCTTCTTCAATTCAGCGTTAAATTTTACAAGTATTTTTTTAAATGATACTTTTGTATTAGTTTTTTGATTTAAGAAAAACGTTACCTTTGAGTATAATTGATGTAAATTAATCTTATTTATGATTAAATAAGCTTTCACTGTGCATCGTTCAGGATTCACAGTGCTACGAAGCTTACCCTGAGAACTGGTAAGCGCTATTCTTAACTGTGTTCTGTTGTTGTGATTTGAATTCAAATATGCATTTTCTGCATCTGTAACTTGTTGCTTTAAAGTTTCATATTCCACGATATCTTTTTGTAGTTGATTTTTTTTAAAAAAAACTTCAACTTTCGTTAGCGCATCCACTAACTCCCTTGCAAATTCATCCCAATTACCCCTCTGTGCATTTCTCATCCTCGTCTCCTTAAGGTCCTCTATGGTATTTAACAGATTAACCTATTGTCTTATGAAATTTTTAAGGTAACCTTAAATGATATACGTCTTAGCGTAATTAATGTTTATTTAAGACTATGTTTTAAATATACCCAGCTCGGATGAGTTCTAGGCTTCGTCATTCCGGCGTTTGCAGGAATCTGTATAAATTAGCGCTTAAATCCAGGAGATCCCAGCTTTCGCTGGGATGACGTTGGCAGAAAAAACCTAAATCTCAAATGATTAAATATCTTCTTCAGCTACCGCTGTGGCCGGCGCACGTTTTATTATAATCGGCGCAGGATTATTGAGGATAAACAACATAAAATTAATGATAATCGGTGCTGAAAAAATCAAGATAAGCAAATCAAAAGGCAGCTTGATATGGTGTGCGATCAACCACGCAGCGTGTTTTGTGGTTGGAATGGTAAGGAATAATAACAACATCGAGCCAACATATAAGGCAAGCGCGGGTTTAAAGCGTGCCTTCCACACGATTTTTGCGCTATGACCCATTGATTTAAACAGCCCTTCATCATCTGTCAATATTTTTGGAATAGACAATAAAAATAATAAAAACAGAACCAATAAAGGCAAACCAACAAAGATGAGATTTATTAAACCTTGTGCAGCCGCAAGGTGTTTAAAATGTTTAGCAATATCCGCGATAAATCGCATCCAATAACTACTGCCGATAAATAGCAACACATAGAATCCAGCAACAACTACAACTTTGATCAGTTTGGTTAATGCATGTTTGAAACAAAAGCCCATTGAATGTGGCGTTGATTTGATACCACCATCGGCTGCGATAATAGCCGCTGACCAGAAGTAAATAGCCACAACACTCACAGCGCCCAGCAACAGCCCAAAACCCCAGTGGCTAAGTTTAACGCCCCAAAAAAATAAATAATTATCCTGAACAAGCGCGGCCAAAATAATAAATACCAATACGGCTTTAAACGTTTTTCCATAATTCGTAAAGGATCGACCAATCAATTTACCAATTGTTAAATGCTCACTTGAATAGTTGCTCATTGAAACCTCACTATTTAGCGCTGAAGAGCCTTATTAAAGAATAATGCTCAGAGCTTTTATAGGTCTGAGCATTATTTATTCAATTCGGCTGCTTGTGCTCGTTTTTTATGCACTCTCGTGCTTACCAGATGCTTGTTGTTTATGCTTTGTATTATTACCTTTCTTTTGATCAGATTCAATCGATTCATCACACCCATTTGCTAATAATGCAGCCCAAGCCGTTGATGGCTTAAAGCGTTCGCCATATTTACTCTCCAATGCCGTCAAAGTGTCAACGACGTCTTGAATGCCTCGCTCTTTGGCGTAGTGAATCGGGCCACCTCGGAATGGGGCGAAGCCGGTACCAAAGATCATGCCGACATCCAATAAATCGGTGTCATCAACCACTTTTTCAGCCCAACAAGTCGCAGATTCGTTAAGCATGCGCAAGATCATGCGATCAGCCAAATCCTTAGAGGCTTCTTTGCCACCCGATTCTTTGCTTTTGATCTTCTTGCCATTCTTATACTGATAAAAACCACTGCCGCTCTTAACGCCTAAATTACCCTCGTTGACCATCTCTTCCAGCTGTTTAGGTACGTCACCACCAAAATATTTCGTAAGAATTTTAGCAACCGATAAACAAATATCGAGACCAACAGTATCTGCCAAAGCAATTGGGCCCATTGGCATTCCAAAATCAAGTGCTGCTTTATCAATCGCGGATGCGGATACACCTTCTTCATAAATCGCCATCGCTTCTAATAAATATGGCATCAAAACACGATTAACTAAAAATCCTGGGGTGGCAGTCACCGGCAATGGCAGCCGTGAAATTTTACCAACAAAAGTTAATGCCTGATTGACAACATCAACCGAAGTATTTTTACCATGCACTACCTCAACCAATTGCATTTTCGCAACCGGGTTGAAAAAATGAATGCCGACTAAGCGTTCAGGTTTTTTTAATACCGTACCCATTTCATCCAGCGGAATACTTGAGGTATTACTCGCAAGAATGGCGCCGGGTTTTAATTGCGGTTCAATTTTCTGTAATAATTCTTGTTTCACTTTAAGGTTTTCAAAAATCGCTTCAATCACCACATCTGCTTTTTGAATACCATAACCATCAACATCCGGTTGCAAGCGATCCATCACCGCTTGAATTAAACGTGGCTTTTTAAGTTTCTTTTTATATAAACCATATGCGCGTTTAATCGCTGGCGCTATGCGTTCTGCGCTTTGATCTTGAAGCGTGACATAAAAACCTTTGTACGCACACCATGCAGCAATATCACCGCCCATGGTGCCGCTACCTATCACATGCACGTGTTGCGGTTTAAACTTACTGGCTTTTGCTAATGCTTTTAAGCGGTTTTGTAAGAAAAACACACGCACTAAATTACGACTGGTGTTTGTTACCAAAAGTTTTGCAATTGATTTCACTTCGGTTAAATACGCATTATCTGAGACACCCTCTTTTATCCAATTGCGTAAAACTGCAAATGGCGCTGGATAATGATCTTCGCGCGCTTTTTTGCTTAAGTTTTTCAGCATCAATTTGCCTAACAATGGACGTACCCAAGGCGCATTAGAAATAGCGGCCATGCCTTTAGGACGATGTTTTGCAGGCTTTTTAAGTGCGTAATAACGTGCGGCTCGTTTTAATTCGCGCGTCGGTACAGCGGCATCAACCATACCAAGTTTGGCAGCCTTTCTTGCATCAACTGCGCGTCCCGGCAAAATAATTTTCATCGCTTCTGTAGCGCCGATTAATTTTGGTAAACGTACGGTCCCGCCCCATCCTGGCTGAATACCTAAATTTGTCTCCGGTAGGCCAATACGCGTTGAAGGAATATCTTCTGCTACGCGATAAGTACATGCGAGTGCCACTTCACAACCGCCGCCCAAACAAAAACCACTGATCATCGCAACTGTTGGCATTGGAAGCGCTTCTAGCTTATCGAGCACTAATTGTGAGTGTCGAATTAATTCAAAAGCTTCATCCGTGTTGGTAAGCGATGAAAATTGTGAGATATCCGCGCCCGCAATAAAGCCTCTTTTTTTGCCTGAAGCTAAAATAACTGAACTTGGATTTTGCTCAAGAATATCAGAAATCACCTGTTCAAATTCATCAAAAACTTCTCGATTTAAAGAGTTAACTGGAGCACCTTCTCGATCGATAAATACCCATAAAATATCGTCTTTGTCGGTTTCTGTACGCCAATGTTTATATTTTTGTTCACTCATGATTATTTCCTTATGCCTCTCTTTCAATTAACATGGCGCCACCTTGTCCGCCACCAATACAGATCGTTGCCACGCCGCGTTTGGCATTATTTCGAGTTAATACTTCGACTAAATGCATCACAATGCGCGCGCCACTAGCCCCAACGGGATGACCTAGAGCAATTGCGCCGCCATCCACATTCAATCGATCTTGACTGATACGACCAAAAGCACCCTCTAAACCTAAGTTCTGCTGACAAAAATCCTTATCCTGCCAAGCACGTTCGCAAGCAATTACTTGCGCTGCAAACGCTTCATTAATTTCCCAGTAATCAATATCATCAATTTTCAAACCATTGCGCACTAACATCGGTGTTGATGCCATAACAGGGCCAAGGCCCATTATATCCGGATCGAGCGCCGCCCATTCCACATCGCTTATTTTTGCAAGCACAGGCAATTTATATTTTTCAACTGCATCTTTGCTCGCTAACAACAACATCGCAGCGCCATCGGTCACTTGCGAACTATTGCCTGCCGTTACGATGCCAAATTTACGATCGAAAAACGGACGCAATCGAGCTAAATCTTCCATCGTCGAGTCTGCGCGCAAGCCATCGTCTTCACTGAACACTTTACCATTATAGGCATAAGCCGAAACCACTTCTTTTAAAAATCCACGTTTTTGCGCACTCGAAACTCTTTTGTGTGAGCGCAAAGCAAACTCATCCATTTCTTTACGAGTAATATGAAATCGGTATGCTAATATTTCCGCGGTTTGGCCCATATTCAACCCTGACTGAGGATCGGTGAGTCCTTTCACCAGCGCAACAATAGGTGAAAGTAAACTTCCAAGTTTAAGTTTAGAGAACATGGAAAGCTTAGCGCCAAATGTTTTAGCTCGGCTCATCTTCGCAAACCAGTTTACCATTTTTGGATTATATAAAATTGGCGCACGACTCATCGCTTCGGTGCCGCCAGCCAATACTAAATCTGCACGACCTAATGCAATGTCTTTAAATGCTGAGTCTAGGGATTGCATGCCAGAAGCACAGTTTCGTTGCACTGTCCATCCAGGTGTTGCTTTACCACATCCCAGACGCAAACCAATAAGGCGTCCAATATTCGCTTCTTCTTCACTTGGCATCATGCAGCCGACAACCACTTCATCTATTTCAGTTGGTGAAAACGAATGCCGCGATAATAAAGAACGTCCAGCCGTAATCGCAAGGTCACTTGCTGAAAACGGGCCAGGAACGCCACGCGCTTTTAAAAATGGTGTACGTGCGGCATCGACAATATAAATTTCGCGCTTAAGAGCGCTTGCCGGTGGTGCTTCTGTGTTTGTTTGTTGGTTCATTGACTTCCCTTTTAGTTTCAAATTCATCCACTTGGATAGCTTCTATTCGAGCTCTTAAAAACTTATTTAAAATTTCAAAGTCTTCTTGGCTGATTTGATCATTTTCTCGAAGCTTAACCAATTCCAATAATAGGGTAGGGTCTGCTTTTGTATGGCTCTTGGGAATAAGCTTTAAGAATAATTCAGCTTGATCGGTTTGCATAAATACCGAATCAATCAACGCAATTGGATCTGTCTCAGCACCCATATAACAATATTCGGTGAGATGATCACGCAGCGGTGAATTGGTTCGCATTAATTTTGCGACCTCATTACCAAGCTTATCTGTTGGCATTTGATAAGACCTACCGAATGGGAAAATCAAACGCTGTAATATTTTTCCTAGCCACTTTTTCGGGTAATTTTGACAAATCTCATCAAAACTAATTTGTATTTTCGCCAAGCAATAGCTTAACGACCATTGCATAAACGCGGTCTCTTCTGCTTTTGTATCGCTGTGCTCATAATAATTAGCAACAGCTGAGGCCATATATAAATGACTGACAATATCACCAAAGCGTGCCGATAAAGATTCTTTAAATTTTAATTTGGCGCCCAATACTAATAAAGTCACATCGGTTAGAAAAGTAAATGCCGAACTCATCCGCGTCATTTGTGCTAAATAAGATTTTTGTGCTCCAGGATGCACCGATGAAATAAAGCGCCCGCCAGTTAAACCATAAACCAAAGTACGAACAAACCGACTTAGACTAAATCCAATATGTTTTAGCAATACTTTATCGAATTTCTTAACCGAGGCAGGTGTCACTTTTTCTGATGAAATTTGCATTTCTTGCGGTAAATAAGGATGGCAGCGTACAACACCCTGACCGAAAATAATTAAATTTCTGGTGAGTATATTGGCGCCTTCAACGGTAATACTAATTGGAATCGCATTATAAAGTGACGCCAAATAATTACGCGGGCCATTTTGAATGGCTTTGCCACCATGAACATCCATCGCATGCGTCACAGATTTTCTAGCAAGTTCGGTTAAATGGTATTTAGCAATCGCTGAGGCAATCGAAGGTTTAGCGCCTTCATCTACGGCACGAACCGTAAAAATTCGAGTCGCCTCTGAAAGATAAGTAAAACCACCAATCTCAGCCAACGCACTAGAGACACCTTCAAATTCTCCGATCGGTTGTTTAAATTGACGGCGGATACTGGTGTAAGCACTGCTCGCCCGAAAACAAACCTGATTAGCAGCCGCTGCTAAACTCGGTAAAGAAATACCGCGCCCTAATGACAGGCAATCCATCATCATAAACCAACCGCGACCTAAACCTGCTTCACCACCAAATACATTTTCCAGTGGAATAAAAATATCTTTACCGCGAATGGGTCCGTTCATAAAACTCAATGACATGGGCTGATGACGAGCGCCAGTTTCAACTCCCGGTATACTTGATGGTACCAACGCACAGGTAATACCAATATTTTCTTTGTCACCGACCAAATGTTCAGGGTCGGTGAGTTTAAATGCCAGTCCAATTAACGTTGCCACCGGTGCTAAAGTGATATAACGCTTTTCGAAATTTAAGCGAATGCCGATACAGCTTTTGCCTTCATATTCGCCCTTACAAATCACACCAGTATCGATAATACTGGTTGCATCACTGCCGGCTTCAGGAGAAGTTAGGGCAAAACAAGCAATTTCTCTGCCATCTGCTAATTTTGGCAAGTACGATTTTTTTTGTTCTTCTGTGCCGAAATGTTCGATAAAACTCGCAGGCCCTAAAGAATTAGGCACCATAACTAAGATAGCAGCACTCATGCTGCGTGATGCAATCTTAGTCACCACGGCAGAATGGGCTAAAGCTGAAAATTCCAAGCCGTCATATTGTTTTTCAATACATAAACCCCAAAATTTTTCACGTTTTATAAAGTCCCAAGCCTCTTTTGGTAAATCATTGTCTTTTTGAATTTGCCATTCATCTAGCATCGCACAAAGTTCAGATACGGGGCCATCCATAAAAGCTTGCTCTTCTTCAGTTAAACTCGCTTTAGTTTGATGTAATAGTTTTTCCCAGTTTGGATTACCTGTAAAAAATTCTGCTTCCCACCATAGACCACCGGCATCTAAAACTTCTTTTTCTATTTTTGAAATGGCAGGTTGAACTTTCTGAAACCAGGTTAAAACCGGTTTAGTGAAAATGCGTCGGCGCCAACTGTTGGCAGTCAAGCTGAATAATAATGCGACCCAAATGACCCAAAAAACGATGGCTACCCAAAGAGTGGCAAATGCGCTAAATAAGATCAATAAAATTGCAGAGAGTATTAACCAATTTCGAGGGGATGCTCGATGATAAGCTAATGCAAATATTCCAACAATAAATACGATCCATGTCAGTGTCGCTGCCATAAACTTTTATCTCCTCCGGGTACATTAGGCTAAGAATTATAATGGAAAAAGGCCATTTAACCTAGGGCTAATTTATCACTTGATGCACATTTTGATCGCACTCTGATCAAAATAGACACGGCTCAAAAATATGTTATTCTATTATCAAGAGGTTGACTTATTGGCGCGTTATTTATGAGCAATTACATTTCAAGAAAGCCGGATCAAGACGGCCACGTTAACTACCCAGATGATGAAAATGAAATCTGGCAGATTCTTATCACTCGACAAAAAAAAATCATTCCCCAATATGCCTGCGATGAATTTATAGAAGGTATGGAAAAACTTAATTTCAGTGAAAATCGCATTCCACAATGTCCTGAGATAACCGAAGTTTTACAACGCGAAACCGGTTGGGCGGTTGAACCAGTCGCAGCTTTAATCCCAGTTGATCAGTTTTTTCATTTAATCGCGAATCGCAAATTCCCGGTGGCCACGTTTATTCGTCGGCGTGAAGATTTAGATTATTTAAAGGAGCCCGATGTTTTTCACGAATTTTTTGGCCACTGTCCTTTGTTAACGAATCAAACCTATGCGGACTATGTTCAATGGTATGGCCAGCATGCTTTAAAAGGTGATGAAACAACGCATCGTTTTATGGGAAGATTATTTTGGTTTACGGTTGAATTTGGTTTACTAAAACATCGTGATCAATTTAAAATTTTTGGTGGCGGAATTTTATCTTCATTTGAAGAAACAATTTACGCCGCCAGTGATGAGAAACCAAAGCGCCTGCCTTTTGATCTCGATACGGTTTTAAAAACAGATTATCGTTATGATCATCTTCAGCCTATTTATTATTATTTAAATAGTATTGATGAACTTTTTAATTTAACCAAAGTCGATCTGATCGCGCGGGTTAAAAAAATTCTCGATTCAAATTTAGTTTAGAATACTTCCCGGCCGACCATGATTTTTATATTCCATTATAGAAACCAGGTGAAAACACAGAGAATAACTCTGTTGTATCTTGGTTGTTATCTTTGCTTGTTTCTTCTAACACATTCTGATTAAACAGATTTGGATGGCGCCCATCTCCAATGACACCATGTTTTGGCTTTTGATATTTATCTTCGCTTGAGAGAACTTTGCTGTCAAGGTGTTTTTCTTTTATCTCAGCATTAGTATCACCGTTTTTTGTTTTTTGTTCTTGCGCCGAACTTTTTATATCCCCGTTTATCACCCCTTTGTCTAGTTGCTCCCATCGTTTTATAAGCGTATTTATTTCATCATGGACGCCTGCTAGATAGTTACTATGCCGATTCACGATTTGGTAGTCTCGGTAATTTGCGGGTAATGTTGTATCTAGCTTCCGTAAATACTTTAGCTGGCGCTGTGAGTTTCTAATATGATGGTTGCAATCATCTTGAAGCATCGTCGCATCAAAGTTTTTCGCCCCTTCTTCGTTTAACGCGGTTCTTCGTTCTAATAAGCTCTTAACTGTAGTGACCATCAATTGGTGACGTTCAATTAAAAGTGAAATCATTTGCGTATAAATAAATTGTTGAGTTTCAGGAGGGGCGCATGTATACCAATCACCGTTAGGTTTATTTGCCCCTATCTGTTGTAAAAAATGTTTTAAATAGGGCTGCTTGTTTGAAAATACAGCAGCAATAAGAGGCTTTGCTAGTACAGGATCGACTCTAGAGGTGATGTCAAGCAGGGTTTGATAAGTACAATCAGGAAAGGTCCTCTGAAAAAATTGATCTTTTTCATATAGCCCTTTGACAAGGTCTGAGTAAGCAGCAGTTTTTTCAGATTGGTTTTGTATATTAAAGCAGTGAATTAATAGCAGCCTTAGATTCACGCACAGTACATTCTGGTCCGCTGTTTTATTAAGGACAAAATAC
This sequence comes from uncultured Legionellaceae bacterium, assembly GCA_964196565.1. Taxonomy (GTDB): domain Bacteria; phylum Pseudomonadota; class Gammaproteobacteria; order Coxiellales; family Coxiellaceae; genus 2-12-FULL-42-15. The sequence goes on along the minus strand of CAXMUH010000103.1, from coordinate 15,365 downwards.
AATTGCCGTTCTACTTGGGTAATTTGGCGCATAATTATTATCTCTTTTTATTGTAGCAATAAAAACATCATAACTGATTAATATTAATCTAATCTTAAAGTGAGTATGAATATTTGGAATACTTTGCTAGTACGCGGCGTTGCACTGGGCCCCGGGTTCCCTATGACCCGGGGCGACGGGCTTCACTGTATTTATCACACAAAAATCGGTAAACCGAACGCAATGCCATGGCTTCGCCTCCGATTGGACGACCGGGTTTGGGCTCATTATTATAAGCCATAATATCAAAATGCATCCACGCTATATTATCATTCACAAAATATTGTAAAAACAATCCTGCGTTTATCGCACCGCCCAAAGGAATTCTTCCGGTATTTGATAAATCTGCAATTTCACTTTTTAAAAAATCACGATAAGGCTGATACAAAGGCAATCGCCACATCGGATCCAGTACGTTCTCACTGGTTTTTAACATTTCATTGGCAAACTTTTCGTTATTGCAAAACATGGCGGCAATTTCTGGGCCCAGAGCCACTCTGGCAGCTCCAGTTAAAGTGGCCATATCAATTAAATATTCTGGTTTTTCACTGGCAGCCTCACTCAATGCATCACATAAAACCAAACGCCCTTCGGCATCGGTATTACCCACTTCAACACTAAATCCACCACGTGTTTCAATCACATCACCCGGGTGATAACTTCGAGCATCCACGGAATTTTCAACCGCTGGAATTAAAATACGTAATCGCACCGGTAAATTCGCCAACATAATTAAACGACCCAATGCTAAAACATGCGCTGCCCCGCCCATATCTTTTTTCATCAATAACATGCCAGCAGCAGTTTTAATATCGAGTCCACCGCTATCAAAACAAACGCCTTTGCCAACCAATGTCACTTTAGGTGCTTTTTCATCACCCCAGGTTAAATCGATTAATCTAGGTTCGCGGCTGCTACCTCGCCCCACGGTATAAATGGTAGGGTAGCCTTCAACCAATAAATCCTCACCTTCGATCACCGTAATTTTGGCATCACATTCATTGGCAAGCGCTGTGGCCGCCTCGGCTAATTCAACCGGACCCATATCATCAGCTGGGGTATTTATTAAGTCACGCACCAAATAAATACTACTGGCTAAATTGGTAATCTCATCTGCGTTGTATTGCTTTGGAATAAATAACTGGCTCTCGGTCATTTCACGATCAACATAAGCGTTAAATTGATAGCAGCCTAATCCCCATGCAAGCAGAGCTCGCTCATACTGCTCATGATTTAAAAAATTATTTTTATTATCTATAGTATAGTTTTTCTGTGGCAATAATTGTGGCAAGGCCCCATACGACCAAAAATCATCCGCATCCGCCACACCAATTAAAACAGTTTGCAATTCACCTTGTGCATCTGAAAGTAAACTTACCTGGCCTAACTCTGCATTAAATTGAGTTGACTGAACCCAACGTTGAGTTATCTGCGGTTGTTTTTTTAACCAATCTGTAAAAATTTTTTCACTTACTGGTTGTATTTGAACGGTGTCTTTATCTGAATTAGTGTAATTATCACTCATAAATAGTTTCCCCTATGTCAATATTTTAGCATATTTACGTTAAGTTTTATTAAGTATAATAATGTTAAGTTTATACGACTTTAAAATAATATTACTAATAAACAAAAAATTATACAGCATATTTAAATTAGAATGTACTTTAAAAGTCCGCACATAAATAGTTTAATATTAGATTCAGTCAAACCTCAATTGAACCGAACTGTTTTAGTCGGTACAATCCCTTGCTTGTGTTTTTTCGGTGCTAGGTTACGTTGCAATCAATACTAAATATACATTGAAGCAGACATGTTAATTTTAAGGAAAATATATGACTGAAAAACGCGCCTACAAACGTCGAATTAGTACGCTTGGGCTCACGTTTTCTTCAATTAGCGCAATGATCGGTTCAGGATGGTTATTTAGTGCACTTTATGTTGGCCAACTTTCTGGGCCCGCTTCTATATTTGCTTGGATAATCGGCGGAATACTGATCATGATTATCGCCCTCACCTATGCAGAAATCACCACCATGTTACCCGTAACCGGTGGTAGCACGCGATTTCCACAATTAACCCACGGCACCTTTGTCAGTTTATTTTTTGGTTGGATCACTTGGTTTACGCTAATGACAGCGCCACCCATCGAAACCCAGGCGCTACTGCAATATTCCAGTGATTATTTTCCAAGCCTGCTTGCTCATAATAAAGCAAGCCCACATTCATTAAGCTTATACGGGTATGGTGCTGCTGTTGTTTTAATGCTGATTTTCAGTATCATTAATATTTATTCAATTCGATTAATCACTCGTTTAAATAATGTTTTCACCGTAATTAAAATCGCAGTGGCTTTATTAACTGGCATTATGCTAATTGTATTTGCTTTTCATGCAAAAAACTTTTCAAATATACAGCATGGCGGATTTCTACCAACTGGGTGGCATGGCGTTTTGGTAGCCCTTGCAACTGGAGGCGTCTTATTTGCCTTTAATGGGTTTAAACAATCGGTCGAGCTTGCGGGTGAAACTAAAAACCCCAATCGATCAGTGCTAATTAGTATTGTCGCTAGTCTAGTCAGTGTGTTGATAATTTATCTTATACTACAAGTCGCCTTTATTGGTGCGCTACCACCAAACAGTTTGGCTCACGGCTGGTCATCTATTCATTTTAATGGCGATGAAGGACCTTTTGTCGGCATGTTATCTTTTTATCACTTATCGGATTCAGCTGTACTGTTATCAATTACAGCAATTGTTGCAACCAGCGCTGCGGGATTGGTTTACAGCACCAGTGCTGCACGCACACTTTATGGATTAAGCGCCAATCGTCAGCTGCCCGAATTCTTACAAAAAGTAACGACTCGCGGCATACCTGCCCAAGCAGTAATGGTAAATTTTGTGGTTGGTATGATTTTCTTTTTGCCTTTTCATGGCTGGTTTGCAATGGCGCAGTTTATGTCTTCCATCATTGCATTATCGTATCTTACCGGTCCGGTGTGTTGTCTTTGTTTGCGCTATCAACTACCCGATTACAAAAGAGTGTTTCGCGTGCCTTTTGTCGAGATTTGGTGCTTTTTAGCTTTTTATATTTGTACTTGTATTGTTTTCTGGACCGGCTGGCATGTTGTTTCTAAATTCGGGCTCGCACTCACCGCATCTTTTCTGTTATTTCTTATCTATCGCATCTTCTCTAATCGGCCACGCGGCGTCATCATGAACTGGCATGCATCGGTTTGGATGTGGCCCTATTTAGTCGGATTAAATGTGCTCTCATATTATGGTTCCTTTGGCGGCGGCAAAGGCGTTATTGGAATGGGTTGGGATTTCGTCTTCCTTGCCATGTTAAGTGGCGGCAGCTTATTTTTAGCGGTTAAATTCCGTGCTAATAAGGAACATGTGCATGATACTTTGCTGCGCTTGCAAGATGAAGCTGAAACTGGAGTTCCAGCAACCGTTCCAGATGAAGATCATCATGGGCATACCAGTATTATTAGTTAAATAGGTGGATTACGCACCTCGCAGCGCTAATCCACCCCACGTCTACTAGCAAATTGATCAATTTCATAATAGAATGCCGACTTTATCCTTGTAAGGTGCACTATGAAAAAGCTCTATATCAAAACCCAAGGCTGCGCAATGAATGAGTACGACTCCACCAAAATGGCGGATGTGCTCAAAGCCTCACATGGTCTTGAATTAACTCAAGAAGCTGCTGAAGCGGATGTTATATTGATCAATACTTGCTCGGTTCGTGAAAAGGCACAAGAAAAAGTATTCTCAGAGCTTGGCCGCTATCGCAAATTAAAAGACAAAAAACCGGGGATGGTCATCGGAGTCGGTGGCTGTGTCGCCAGCCAAGAGGGTGAGATGATCATAAAGCGTGCCCCTTTCGTTGACCTCGTCTTTGGCCCACAAACGCTACATCGTCTGCCAGCGATGCTCAACCAAGTCACTCAAACCAACTCTCCGGCCGTAGATACCACCTTTCCCGAAATTGAAAAATTTGACTGCTTACCCGAGCCTAAAGCCAATGGGCCTTCTGCCAATGTATCCATTATGGAAGGCTGCAGCAAATATTGCAGCTTTTGTGTGGTACCCTACACTCGCGGTGAAGAAATCAGCCGACCATTTGATGATGTTATCAATGAAGTTGCAACTTTAAGCCAACAAGGTGTGCGTGAAATTATTTTACTGGGCCAAAATGTGAATGACTATCGAGGTCTCATGCATGATGGCAACATCGCAAGTTTAGCGCTGTTAATCCACTACATTGCAGCGATGGATGAAGTCGAACGTATTCGATTTACCACGTCTCACCCACTCGCTTTTTCCGATGATTTAATTGATGCATACGCCGAAGAACCGAAACTTGCTAATCATTTACATCTACCCGTTCAAAGTGGATCTGATCGCATTTTAACTGCGATGAAACGAAATTACACCGCACTTGAATTTAAATCTAAAATTCGCAAACTAAAAAAAGTCCGCCCAGACATTAGCATCTCATCTGATTTTATTATTGGCTTTCCCGGTGAAACCGATGCCGATTTTAAAGCGACCATGGATCTGGTGACGGAGATTGGTTTTGATACTTCTTATAGCTTTATCTACAGTAAGCGTCCTGGGACCCCAGCAGCTTTTCTAGAAGATGATGTGAGTTTAGAAACCAAAAAGAAACGCTTAAAGGTTCTCCAAAGCCGCATTATCGCGCATGCTGCTAATATTAGTGCCGGCATGGTGGGCAGCAGACAAAAAATTCTGGTGAGCGGGAAATCCAAGAAAAGCCCCAAAGAACTTTCCGGGCGTACCGAAAATAATCGTGTGGTTAACTTTGCATCAGAAAATGAAAGTTTGATTGGAAAGATTATCTCGATTAAGATTGTTGAAGCGAGGCCAAATTCGCTTCGCGGCGAACTTTAAATCTTAAGGGCCAAAAATAAGGATAGGGATTGTGGAAAATATAACCACCGAAATTGAAAAGGAATTACCATTGAGCCAAAAAGAATCCACCAAAAACTTTACTCTCCAACCCGAAGACAACAATCGCCTTGGCATTTTGTGCGGCGAATGTGACGACAACCTACATTTTCTGGAACGAAATTTGGGTGTTGAAATCAATAACCGCGGTATGGATTTTCAAATTATCGGTATTCCACACTCGGTGGATACGGCATGCAAAGTATTGAAGACGCTCTACCAAGAAACAGAACATAGTTATAATATAACTACCCAGCATATTATGCTGACCATTAAAGCAATAAACACCAGCTCCAATGAAAAACAAACCACAACATCCACTGGCAGAGATTATAGCTTAAAAGTAAATAAAACCGTGGTCAAACCACGCACCCCCAATCAACAGCATTATTTAAATGCTATTATGAAGCATGATATTAATTTTGGGATAGGCCCAGCTGGCACAGGAAAAACATTTCTTGCGGTGGCTTGTGCGGTTAGCGCCCTAGAAAATGAAGACGTCAGCCGAATTTTATTAGTGCGTCCTGCGGTAGAAGCCGGCGAAAGCTTAGGTTATTTACCCGGGGATTTAGCCCAAAAAATCGATCCTTATCTTCGCCCATTATATGATGCCTTATATGAACTTTTAGGCATTGATCGCGTTAATCATTTACTCAGCAAAAGCATTATTGAAATTGCCCCACTCGCTTATATGCGTGGACGAACGCTTAATGATTCATTTGTTATTCTCGATGAAGCGCAAAACTCCACGGTCGATCAGATGAAAATGTTTTTAACTCGAATCGGTTTTGGCTCAAAGTCCGTAATAACCGGTGATATTACCCAAACTGATTTACCAAAACGCATTGAATCCGGCTTGCGTCATGCAATTAATATTTTACAAAATATCGATGGCATCCAGTTTAGTTTTTTCAAGCCCAATGATGTGGTTCGCCACCCAATTGTGCAGCATATTATAGAAGCGTATGAAGCAGACACATGAGCATTCAGGTTGAGTTACAAAATGACATTAAAGATCCCGAGATTCCTTCTGCAAAAACAATGACACAGTGGCTAAATCAAGCAATAACGATTATCCCAAATAAAATTCCCGCCAACCAAAATGAAATCACTATCCGCGTGGTAAGCTCTGCAGAGAGTGCAGAACTGAATGAACAGTTTCGCCATAAAAAAGGCCCAACCAATGTGTTATCTTTTCCTGACAATCCAATAGCCGGATTCGAAGCAGATAGCCTTGGTGATTTAGCCATTTGTGCAGAACTCGTTGCGATTGAGGCTAAACAACAAGAAAAATCGATCGAAGCGCACTGGGCTCATCTGGTTGTGCATGGGTTTTTGCATTTATTGGGTTATGATCATATCGAAGATAATGATGCTAAAATTATGGAACAGTTGGAAGTTGATATTCTAAAAAGCCTAAACTTCCCCAACCCTTATTAATCTTCTCAAAAAAAACATACCACTAAATTACAACCAATTAATATTTTATTAATTTTTATCAAGTATATTTACCTTGAAGATAGATCAAATAGAGTACTTAACTAAACAGGAGAACCATCGATTTTTAACCCCAACCCACCATCAATACGAAAACTCTGGCCGGTAATAAATTTGGCTTTTTCACTACAAAGAAATAAAACCAACTCGGCTATATCATTAGGTTCAGCAATGGATTGAGTTAAGTGCATAGCTTTGCAGGCTTCGAGCACGGCATCAGGATCTGATGATTCTCTAATCGCCTCATGCAGCATCGGCGTATCAACTGTGCTGGGGCAAAGAGCAATGCTGCGAATATGGGGTGCGTAATCAATAGCTATACTTCGGGTTAACCCTAAAAGTGCCGTCTTACTTGTGGTGTAGGCAGCAACATTTTCCTGTGACATAAATGATTGCGCACTGGCAATATTCACAATCACTCCATGCTTATTACTCTGCATCAAGGGAATGGCGGCTTTTGAGCAAAGGAAAGCGCTTTTCAAATTGGTATTGATCACATCATCCCAGAGGTCCTCATCTGTTGAGGTGACAGTACCGTAACGCTGAATGCCCGCATTGTTGACTAGTATATCAACGCGATGATGTTGAGCTTTGATTTTTGCAAACGCTTGCTCGACTTCATTAGCCTGACTCACATCACATTGAATTAAGTGTTCGCTGTCTGCTTCTGGCTTAGCTACATCCAGGTTAAAAACCGTATAGCCTAGACGCGAAAAGCTGTTAACAATAGCCAAGCCTAGGCCTCGACTTCCACCGGTAACTACTACAACTAAATCTTGCTTTGGTTCTATTGATTTCATAGCAACTATTATACAATCTGCTTATATACTTGACCAGCTAAATTCATTATAATTATATTATATAAATCAATATGTTATTAAAAAACGCGGTCGTCGCACATTACATACCTTCGCATCCGTCCTCGCATTAAATTATAATAATTTCATATTTTGTTAATCTCGATGAATTAAAATTGTAACAACAATTAATAGCCGAAACAGTAGTAAAACTACTTGGGTTTTAAGTTTATGGCAAGGAAGATAAATACGGAAAGATTATTATATGAAACGCATTATGGAATTTTTTGGAACGGAAGAAAAAAACGCTGGCATCGAAATGGCAGTAATTCCCAGGCGACCGCCAGAAAATAAAGTGGAACCTTCAGAGGAAAAAAAACTAGAGAGTCCTGATACAGCAGACAGCAAAAACACGCAAGATGAAACACGGCGCGAAGAGCTTAGTGAATCATTACAGAGTCATAACGACAAGATATCATCTTTGTGTCGCGATCGCAGCAGGGTTAATGTTAATGGTCGTAGTCAAGAGTTAGAAAGCTCACTTTTCTCCGCTCTCTTAGAGAGACCAACCAATGATAACAAAAACAGGCAAAAAGAAACTCCCAGTGATCACAAAAGCACGCAAAAAGAAACAACACCTGCGCTTAGTGATGTAATTGCATGCTTTTCTCATCATGTTGCAATAACATATTTATGTCGCAGGTACGGCCAGCATCCTAACGAAAGACTACTTATCAAAAGATTACTTCTTGACCGTCTCATAAAGAAACTAACCAATGATAACAATAATACACCGCCGAATGATAAACTGAGGTTTAATGAACTATGTCAAATGCGTTGCCATGATGATAATCCTAAGTCTTTCGACAAACCAATTATAGCGGCTCTTTTTCTAAAATTAAAGCTGTCGGGAATTACTCTCAAAGAGATACAGAATTCCATTCAAACTGATCTAAAAGCTATTTATAGTCAAAGCTGTGATGTTGTGAGAAAGATTATTAACGAAAATAAAGAAGATTTGCTTATTGACTGCTTGTTTGATAGATTTATTGCCATGCATCAAATCCCTATTTGCAAGAGAAAACCAGAGGCTTTTGCATTATACCAGAGTTATAACGGGGTTAAAGATCATCTCGGTAGAGATATAAATAAGTACGAAGATAAAATAAAACTTATTAAAGAATTAGTCAAAGTGATCGTTGAAACGATTAAAAAAACAGAGCATAAAAAAAACGCCGACAGTAAAGAAGAAGAATATTCTTCATCGCGGTTCAGTCTCTAAGCTGCGTCATTAGATGTTTGAGGCCAATTATGAACAATTTAATGGGTCAAGCTAAATCCGCCGATGCAGCTTCATTAACAGCTTATCAAGTTCATTAGCGAAAGCCTGTCGGTCCTGCTTGGTAATCGTATTAGGTCCACCGCTCACCTCTCCTAAGTCTCTCAACTGCGCCATCAGGTTACGCATGGTAAGGCGATGATGGATATTATCTTTGGTATACAAAAAACCACGCGGGTCTAATGCCAGCGCGCCTTTTTTAATAACTAAATCTGCCAGTGGAATATCCGCGGTGATGACTAAATCATCGGGCTCAGCAATACAAACAATTTCATTATCAGCGACATCAAAGCCTTTACCCACTTTCTGCATTTTGATGTAGGGCGAAGCAGGAATATCAAGACGTTGATTTGCGACTAATATAATTTCAATTTTTTCACGCACTGCAGCACGAAATAAAATTTCTTTGATTACTTTAGGACAGGCATCTGCATCAACAAGTATTTTCATTTTAATCTTAACCCAATAAATATGCTGTAACATTATAACCAACACGCTGAACATAGCAAGGCATGCAAAAAAGCAACCGTGTTAATAATCAATGGGTTATGACATTGCCATAATCTCACAGATGCTCAATCTTTCTGTACGCACAGTTGAAAATCACCTTCATAACGCCTATAGCAAACTCGACTGTCATTCAAAACTCGGGCTATTCAAATTGATTAGCAAAGAGGATGAAAGTATCTATTTAACGTAACGGTAGCACAATCTGTGAACAAAGCTCTGCGCCACCCAATCCTTGTGGCTAATAACTCTTAAATATCATGTGGTTACAATCTAGAGAGATATTTTACACTATATTTCGCACATGGTTTTGAACATTGTTATAATTAGAATAAGAACCATGTAATTGCGAGTTTAAATGAACGACGACCCCGCCGGTGACCATAAGTCCTGGCTACAACGCTTAGCGAAAACACTGCATAGAGAGCCGCACAATCGAGATGAATTAGTCGATCTTCTACACAATGCCAAAGATCGACAACTCCTCAACAATGATGCATTTATTATGATTGAAGGCGTGCTCGAGGTTTCTTTAACTCATGTGCGCGATATCATGATCCCTCGTGGACGCATGGCGGTAGTAGAATACAACTCGACACCAGAACAAGTCTTACCAATGATTATTGAATCCACGCATTCGCGTTTTCCGGTAATTGGTGAAAATCGGGATGAAGTGCTGGGCATCTTGCTGGCCAAAGATTTACTCAAATACTACATAAAAAAAGACAACATCCAAACCACAGTCCAAAGCTTAATTCGCCCTGCGGTATTTGTCCCCGAAAGCAAACGCATCGATATTCTCTTGCGTGAGTTTAGAATAAACCGGTATCATATGGCCATAGTCGTCGATGAATTTGGTGGTGTTTCAGGCCTCGTTACCATTGAAGACGTACTGGAACAGATTGTGGGGAATATTGAGGACGAGACTGATGTCAAAGTCGAAGAACCCAATATTCGTAAAACTGAAGCGGGCAACTATGATATTAGGGCGTTAACGCCAATTGACGAATTCAATGAGCACTTTGGCACCGCCATTGATGACGATGACTTTGACACCATAGGTGGCTATGTGGCGCAACAAATTGGCCATATGCCAAAACCCGGTGAAAAGTTAGAATTGACAGATTTTAATATCACCGTAACCGCTGCAAGTAAACGACGAATTAAGCAATTGCTTTTGGATTTAAAAAAATCATAGAGAGACCAGTGAAAAAAATACTGCTGCCTATTTTAAGCCTAATCGCTGGCGCACTCTTGGTGTTAAGCTTTGCCCCTATTCACTGGTATTTAGTTGCTTTTATCGCCCCTGGTTTATTTCTCTATTGCATTAAAGACGCACGTCCTGCCCAAGCTTTCTGGCGCGGACTTTTATTTGGCATCGGATTATTTGGCACGGGTACCTCCTGGCTTTATGTAAGCATTCATAAATTCGGCAATGCCAATACTTTTTTAGCTGGGCTAATCACAGTTCTATTTATTTTATTAATGGCGCTTTATCCAGCAACCCAAGGCTATGTGTTTTCGAAACTATTTCGCAAAAAAAGCAACTGGGTAAAATGTTTGCTAATCTTTCCTGCCACTTATGTCATTTGGGAATGGTTACGCAGTTATTTAATGACTGGATTTCCGTGGCTTTTTTTAGGGTACAGTCAAACCGGAAATATCTTAAGCGGTTACGCCCCTATTTTGAGTGTTTATGGTGTTTCTGTGGTTGTTGCTTTTATCAGCGGCGCTTTGTGTTTAATTGCGACTCACTCTAGCTATAAATCAAAAATCACAGCTAGCATAATCGCTGTTGTTCTAGTGGTTGCTGCTACCCCACTGCATTATACCCATTGGACCAAACAGCTTAAAAAACCCATTACCGTGGCGTTGGTACAAGGCAATATTCCACAAAGCTTAAAGTGGGATCCACAGCGCGTTGTCAAAAATATTCAGAAATACACCACCACCACTTCGCAATATTGGAATTATAATCTGATTGTCTGGCCCGAAGCCGCCGTGCCGATATTAGCCAATCAAGCACAAGGGTTAATATCAAAACTGAATGCGTTGGGCAAGCAACACCATTCAACCCTAATCTTTGGCGTACCCATTGCCAAAAAGAATTACACCAAGTTCTACAATGCCATTATGGCCGTGGGCGATGGTTCTGGCACTTATTTAAAACAGCATTTAGTGCCTTATGGGGAATATACTCCCCTGCCCTTTATTTTAAAGCCGATTATGAAATACTTTGAAATACCCAACTCAGATCTATCCAGAGGGCCCACTCATCAAGCTCACCTCACAGGCGATGGAATAAATATCGTCCCATTTATTTGTTATGAAGTGGTTTACCCGTTTCTGGTGATTGATCGCAGCAAAGATGCGGGATTAATGATAACCATCAACGATGACTCTTGGTTTGGGCATTCACTCGCATCCCCTCAACAATTACAAATGGCACAGATGCGCTCGATCGAAACCGAACGTTATATGCTTTATGTTAGCAATACTGGCATCACCGCAATCATAAACCCACGCGGAGATATTATTAAAGAAGCCCCTGAAAATAAGCTTTATACACTCACAGGTGAGGTCAAGGCAGTGATTGGAAACACACCGGTGATGGATTATAGCTTTCACCCGTTGTTAATCTTATTATCGCTGATGACACTTTTAGGTATTTTATTGAAATAGTGCAAAACCTGACACTATTGCTCCAAATGTGACGAGCATTTTATATTATAAGGGAACAGCCAATGAGACGATATTTTGCAAGATGCGCTACCGTAGCATTAATTGTGCTTTGTGCCAGCTGCAGCGAGCCGACACCAGTGCTTGCACCATTGAGCCCGGATGCGACTATACTGGCTTTTGGAGACAGCTTAACCTATGGCACGGGGACGAGTCGTGAAGACAGCTATCCAAGCGTGCTTGCTAAAATCACCCACCTTAAGGTAATTAATGCCGGTAAATCCGGTGAAACCACACAAGGTGGATTAGAGCGACTACCCAAAGCGCTGCAAGAGTATCATCCAAGTCTAGTTATTTTGAGCCTGGGTGGGAATGATATAATAAAGCGTGTTCCTGTTGAAACTGTTAAAAGCAATCTAGAAAAAATGATTACCATAATTAAAAACACCGGTGCCGGAGTTGTTTTGGTCGCAGCCCCTGCACCTTCTCTAACCTTGAGTGTGCCCGATTTTTATGAGCAAATTGCAGAAAAATATGATATTCCGTATTCGGGCGATCTTATCCGTAAACTGTTAAAACAACGCGAATACAAATCAGACACCATTCACTTTAATGCCAAAGGCTATGCTAGGCTGGCACAAGGAATTGCTGAGTTACTTAAAAAAGCAGGTGCGATTAGTACTATTTATAAATAGTATGATCAACTCTTGACCTAACTCGCTCAAATCATTACAAAAAGTAGGGAAAAATACTATAATAATAAGTATTCAGCTTCAAGGATGAAGGCACAATGAATGCTCAAAAAATAAGCCCATACAGATTCCTATATCTGCTCTTCTTCCTGCTGGTATTTTTTATACTCAATACATTTATGGCTGACACTCGTGAAGAAGCGTATGTGTTTGGCATTTTATTTAGCACTATTGTTTTTTGTGCTGCCTGGGTAATCCAACGGGGAAAATGGTTACTTCCACTCACCGCCTTATTGGCTGTGCTAAGCCTTATTGGCGTTTGGACGAATTTACTCCTTAACCTGAATCATACGCTAATGATTATCGAATATGCATTATTTATCCTGTTTTTCTTATTGATCACGATCATTGTCCTGTCGAATGTGGTGGGGCATAAAGTCGTGACCCTGAACACGCTGTGTGGCGCTATTTGCGGCTACCTGCTCATCGCGTTAACCTGGGCTCTCGCTTATGTGTTGATGTTTTATCTCAATCACAATGCGTTCCATATGCCCGACGTAGACCCCAATCGATTTGCGATGAGCTCACAGCTTTTTATTTATTATAGTTTCGTCACGCAATCTACCCTGGGCTTTGGCGATATCACACCCTTATCAAAAATTGCTGAAACATTTTCATGGCTACAAGCGATCACCGGGCAAATTTATTTAACGGTATGGCTAGCACAGCTGGTCGGCCTGCATATTGCCAATAAAACGGCAAACAAGGAACGCGCGCAATGAGAATGCTTATACGAAATAGTCTAATTGTCTTAAGCGCAACTTTAGTGTTAGTCGGATGTCATAAAGAAAAAAAAGAAAAACCAGCAGCGGCTAAACTGGTTAAAACGATGGTGGTACAAAAACCTCAGTCCTTTATTCAACGCAGTTTTGCAGGAAAGGTCTTTGCTACAAGAGAAGCAACACTCTCATTTAAAGTTCCCGGAAAAATTGTAAAACTGCCCATATTGGAAGGAATGGAAATTCGTCAAGGACAATTAATCGCACAGCTTAACGAACATGATTACAAAGAGAAAGTTCGAGAATCCGAAGCGCGCTATATTCATGCGAAAGCAGAATATGGACGTGCCAAATCACTGGTAGTCGATGGTCATATCTCTCGAAGTGAATATGATTACAAGCGCTCAGCCTATCTGGTGACCATCGCAAACTACAACACCGCAAAAGAGAACCTGCGCGAAGCCACCATTAAAGCGCCATTTACTGGCAATATCGCCAATAAATTTGTTGAAAATCACGAATACATAAAAGCCAAACAAAAAATTGTGAAGTTGCAAGATTTAAGCGTGCTAGACATTGAATTCAGCGTTCCAGAAAATGTGATGATCAACTTACGCAAAGAGGGTGATAAGGTGAAAATTTATGCTGTATTCCCAGCGGCACCCAAAAATGAATTTGAGGTAACCTATAAAGAAATGTCGACCGAAGCCGATCCGGAAACCCAGACCTATCAGATAAAAGTCAAATTACCAGCCCCGAGAAAAATTAACATTCTTCCTGGAATGACTGCCACCATTATTACCAAACTGCCCAACACCAAAACCAAAAATCAAGATTTCCTTTTAGTTCCATCCAGTGCTATTTTTACGGATAAAAAAAACCAAGCATCGGTGTGGTTGGTCAATGAGAAAAATAATACCATCAAACGAGTTAGCATCACCGTGCGTCGTTTAAGTGGAAGCAATGCAGAAATCACCAAAGGACTAAAACCTGGCGATCGTGTAGTCAGCGCTGGGGTTCATTTTTTACAGCCCGGTGAAAAAATTCAACTGCTCAAACCTGCTAAGGGAAATGCGAAATGAATATCGCCGAATATTCTATCCGCAAACCTGCTGTAACATGGATGATTATCGTATTTTGCATCATTGGTGGCATCTATGCCTACTTCCATTTAGGACGATACGAAGATCCCGAATTTACCATCAAAGACGCCATGGTGATAACTCACTATCCTGGTGCCACACCCAAAGAAGTGGAAGAAGAAGTCACCGATCGTATCGAAAAAGAAATACAAAAAATGGGACAAATTAAACGTCTCAAATCAATCTCACGTTATGGAACCTCTGAAATAACAGTCACAATTAAAGATAAATTTGATAAAAGCTCTCTGCCCCAAGTCTGGGATGAGCTGCGTCGCAAAGTAAGCGACATACAGAGCAAACTCCCACCCGGTGCCGGTCCCTCGCTAGTTAATGATGATTATGGCGATGTTTTTGGCATGCTCTATGCGCTCACTGGCGATGGATTTAATTATCGTGAATTAAAAAAATATGCTGATGATTTGAAAAAGCAAATTTTATTAGTTAGCGGGGTTGCAAAAGTCACCATCACCGGCGATCAACAAGAGGCAATCTTTGTTGAAATTTCACAAAGTCGCATTGCTAATTTAGGTATTTCACTGGATGACATTTACAAGACATTACATTCACAGAATTTAGTTTCTTATTCCGGCGAAGTGCGTGTCGGCAATGAATACATTACGCTCTCACCCAGCGGTAATGTGAGCTCCGTTGCCACCATCAGCAATTTAATTGTGCGCAGCAAAAAATCGAATAAATTATTTCATCTTAATGATATTTCAAACATAAAACGCGGTTACCAAGAGGTGCCCGATCACATAATCTATTACAATGGCCAGCCCGCGCTTTCTATTGGAATCTCGATTGTTCCCGGAGGCAACGTCGTCAAAATTGGTGCAGCTATTACTGAGAAGGTCAAGAGTTTAGCTGGGCAAATACCAGTTGGCATTCAGATTAAAGCGATTTATAGTCAGCCTCAAA
>CAXMUH010000102.1:0-13118 GCA_964196565.1 uncultured Legionellaceae bacterium | reverse complement strand
TCACTATAAAGCCATTAAATTGATTAACCCCAATGGCATTGATAATTTTTTTATTAAAGTTGGCACCGCTACCCGAACGCAGAAAGTGTCTGGGCTGGATCCAAAAGTTTTAAAAGATGGTTCCTATACTTGGCAGGTACCATTTTTTTCTGTTGGCAAAGAAAGTGATAGCGTTAATCACAAAAGCGAGAACCTTCAGTTTATTCAAGTTGGTTCATCCAATGAGGGTCCTGGAAGCAATAATGAAATGTATACGGAAAAATTTTATTTATATTTGCAAGGCAATGGAAACGCCGCTATTGTTGAGCATCCACAACGAACCGCAAGATTAGATGAAATTTTATCGAAACCTTATAGCAATCAAATTGCCTGTAAAGTGGATGGTCTGTGGGGCAGCGGTGGAGACGACCCTTACCGAACAATACAAGGTCATTGCAGTGGATCTAGCACGACATTTCCAGCCGGTCCTAATTTAGATTATGTCTATGGTACTTTCAAGTTTCCCACTGTGCTTACACCTTGGACTGCAACGTCAAAAGATCATTGCATGCTTAAAGGCAAGCGTCAAGCAGGGTGCGCTAATGTAAAAATAGGTTCCGATATGCATTACATCGCACAGAAAATTCGCGTGCCAGTGCAAGATAAAATCTTTATTACCGCAGAATTTGGCACTCTCTATCGCAGCCTGAAGACTGATAATCTACGCTACATATGCAAATCGAATGTTTATCTTAAAAACATACTGCCACCCAAAGATTGCTTAAAGAAAAGCTATTTAACTGGAGGTTGGTCTGCGCCTTATTTTTCTGTTGGTTTTGAATTTCAAACCGAAGATGGACACCGATATTCGGCTCGTTACATTTATATTCCAGTAAAAGAAAATGCAAGTCGATTAATCTGGAATGATTCATCAGACACGCAAATTTATGCAACCAGTGTTTCAAACGCTAGTGCGTCAGAAAACATAAAGCCATCGGCAGAAGAGATTCAGAAAAATTTTAAAGATGCACTCAATGTTATTCGCAAAATTCCAGCGGTTTATGAAGTATTGGGTAAGAATTTTTTTGAGAAAATACTAAAGTAGTCACGCAGGGATTAAAAGTGTGAATCCAGCTTCGCTGGATGCTTCCCGGCCGACAAAGCCTGTCACGCGCGAAGCGTGAGGATCGTCCGGGCTAATTCAGATGGTGCCAGAAAAACACCTAGTATCTATGTGGCTTGGGTATAGATATGGTTTGACTTGATATAATCCAACACGTTCTGCGGCAGCAGTTCTGACACATCTTGATGTGCTGTAATGGCTTTGCGAATATGGGTTGCGCTAACCTGGGTGGGGGGTATCTCGATTAAGATGACTTTTCCATGATGGCTGCTTTGCAATTGTTCGATAGAGTTTGCGTGGTGTTGCTGGTACCAGTTGTGCAGTTTGCTATTTTGCGATAACTTAAATCCGGGTCGATTCACAATAATCAGATGGCAGTGATCTGTGATCTGTTGCCATTGTTTCCATTTATCAAACGTTAAAAAAACATCACATCCTAAAATTAAGCTGATACTTTGCTGCTTATTTTCCAGTGCTTTAACGGTATCGATGCTGTATGAAGGGCCATCGCGATTAATTTCAATTGGATTGACCTTGAAGTGGCTATGACCTTTGGTAGCGAGTTCCACCATTTTTAATCGATCTTGGCTTGATGCGATCGGTTGTTCTCGGTGCGGTGGAATATTAGTAGGTATAAATTGTATTTCACTGAGCGGCACTTGTTTTAAAACATTTTGTGCAATGTGTAAATGGCCGTTGTGAATCGGGTCAAATGTGCCGCCTAGAATACCGATCATAATGAAACTCCATTGATGGCAATGGCACTCGGAATTTTTTTGCCACAAAAAGTCATCACGATGGTTTCAAGTGCATTCCACAGGTTACCGGGGCTTTGGCCCTTTATAATAAGGTCTGCGTTCTCTGCTAATAATAATAATTTATTGCAGTCTTTAAGTGTTAAACGTGAGAGTGCGCTTTTTAAAAGTCCGCGACGAGATTGCCATTGGCTTTGTAATAGTTGTGCAAGATTGGCGCCTTGTTGGCGTTGAAATGCTAAATTAAGGATTTCGCGGATTTCACGTGCAAGTGCCCATAAAATTAAAGTGGCTTCAACACCGGTATTTTTCAGGCCATTAAGGCACCTCAGTGCGCTTCGCACATCGCCTGTCAGCATTTGGTTAGAAAGATCAAACACATTAAAGCGCGCGTTGTCACTGATCACAGTGAAGACTTTTTTTGGGTCAATTTTTTGTTGCGCGTAGAGTAGGCTTAATTTCTGCAGGGCTTGCTGTGTTGCTAGCAAATTACCTTCGGTAAGTTCTGCCAATAAGGCAATGCTCTCTCGTTCAAGTGTCACCTTGGCGGCTTGCGCGCGTTGGCTAATCCACTGCGGTAATTCTGCTTTGGTGATATTGCGAATGTGAGTGCACATTCCTTTGGACTCAACGGCTTTATGCCACTTGGTTTTTTGTTGTGCGCTGGTAAGCTTGTTCGTTAAAATTAATAATATTTTGTCAGCCGGTGGATTATTTAAATATTCGAGTAAACGTTTTGTCGTTGCGGCATCAAATTTGGCGCTTGGGTTATTTAATTCAATAAATACTTTTTCACTGAAAAGGTTGTAATTTTGTTGCTGTGCAAAGAAATTATCCCAGTTGAAACTTGGCAAAACATGATAGGTGTCGCGCTGTAAAAACCCTGCTTTTTCAGCAGCTTTTCGCAGGTGTTCGCGTGCTTCTTGTGCGAGCAAAGTGACATCAGTTGCAATTAAGTAAACTGGTTTTAAAGGTGCTCTTCCAAGGCTTGAATAAAGTTGTGCTAATGTAGAGGACATAGAGTTTAGGTCTTTTTGTTTTTCTGAGCCAGTATTTTGATATGTTTTAAAACTAATCCGCTGATTAGTTGATCATAGATCGTGTTAACCAAGCGTCGGGTTAACGTGCGCCGCATTAATAAGGTAATCACCGGTGTACCAACTTGGTTAACATTATAGATGATATTTTCACTGACAGCTATTGGTGTATCGAAAATAGTTTGATTATTTTTCGTGCTGAGCTTCACGTTCACGCTTATTTTATAATAATAATAGGAAGCGGCGGTGCTGTCAAAAGCAATGGGTATATTGGTGTCGGTTCGACTGTTGTAGAGCTTGAGTGTTAGTGGTGCATAGCTTGATGAGCTAGAAAAATGAACTTTTGAGGCTTTTAACTGACGTTTGAGCTCACTGGTGATGGCGCTATTCACATTATCGCTGGTAAAATACAAAGTCCGTAAAGGTTTTGGAAAATCGCTGGGTCTCCTAAGATGAAAGCAGCTTGTGACCAGTAAACTTATACATAAGATGGTGCTAAGCGTTAGCAGTCTTTTCAAGTTTGCGTTCATTGTGTTCCTTAAACGTAAGTCGTTCCCTTAGACAACGATATTAATTAATCGTCCTGGTACTACCACTATTTTCTTAACTTTTTTATCTGATAAGTAACGTTGAATATTTTCTTGGCTGATTGCGGCAGATTCAATATGTTCCTTATCCGCATCCGCCGCGACTGTAATGCGGCCGCGTAATTTACCATTAATTTGTACGACCAGTTCAATGACATTGGTTTGCATGGCTTTCGAATTTGGTTTTGGCCAGCCCGATTTCAAAATATCTTCACCAAAGCCTAATTCTTGCCATAATGCATGACTGATGTGTGGTGTAATCGGGGCGAGTAGGCGCAAAATAATATTGAGGCCTTCGTTGATGATTAGCGTTTCGGTTTCATTACTTGTTGTCAGTTTGCATGTCAGATTAAGAATGATCATACAGGCTGAAACAACTGTGTTAAATTGGTTGCGCTCATAATCAAAGTTGGCTTGTTTTAGAGCCTCATGGATTTGTTTACGTATGGATTGTAGTTCGGCATCTGCAACACAACAGCTTTTGTTATTACTCTTCTGCTGATTAAGCGGTAAAATAACGGGTTTTACTTCCATGCAAAACTGCCATAGTTTTCTTAAAAAACGGTAACAGCCTTCAACGCCAGTATCAGACCATTCAAGCGATTGATCTGGGGGTGCTGCAAACATTGAAAATAAACGTATTGTGTCTGCACCATATTTTTTAAGTAAGGGCGCGGGTGCTACGGTGTTGCCTTTTGATTTTGACATCTTAGCGCCATCTTTTAATACCATACCTTGAGTTAGCAGGCGAAGAAAAGGCTCATTACTGTTAATTAAATCTTCGTCACGCAGTAATTTATGCATAAAGCGCGCATATAATAAATGCATGACTGCATGTTCTATACCACCGATGTATTGATCTACAGGAGCCCAGTATTTGGCGCGATCATCCAGCATGATTTGCTCTTGGTCGGGGCAGCAATAACGCGCATAATACCAGGAGGATTCGACAAACGTATCCATTGTGTCTGTTTCTCGTTTGGCAGCCTTGCCACACTGTGGGCATTTCGTTTTATAAAAGCTTACTTCTTTTGCCAGTGGCGAACCATGACCGGTGGGAATTAAATTTAATGGCAAAACAACCGGTAAATCTGCTTCTGGAACGGGTAAGGTGCCGCAATGTTTGCAATAAATGATTGGGATTGGCGTTCCCCAATATCGCTGCCGGGAGATTCCCCAGTCACGTAATCGATAATTTGTTTGGCGTTCGCCAATACCGTGATTGAGTAAATGATCAGCAATGGCGTCAAAGGACGACTCGCTGGTTAAGCCATTAAATTTATCAGAATTAATAAGAATGCCTTTTTCGATAAATGCAGCCTTTTCATAATCCCATGTTTGTTCGTCATTCGGTTGAATAACCGGTTTAATTGGAAGATCGTATTTTAGAGAAAATTCATGGTCGCGCTCATCGTGTGCGGGAACGGACATAACAGCACCAGTTCCATATTCCATTAAAACAAAATTGGTAATCCAAATAGGAATTTCTTCATTTGTGAATGGGTGAATGGCAAATAAACCAGAGAAAACCCCAAGTTTTTCTTGTTTTGCAATATCAGCTTCTGCAACTGAAGTATGACTACAGGTTTTTAGAAATTTTTTAATGTTGGTATCTTTGTTCGCAGCTTCGATCGCTAATGGGTGATCCACGGCAATGGCGAGATAAGTCGCTCCATAGATTGTGTCGGGCCGTGTGGTGTAAACATCAATTTTTTGTTTTTTCTTTGATTGCTGAAAACTAATATGAACGCCATGCGAGCGGCCAATCCAGTTGCGCTGCATAGTAATCACTTGTTCGGGCCATTGAGTTAAATTATCCAGGCCCTCAAGTAATTCGTCAGCATAATCGGTAATTTTAAAAAACCATTGTGGTATTTCGCGACGTTCGACGGCTGCACCGGAGCGCCAGCCTTTGCCGTCAACCACTTGCTCATTGGCAAGTACGGTTTCATCTACTGGGTCCCAATTGACCACAGCGTTTTTTTTGTAAACCAGACCTTTTTCGAAGAGTTTAACAAATAACCACTGTTCCCAACGGTAATAACTTGGGTCGCAGGTTGACAGTTCACGACTCCAGTCAATAGCATAGCCCAGCCTCATAAATTGTTTGCGCATCTTTTTGATGTTTTTTACGGTCCAATCATGGGGTGGAAGTTTATTTGCAATGGCGGCATTTTCTGCCGGTAGGCCAAATGCATCCCAACCCATTGGCTGCAGCACATTTTTGCCTTGCATGGTTTGATAGCGGCTGATGACATCGCCGATGGTATAATTGCGCACATGGCCCATGTGCAGCTCTCCGCTGGGATAGGGGAGCATGGAAAGACAATAAAATTTTTCTTTGCTCAGGTCTTCTTTAACTCGGAATGAGTTCTTTTCTAGCCAGTAGCTTTGTGCGGCCTTTTCTATATCAGTAGGCTGATAAGGTGTGTTCATAACTTGTTATGTTCCTCGAAAGCATCATTTGAACTGTTTTAGGATACTCTTCTATTAAAAATCTGCAAGAGGCAATTGGCGTGTGCAAGGCTTCTGCAGGGATAACGAAGGCCAAAGTAGCCTAATTGTTGATCAAAAATAGGCAAAATTTAACTCTTTAATCTTATCTTAAGAAACTATTAAGTAAATTTGACACGTGCTTAAGTATGCTTTATTAATATACTGATGTAAGCGTAAAGAGGCAAAAAAATGTTCAATCATTTAACAAACAATTCACATAAGAAAAACCACTGGTATCGGTTTGGTGAACGCTTGCCAGTGCAAACCGCGGCTGCTTTATTAGCAGATAAGCGTTATCGTTTTTATATTGAACAGGTTAAGGAACTTGCTGGCTTACCGGAAGATCATTTTAATCATTTTTATCAGGCGTTTATTTATCGTTTTGCTGAATTTGTACAGGTGATTCCTGATGATCCTAATTCTCCTTTAGGCAGCTTTATAACAAATGGTCTGTTGCGGGGTTTAAATACCTTGCATCAATTTGTCACTCAGTTTGAAAAACCGTCGCCGCTCGAGCGCTATGCGCTTTTTACCGCTTGTGTGTTACGCGATATTAGTCATATCATTACCGGACAAAAAATTTATATAACCGATGATAAAGGCGCGACAATAAAATTATGGCAACCATTTTGTGGTCCATTAACTGAAGAAACCGAGGGCAAATCTTATAAAATCTTCCCGATGGCGCAAATTTATAATCGCATTGGTAAATCATTGCGTGTGACCTTAGCGCGACAAGTGATGGGTGAAAATGGTTTTTTATGGATCGCTAGTGATATCCGTTTGTTTGCCGAATGGATAGACGCGTTGATTGAAGAAGATGAAGAGGGCAGTGGACGACTGGTTAAAGTGATCCGAGTGTATCGACGCAGCGGTGGTGGCATAATTGATAATTTGCCGCACACTGAAACGGATATTTTAGATTCGCCAGCAACAAAACATGCTGATGCTTTTTATGATTGGCTCCTTAACGGTTTGCAAGATGGTAGTATAAGCACCAACACCTCAGATTCGAATGTGCATATTACCGATGTTGGTGTTTTTCTACAAACGCCAGGCATCTTTGATGATTTTGCTCGTTTATATCAAGGCGGCGGTTATCGATTTGTTGTGCCTACTCAATTTGGTAATTTAATCGGTATTACTAGTAAAGGTGGAGGCGATTACATGCATGCTGCATTGTTTTCTGACTATCCTGATGGTAGCGGTTTGGGTAAAGCATCGCGCTCTACTGGTTTATTGTCATCTAAAAGCCATGCCATGCGTGAAGGCATTATGATTGCTGATAAAAATAGTCTATATATTAATGGCAAAGCCCCTGATACCACACCTTATATTAAGATCCCAGCGAGTATGAAGCAAGCGCATCAAGAGTTAGCGCAGTTTAACGCGGTGACGCGACCTAATAATGCATTGAAAAACCGCTAATGCAAAAAACACCTGCGCTATTAAATATTATCTGTGCTTTGGATTGCGAAGCCAAACCACTTATTCAAAAATATCAACTTAAAAAAAACTACCATTCAACCGTTTTTGCATTGTATTCAAATCAAGATCAAGGCATAAGTCTAATTGTAAGCGGTGTGGGTAAAATTAAAATGGCGGCAAGTGTCAGCTATTTGCATCAATTAAATGGCGCAAATAGTTTTGTTAATATTGGCATTGCAGGATCAGGTGAAAATGAAGTGGGTGAGGTGCTTATTGCCCATAAAATCAAAGACAGTGCAACCGGGATTACAAGTTATCCGCATATTGGGCAGTTAAAAAAAATCCAACAACTCGGCCGCAAGCGACCGAGATTGCTTCCTGTTTCGATTTCGCCTGCGCGGGAAACCCGCGCGGACGGCGACCAAAGGGGAGAATTGCATTTCTCCCCTTTGGAAACCCCATCGCCTATAACTCATGCGCAAGCCCCAGAGAATTTTTTCGTTAAAACTGCAGAATTAATTACATTTGATCAGCCGCAGCAGACGTATCCATTAACTGGGATGATGGATATGGAGGCGAGTAGTTTCTTTTTAGCGGCATCAATGTTTGTGGATCAATCTTTTATTTATTGCATGAAAATAATTTCAGACACGCATCAATCGCAGATCCAAGCCATTAATGCCAAAAGTGTGGCGGCACTGGTGACCGGTTCGTTGTCAAAGATCGATCAAATAATACAGCAAATCTTGCAATTGGCGAAACAAGAACAAAAGGCTGCAATGGGTGATCTTGATGCGGATGGTTTTTTAAAGCGCTGGCATTTTAGCCAATACCAAGTAAATCAATTGCAAACTATGTTGCGGCGGTGGAAAGTTCTGTTGCCACAAAGTAATCCGTTGCTGCATTGTCAGGATGCGAAAGATTCAAAACAGGTTTTGACTTCTTTGGATGCGCATTTAACTCAACTTCGGTATGTGTGGTAAGCGATGCAAATTATCTATGTCGAAAAATCCATTAAACATCATCCGCGAACCAAGCGTATTTTAGAACGTTTTGGTGTGCACGCCAAAGTTATTGAATGCGAGCATTATCGTGAAGTGTTTAATCCAAAATCACAAAATTTCCGTGTGCAAAAACAAAATCCCGCCCTAATTTTAGCAGCCAAACCTGGTAACTTGGTTTTACCAACACCTGAGGGTTTTGGTATTGGTGGTTCACAGAACTATTATTTTTCTCATATGTTAAATTGCATGTATGATTGTCGTTACTGCTTTTTGCAAGGGATGTACAATAGCGCGAATTATGTGGTTTTTATTAATTATGAAGAATTTATGCAGGCAATAGCTGATGTGATTTCGCAATCATCAGATGATAATAAAATTTATTTTTTCTCAGGTTACGATGCCGACTCTTTGGCATATGAACCAGTAACAGGGTTTTTAGAAGCGTTCTTGCCATTTTTTGCTAAATATCCACAAGCGATTTTAGAAATTCGAACCAAATCCGCTAATGTAAACGCGATTCTATCGCAGCCGGTCGTGGCTAATGCGGTGATTGCTTTTAGCTTTACCCCAACAGAAATATCTGAGGCTGTCGAACATAAAGTGCCGTCGGTCGCTAAACGCATTGTTGCGATGAAAGCGCTGGCTGAAAAAGGTTGGTCAATTGGATTAAGGTTGGACCCGTTAATTTATGCGAGTAATTTTGATGAGCTGTATGCACAGTTAATTGATAGTATATTTGCACAA
The DNA here is from genome assembly GCA_964196565.1 of uncultured Legionellaceae bacterium. Classification (GTDB taxonomy): domain Bacteria; phylum Pseudomonadota; class Gammaproteobacteria; order Coxiellales; family Coxiellaceae; genus 2-12-FULL-42-15. The sequence goes on along the minus strand of CAXMUH010000102.1, from coordinate 3,965 downwards.
GTTCCGATAAATGCAATTCATTCCGTGAGTGTTGGCCCGTTGCGTTTTCCTGCAAAAATGTATCAAAAACTGGTGTCGCTTTACCCCAAGGATAAATTATTGGCACACCCGTTGCAGCGGCGCCAGAAAAATTATACTTACAGTGAAGCGCATGAGAAAGAAATGAAAGCATTTGTATTAAACCATATGGCAAAGTATGTGCCAGAAACCCTAATATTTGAGTGTCAAACATGAATAAAAAAATTATAATCACTGGATCTACGAGCGGTATTGGTAAAGCACTTGCAAAAAAATTAATTGATCAAGGTGCTGAGGTTATTGGTATTGCTCGCAATCATGATAAAGTGGCTGAGTTTGGTAAAAACTATCATCCTTATCAGGTTGACTTTAATCAAACAAGTGATTTAGAGCAACAATTTAAGGCAATACGTGCAGCGCATGCTGATATTGACGCGATTGTTTGTTGTGGTGGTTATGGTGACTTTAAAGAGATCGAACAATTTTCATTTGCCGATATGCAATCTTTAATGAATGTTAATTTTTTAAGTCAGGCCTTATTGATAAAAACTTTTATTTCAGAATTAAGAAAACGTGCAGATACCAAAGTTATTTTTTTAGGTTCAGAATGTGCGTTAACAGGGCAAAAAAAAGGCTCCATGTATTGTGCCAGTAAATTCGCATTGCGTGGTTTTGCACAGAGTTTACGTGCTGAGTGTGCAACTGCAGATGTGGCAGTTACCATTGTGAATCCTGGATTTGTGATGACGCCGTTCTTTGATAAGCTGCAATTTCGTCCAGGGGGTGAGTTAAACCACTCAATCGAGCCAGAACAGATCACTTCCATGCTGATGATGGTGTTAGCCATGACAAACAATTGTGTGGTTGAAGAAATAACGTGCCAGCCATTGAAAAAGAAGGTTCAGACCGGCTCTGGCAAAGCATGCAATATTTAATTAAGAAATAGCATGGTTTGGCAGAGCCAGTCTGTTGCCACACTCCAACCAGTTGATTTTAAACTAAGATATTTACATTATGCAGTGCTATACTTTATGCATAAACAAGTTGGAAAATAACCGTAGGTAGAAGATCATGAAGAAATTACTTTGTGCAGTTTTCACTGCATTTTTAATAGTTTTATCGTTTAGTGTATTCGCAAAAAATTACACTATAACATTTAAAAAATCCGACAAATTTAATAAAAAATATATATACCCAGCTGTTCGCCAAGATAACAATTATAATACCAAGTTGTATATATCAACAAAGCGACTGGCATCAGGAGGAAAGGTTAAATTTACTGTACCAGCTATGAAAAATCGTGGTGTTGGTGTTCTTTATATGTTTGGCTTAGCTCTTTCGCCGAATGCCAGGGGATCAGATATCGTGTGGTGTGGATATACCCCATGGCAAGGAAATAAGGGCGTACGTTTTATACGATTCTTTAAATCTAAATCAATGGTGAATTGCCAACCAAAGTGATTGTATTTTTTGATGCAGAAAAAAGGTTCAGACCGGCTCTGGCAAATCATGCAATATTTAATTAAGAACTTGCATTGTTTGCCAGAGCCGGTCTGTTTCTATATATTCGCTTTTTTACCTAAAACCACTGTTAACGTAGATCCAACAATGACTAAAACGATTCCTGTGAGTGTTAACCAGGATGGTATTTGATTCCATATAATCCAATCTGCCAGTGCAGTAAATACAACCGCTAAAAAACCAAAGGGCGAAATTAGGCGTGCTGGGGCAAATTTCAGCGCTTGGATTAAGCAAAGCTGGAAAAAGAAACTGCTAATACCAATACCCATAATTAATGCCCACGGCCAGTTAGATGTGTTATGCCAACTATGAACAGTGCTAAGGCCAGTGAATATGGTTCCAAGGGAAAAGAAATAAAACATAATGGTGCGAGTCGATTCTACCTTGGTTAGCGTTCTTGCTGTGCTAACCGAAATGGCGCGAAATATCCCTGCAGCTAAAGCAAGTAAAGTTGCATAATGAAAGAAACCGTGTGTTGGATGTAAAATTAAAACAATTCCAATAATCCCAATACCAATGCCCCAATATAGATTAGCTATAATCGGTGTTCCTTTGGCTAGACGAAATACCAGAGGCACGAACAAAGGTTCACTGCTACTGAGTAAAATTACAGTGGCCAATGGAATAAATTTTATCGATAAAAACGTTAGCGAAATAGCAATCACTGCTGTCACCGCACGTAATAAATTTAATTTAATGTGTTTGGTTTTGATAAACTCAAATCCTTTCGACATCACTAAAGGTAACACGCATAAAAATAAAATAAGGAAACGGAAAAAAAGTAAAATAGTAGTCGGGGTTTGTGGTAATGCGGATTTTACCATGATCCCCATTGCCGCATAAGCGATGGTTGCGAGAACCACTAAAAATATGGCAAGTGGGAGATTGCGTGCAGTGGTGTGCTTATTCATTGTTATTTGGTACCCTCTAAAATCATACCTGTTTGGATATATAGTTCCCACAGGTGAGATTTAGGTTTTGAATATTGTATTGAGCCAAGTCAAGTTTTTCCCCTTACGCGGCTTTGCTGCGGTTATAAAAAGAACGCAGAGGTCTCTTAATATGAATCCGTTGCGCCTTGTCATAGCCGCAGCGTCGCTGCGTAAGAGAAAACATCTTCGAGCAGATTTTTAGTCAAAAAGTCAAGGCTACCAATGTCAAAGCCGATACTAAAAAGGCATAATTTCCAAATGCTTTGGGTCTAGGGAATAAAGTATACATGATTTTAGTTGTCTACATCAATATCGTGATTTTTTAGTTGTATGATTTATATGTTATAATCTTAATTCAAAGGAGTGTAAGAATATGCAACGAAAAACGCTGTCAACAGTTTTGCTTTTAGCCCCCTTTATTTTTACCTTTGCTTTCGCTTTAGATGTTTATCTGCCTAGCATCCCAAGCATCGATAGGTATTTTTCCACCACCCCAGAGATTGTTCAACTTACGATCAGCTTGTTTTTATTGATGACAGGCGTTGGGCAGCTGATTGTAGGGCCGATGTCCGATAGCTTTGGCAGAAGGTGGATTGTGATTGCTGGTACATTGACGTTCTTGGTCGGCAATATCTTGGCGGCGCTATCACCGAACATCACCACACTGATTGCGGCTCGTGCTATTCAAGGACTTGGATCTTGTAGCATGATGGTGGCAACGTTTGCAATCGTACGGGATTTATATTCAGGAGATGAGTGTGCGAAAATTTATAGTTATTTGAATGCGACAATTTCACTGTCCCCTTTATTTGCACCCATAATAGGAGGCTATTTAGCACAGTGGTATGGTTGGCGTTCATCATTTGTGTTTTTAGCCATAATGGCGTTTTTTGTTGCGACACTTGGATTTGTAAAAATCAAGGAGACTTTGCCCGTTGCCAATAGGGTGAAATTGTCAAAGGACTTATTTGTAAATTATCGATTAATTATTAAAAACACCACGTTTAAAATGTATGTCTATTGCGCTTCTGCTGGATTTGCGTGCTTTTTAACATTTTTTTCGGTTTCATCCTACATCATTATAACTTTATTGCATGTTGAGAAACAGCATTTTGGTTTTTATTTTGCTGCTCTTGGAGTGGTATTCTTTTTGGGTAGTATATACAGTGGTTATTCTGCGAAGCGATTTGGGACTTACAAAACCGTATTAATTGGGACAATCCTAGTCGTATTGTCAGGAATTGTTATGTTGTTATGGTATTTGATTTTTGGTTTAAGCATTGCTGCATTTATGGGGCCAATGATGATTATGGGCATTGGCGGTGCTATGTTGATGGGCGGTGGTGCTGGCGGTGCGATAGAACCGTTTCCAGAGATGGCAGGAGCCGCATCAGCTTTGTTTGGCTTTAGTGAATTTGTGTTTGCATTTATTGTTTCAACCATTGTGTTGGAGTGGAAAATCACCAGCACTGTTCCGCTATCTTTGACGCTAAT
>CAXMUH010000101.1:0-6676 GCA_964196565.1 uncultured Legionellaceae bacterium | reverse complement strand
GTTTTTTTATGCAGAATCTTATAATCGAAGACCTGACCTCAGAAGTATAATGCAAGTGTTCACACTACTTAATAACATTAGCTTACATTACATCTATCCTTTTTAGGTAAACCACCTTTGTCATCGCTAGGCATAGACTCCGTCGACCCCCTAGGATTATAGATTTCATCAGCCGTTTCGTGAGGCTGAAGCGCATAATTGAATAAACCTGAACGTCCTGCAACCTTTCCACATTGCAATTATGCATGACAGAGAAATATATCCAATATTTTTTTGTCACCGCGCTCGAACGTTTTCACAGAAAAAGCACAGTCAGGTAGGGCTGAACTTATATACTTACTTTTTCGGATTTTGCTTGGCTTGTGGTTAAAGATTCAGCGAGTCGGCAACCTATCCGATCGGCATTCGCCATAATGGTGAACGTTAAATTTTTTGCTGGCAATATTGATAGAATAGAACCATCAACAATATAATAATTCTTGTGGCCATGTAATTCACCAAACGCGTTAACGGTCAACGGTTTTGGATCAACTGACATCGGCAGCGTTCCGGCATAATGAATATCACTTCCGGGCACGGTTGATTTTGAACTCATGGGTAATGGCCAGGCGCCTAATCTACGCATTGATCGTCGCAGTTCTTTTGTTATATTTTTATTTATATTGACGTGCTTCCCTTCGATATGCGCAGCACCGTCTTTGATTTGCAGTGTGTTGCGGCTTCTGCTTCCCGGTAAAAAGCAATTGGTCAGCAACATCGATGAGGTTAGATATTTTGTGAGCTTAATTGCATTGGGCCTGGTAAAAGGGAGGTGATTAATCAGCTCATTCGCTAATAAGCCTTCTGGTGTATAAACTGTTCCAAAAACATCATCAATATTAAAGGCTAATTGGCCCATACCAAAGGACTTTTTAGTTATTGCATTTCCTAAACGCTTTGGAATGATATAAGCGCTAGCAACGCACGGGTTTGATAATAAGCGTAACGGCTGATTGAATGTTTTTGTATATTTTAGGGTTAGTATAGTAGAACCGATTGTTCCGGCAGCAACAATAATAATATCGCAATAAAGTTGAATGCTGCTATTGTTGCTTATCTGTGTCCCTTCAATGCAGTATTGATTACCTTTTTTGACAATTTCGTCTACAAACACATCGTTTAAATAAGTAAAGTTTGAGTATTGTTTAAGGTCTTTAATTTCATCTGCAGCATTATAGATGGCGTGTTCACTGCATCCCCAAAGGCACATATTTTGCAATTGGCAGGCTTTGCGTTGGTTGAAGTCTTCAGTGATAACAGCAGTTCTGGGTTGGCCTAAGGTGAAATTTTTAAAAAATTGTTGATTGTATCTATTAAATAGGTATTCACAGCTGGGATGCAGCGCCAATGATTTTTGTACTTTGATTTGAGGGAGAAAATGCTTGCTGAGATTATCAAACCGTGGTCCACTGATGCCGATTCGCAGAGCCACTTTGAGATAGGATTTAACCAGCGCTTGGTAAACGCTATAATCTGGGTAAAATTCTTGCGGGCTAAAAGTGTAACATACCGCACCCCAGGCATTTGAGAGGCCACCCTTTGCCAGAGAACCCACCGCTTTAAAATTATTAAGCTTAATATTATAACGCTTTATAAAATTATCAAAAACATATTGATAGCGTGGCGAGCGCAGCTTGGGTGAATTGTTTTCATTTTCCAGTATATGATTTAAATCATCATCAATAAAAAGATCCGCATTTGGACCAAAGGATTCTCGTATGCTTTGCAGATCCCCCTTTTCAATAGCTGACGCTTTACTTGTGGCGCCAGCATCAATCATTAAAACCTGTAATCCAGCTTTGACTAAAGGCCATGCTACAGAAGTCCCAGCTGGGCCACTACCAATGATAATGATTTTAGAATGCTTCATTTTAGGGGTTCGCTTATTCTGTTGCTACTTGTTTAAATGCAAATAGTTGAGAGAAATAATAATTAAAGAACGCGGTTAATACGCTGACAATGGCGAGTGGCACGATGGGATATTGATAAAGCCAATTTGATAAATGAGTGAGCGTTATAAAACCAAAATAACTCAAGCTGCTGCCAACGGTGCAGACCATGGAGTATCGCATCCATTCAGATTTATAACCTGGGTCAGAAGATTGAAATGTAAAAATTCGATTTAATGCCCAGGTGCAAGTGATTGCGGCTGATATTGAAATTAGCCGTGCTAGATTTAAATTAAAATACAGGTGTGCTATCAGTAAAACTCCAGCGTCGACGATAAAGCCGATTCCACCGACTAAAGCAAAACGTATTAATTTAAACTGAAGTAGTTTATTGATCCACGTGGGTTTTAGCATTTGCAATATCTTTTTTCATCCATGGTAATGATAAGTAATAAAGGTATTTTCTTTCTTTGCGGCCGCGGCACACGCTATCGAGAATAATACCAGAGGTTAGACTGATAAAAGACAGCATCATGATGGCCGTTGATAGGATTGCGGTTGGAATTCTAGGCACCGCATGGCTAATCAGGTAAGTGTGAAAAAGTGGTGCGGCGAGCAATACGGATATCATCGCCAGCAAAAATGCAATAGTTCCAAAGAAAAATAAAGGTCGGGTTTCTTTTAGCATTAATAATAAGCGAAATAATATTTTGATGCCGTCACGATACTTATTGAGTTTGCTGGTGGAACCCTGTGGACGTGAAGCATATTCAGTTTCTATTTCATCGACGGGAAGTTTAAGTTCCAGGCTATGAATGGTCAACTCAGTTTCGATATCAAAGCCATGCGAAAGTGCTGGAAATGATTTAACAAAGCGGCGTGAAAAAACGCGATACCCGGATAAAATGTCCGTAAAGCTTTTACCAAATAAGAAACCGACTGCATTGGTAAAGAAGGCATTTCCAAACCGATGTCCAGGTCGGTATGTTTTTTTATCTTGCTTATTATCAGCGCGGGTGCCAACCACCATATCCAGATAATTGTTGGTTAACATGTTAACCATTTTGGGGCTTGCAGCAGCGTCATAGGTTAAATCACCGTCAGCACTAATATAAATATCGGCTTCAATATCGGCAAACATTCTGCGAATCACATTGCCTTTGCCTTTTCGATTCTCAAAGCGGACCACAGCGCCAGCATTGAGGGCTTTTTCTGCTGTTTTGTCCGTAGAAGCATTATCATAGACGTAAACGGTGCAGGTGGGTAGCGCCTTGTAAAATGCTTGCACAACCTCTTTAATCGTGGCCTCTTCATTATGACATGGCAGCAATACTGCGATCGATGGAGATTGTAGAGGTTGAGTATGTATTGTTTGATCTAAGATAGTCCTTGTTTCCACTATGCAGCTCCATTATGATTTCAGATCGATTACTTGGATCAAGATTTTACAGCCTTTTTAGTTGATTGAGAAGTGATGATTGATTTGTTTGATGCGCTTTGCACATCAAACAATCAAACATCAAACAATGACCAAATTTGCTTTTTAGAGAGATGTGGGCATAATAGCAAGCACAATTTATAAGGATATTTATATGAACATAGAAGCGCTTTCTGTCGTAATTCCGGTTTACAATGAGCAGAATAATGTGCAACCGTTAACCGAAGAAGTGATTCAGGCGTTAGCGGACAAAATTGACTATGAAATTATCTTTGTTGATGACGCCAGCAGTGATGAAACTGTTTTGTGCATTCAACGCATGTGCAGCAAATACTCAAATGTTCGCTTGGTTTCACATCGATCTAATTGTGGACAAAGCGCTGCTGTTGTTTCGGGTGTACGCCAAGCACGCCATCCTTGGATTGCGACATTGGACGGTGATCGGCAAAATGACCCCAAAGACTTGCCGCTACTGATTGAGGCGGTTAACCAGCAGAATTCACAGTATGTTTTATGTATGGGCCAACGCGCGCAGCGTTTGGATAACTGGCTGCGAAAGTGTTCATCAAAAATTGCAAATAATGTGCGTCGTAGTTTTTTAAAGGATGACTGTCCGGACAGCGGCTGTGGAATAAAAATTTTTCCACGAGATTTGTTTTTAACTTTACCGCTTTTTAAAAATTGCCACCGTTTTTTACCCGCACTTTTTCGACGTGCTGGGGCACGTGTTTTACAAGTTCACGTATCGCATCGAGAGCGAGTTGCTGGCGTTTCAAAGTACGGGGTGATGAATCGACTGTGGGCAGGTATTGTCGATCTTATCGGTGTTGCCTGGTTGATGAAACGATTTATAGAAGTTGAGAGAGAGCACGATGTTTAAGCACTATTCTACCAATGATTTAATTTGGCTTGGTATTGGATTAACCGGCCAAACATTATTTGCAATGCGATTTTTAATTCAGTGGATCGTGAGTGAGTATCGTCGCAAAAGCGTTATTCCAGATGTGTTTTGGTACTTTAGTTTAACCGGTGGTGTGGTTCTACTTTCATATGCAATTTTTAAACGTGACCCGGTTTTTATTATTGGTCAATCAACCGGACTTTTGATTTATCTGCGTAATATTTATTTTATCAAAAAAGAACGAAAAATTTCACCTAGTTCTGAGGTTGTTAATCCCACAAACTAACCACTGAAAATCGCGTCTGATAATACCAAGCAATGGGCTTTTGCTTTTGATGTATCAGGTTCATCTGCGTTGTTAGCACAGCGTAATCTTTATGCGTCGCTTGCCAGTGTTGCAGTTGATCTTGGGGCAGTACTTGAATATGGTGCTGCTGAATATAGTTTGTTATTTGTTGATCTTTAAAATCACCGCTGGCAATAACAGGTTGCTCTATTGTATTAAGGGCTTTTATTAATTGTTTTTTATTAATATGCTTTTGATAACTGTAAAGCACCGCATTATTGACAAAAAGTGCAATCAAAACGCTGGAACAGCTGATTAGGATAATTTGCAGAAATTTGGTTCTAAGGTTTGCGAACAAAAGCACAAGTGCTGTGACGAGTAGTGCGCCTCCCCATAAGTTTAAATTGATCTCTTGTAAAAAATAGCCGCGGATAAATGCTTTTTCTGGTAGTGAGGCGCTGATAAAAGGAAAACTTAAACAAAATAAGGCAAGCGCAAAAATTAAAATAGCCATAGGCCACTGGTGGCGCTGCTTGTAGATGGTTGGGTGCGCACAAAGCCGTGCAATTAAAATAGCGAAAAAAGGAAAAAGTGGGTATAAATAATGCGGAAGCTTTTGTCCAAATACGCTAAAAGCCACAATGCCGCACAGAATTATCGCCAAGCATGCCGTATCACAACTGACCGGCTTGAAAAGTTTTAATGAGCGCAAGCCTTTGTACGCCGGTGGGTAAATAGACCAAGGTAACAACCATAAAGGCAATCGGCTCACGTAAAAAAATAAAGAAGATTGATGCATCGATTGGCGATGGGTGATTTGGCGATAAAAAATTTCTTGCGTAAATGCAGATCCACCTTGAATAGCGGCAGGGATCGCCCAGGTCAGTGGGATTGCTAAACCGATGATGGTGGCAAGGCCTAGAAAGGCATACCATTTGGGTGAAAATCCATTTTCATTATCGATCATGACGGGTAGAAAAATAGCAGGCAGAAGTACAAATGCTAAAATAACGGGACCTTTGGCAAAGCCGCCAAGGCCAATGGCAAGCACATAGCCGAGCCAATATATTTTTTTCCCTTGAATGGACTTAACGATGCAGTAAATGCTGAGTAGAGTTGCGAGCACCAAAATACTATCGACGCGTATTTGTTTGGCGAACCAAACCCAATAAAAGCAACCGACTAAAATAATTGGGATTAAATTAGCAATGGTGGGTTGGTTTGGCCACAGGCTTTTCCCCAATTTTTGGCTGGCAAAGATGCTCAATGTGGCGATCGCCATAACAACAAATTGTGGCCACCAATATGAGAAGCCAAATACTTTCCATCCGCCAATAAATAACCAAAATAACAGCGGAGGTTTATCGCTATAAATATGGCCTTGCCAATAGGCAAGCAGATAATTGTGTTGTCGCATCATATCTTCTGAAATGGTTAAATACTTTGAGGTATCAAACTCACTGAATCCGGGCAAAAAAACCACAAAGGTCGCCATTAAGCTGACCCAAAGAGTGATCCATGTTAAAGTGGTTAGCTTATAATATGATCTGCTTATCACAGCTGGTGGTCCTTGATGATTGAAAGTGTGGGTGGATATTGTAAGACGTTTATTTGTGTAACGCAATTTATGAGAATTGAGCGATGCTAAAAAGATGCCATTGGTGTGGTGATATTCCAATTTATGTTGACTACCACGATCACGAGTGGGGCGTCCCTGAGTTAGATGAACAAATTTTATTCGAGTTTCTATTGTTGGAGGGGATGCAAGCGGGTCTAAGCTGGATTACGATTTTAAATAAACGCGAAAATATGCGAGCGTCATTTGCTCATTTCGACCCACAGAAATTGGCGCGTTTTAATCAAGCTCAAATTAATCAATTAATGCAAAATACAGGGATTATTCGTAATAAATTAAAAATTACCTCAGCGATTAATAATGCAAAAACTTATTTAAAGTTAAAAGAACAGGGTGTGAATTTTACTGATTTTATGTGGCAATTTACCGATGGCGATGTAATTATAAATGAGTGGCGCACAACGGATAAAATACCTGCTACTTCAGTTGAGTCAAAAGCGATGGCGAAAAAATTAAAAGCCACCGGTTTTAATTTTGTGGGTGAAAC
>CAXMUH010000100.1:0-1524 GCA_964196565.1 uncultured Legionellaceae bacterium | reverse complement strand
TAAACGTTCAGCCAGCCAAACCTTAATAATTGACTGCCGCGTTACCCCTAATCGAGAAGCTTCTTTATCTAATGAATCTATCATCCAGGTAGGAAAATCCACGTTTACTCTTTTTTGAATTTGATTGGGACGTTTAATCCTCGAAAGATCGAGAGACCGGGTTATATCTTTTCCACTTTCAAAGTCTGAATCGAATTTTTTAGCTTTCATATAGTTTAATCTCCTCACTTCTTGATCTACGCACAGAAATGATACGAATATTATCGTCTCTATAAGTTATAACAGCAGACCAATGTTTCTCTGCAATGACGCCAATGATTAAATGACGAGATTCATCCTGCGTTTTAGCAGGAACCTCCAAAAGATCAGGATCAAGCCATAGCAATTGTGCATCTACGAAATCTATGCCATGTTTTAACAGGTTTGTCTCGCTTTTGCTCTTGTCATACTCAAAGGCTAACATGGTATAGAAATTATACCATTTCAATCGCTAAATCAAGTAAGGCTTCGTCCTCTTCAGTGGTCAGGCGCAGCACGATAGCCGTTCGCTAACAGGTACAAACCGCGCCGCGCCTGAAGTAATTCACCTGCCTTTAGCGCGCGATTAACCTGGCCATAGCGACGAGCATTACTACCCCCGAGCAAACGCTCCAATTGTTGGACAGATAAAATACGGTTTGCATTGCCAGTTTTAATAATGAGTTCGGTTAACGGCGTCATATCATTAATTTTCAGTAACTTCCATATAATGCAAGTTTCTGTAAATTAATGATTTCTACTTTATTGGGAAAAAGCACCCAGGTTGGGGGGGGGCCAGCCCCAAAATATTAGATCGGATTAATCATGTTGGGCTAGCATTTGGTGCAATGCCCGTTGGTTATTGCACCCTACGATACTGAGCAGGTCGGGGTTCGTTTTAATACCAATTCACTATTTTTAAATCGGGTATTTTTTTAAAGTGTTTTTCATTATTAGTAACAACCGTATACCCAAGAGTTATAGCAGTAGAGCCAATCAACAGATCGAAGTCATCAACTGTTATTCCTTTTTTACTCAACTCCGCTTTTATCGTGCCAAAACATTCCACTATCGATGAGGTAGTATCTATAATCGGAAAGATTTCTCTTAATCGATGAACTCTGGCCAAATTGCTCGACACCTGAGCTGATTTATACGCTCCATAGATAAGTTCACCATAACTAATCACCGACAAAGCCTTGGGTGCATCAGCATGGCACTTAATATTCTCAATTACTTTCTCATTACCTTTAAAAGAATATATGAGCGTATCGGTATCCAGCAGGTACATTAAATTTGCACTTTCCGATGTTGCCCTGGTTTGGTTCGGCTGTCGCGAACCATTTTTGCCAAATTTTCCGCTGACTCATCATCTTCCCAGGAGCCACAAAGCTCTAAAAACTGCTGGCTGACCTTTTGATGCTGACTACCGGGAATCGAAAGATAAGCTTTTAAAATGGACACAACTTCCTGACTGATCGAACGATTTTCCATCGCCGCTCGCCT
>CAXMUH010000099.1:0-8221 GCA_964196565.1 uncultured Legionellaceae bacterium | reverse complement strand
TCTTTTTCCCACATTTGCAGCGCTGCACGCATCATGTAAGATTTACCGGTTCCAGCACGACCAACCACAGCGCAAATATCGCTACCTTTACCTAGGTACGTAAGCGCAATCTTTTGTTCTTCATTAAGACTAAATTCTCGTGCTGCATGCGTAATGGATGAGCGAGAGACTGTGTGATTTTTAAGAAGAGATAATTCGATCGCACGATCTGCCATCAAAGCTTCGCGCTCATAATTAGCACGCGTGGTATAACGATCTCTACCATCATCACCGGGCCCTAACAGTAAAAGATCTTTGTGTGCCTTTAATCGATGTAGCGCTGTTTCAAATTGCTCTTGAGTTTCAGTGTTTTTGTTAAGAAGCAGAGCAATATCACGATCAGAAAAGACAGCATGTTTCGTCCCAAGAATGTTTAAAACACTGCTTGGGTCGTTGACTGCAATCTCAACACTGGCTTCACGTCGTAGGATATTTTCTTCTTTGAGGTAATGTCCCTTTTGATATCGTATACGACCTTCATGGCGCTGAGAAAAAATATGATTCGCATCGACCATGAGATCAATATCGTGTTTGGCAAAATATCGATTCTGATATTCTCGCCATTGCTCACCCCAATACTGCGGATCAACGACACGTCCACGTGCCACATCCGGCTCAAGATCTCGTGCCTTGTATCGCTCAAATTGATTGCCTTGTAATCGACGTGTCGTGACATAGATGTGGGCATGAGGATTACCATCACCATGATCGTGAATTGAAAAATCAGCGACCACGCCTTTGCTGACAAAATGCGAATGCGCAAAGTTACGTGCTAATTCGATGTGGTGCGTTAAATCGAGATCGTGAGGCAATGCCAAAACAATATCTTTCGCCACTTGTGAGTTTTTCCTGACCTCAGCAGCTTCAACCGCATTCCAAAGAGTTTCACGATTTAAAAATTTACGGTCTGCGTTTTCTGGTAAAAGAATTTCTGAATGGGCAACATCTCCGCGGTTTTTGAAATCATGTTGCTCGCCGGTTCGTTCATCAGTGAGCACTTCACCTGCGCGATAAGCAGCACCAGCGACAGCACTGTGTCCCTTGCTGCGTGAATGATATGAAATCCTTGCAAACGCGATAGCCATGAGAAGCAGTATAGCATGCAAACGTAAGTTTGCACATTGCGCCCTTAGACATTCTCGCTTTGCTCGAAAAGGGAGTTTTGGATTTTTGCTGTCGCAAAAATATTGAAAAGCTTCGCTTCCGTATTGATTTAATCTTAAAAACGAGAGATAATTAATGATAGAGGGGTAATGTATAATTGGTAAGGATTGTGTCCATGTCTAATCAAATAAAGAAACAAAAAACTAGCCTGAAGCAAAAAGAAAACAAGCTAATTGAAAAAATAGAAAATGCGAAAATTGAGCTCTCTCATTTGCAACAAAGACGAAAAATAGAGATTGGTAAACTAGCCGTTAAACATGGTCTCGATGCCTACGACAACAAAGTCATTGATCACCACTTTGCTAAACTTTCACAAGCCTTAACTGATGCAAGCTCGTGATATTCAGGAGAAAGTTAAGCGAAAATCACAAGAAATTGCCAGATTAGAGCGTAAACTTTCTCTTGAGAAAATCAAACGGCGCAAAGCAGAAACTCGAAAAAAAATTGAGTTTGGAGGCTTGGTCATCAAAGCCAAGCTGTGCGGGCTCAGCAAAGCTGTCATTCTGGGTGCGCTCATTAGCGCAGAAGAAGAACTTTCTCGTGACCCGAGTACAAAAACGCTTTTCCAACTCAAGGGTGAAGCAGCATTTTTAGGTTTTGAAGAAGACGAATACAACAAATAAAAAAATTGATAATAATGGAGACATACAAAATGGAAATTAAAAAAACATTAGAGACGACTTTGCCCCCAACAGAAGAGGAGCTGAGTGAACTTAAAGAAAAAATAAGAGAAGCTAAACAAAAAGCAGAATACGAAAAGCTAAAGCAAGAATTGCATGATATCACCTATAGCGCAGCTCACATGCCCACAGAGTTCGATGGCGCGATGCAAATGCCTGATACAGATAAAGTGCTCAAAGCAAAAAGAAATAAGCGTCACTTCTTCGATTTGCTTATTGGGCGCATCAAAAACATGTTCTCGTTTCGGCCCATCATCGGCAATGTCATTGCCTTACTGCTTTCCATGGTGGCGCTTTACTATATTTTTCATGAAGTGGATATGGCAGGATTTGGGAAATACCGAAGCTACTTTGCTATCGGCATTCAAATTTTTGCGGCTATTCAAATCATTAAATCAGCCACAAGAAGCTTACTTTTGCCAATTTTAGCGATGATTGTTGGTGGCTCTATTGCACACAGTATCGGTACCCACGAGCTTTTATTACATTTTGACAAGGCGTTCTACGAACATTTGATGATCACCGGCATCATCGGCCTTGGTGTTGCTATTTTAACCATAGACTAGGAGGTTCCTATGCCCTACAAATTTTTATTAGCCATAATGACAATGTCTTTTTGCTCAACAATATTTGCTGTAAAAATCACAACAACGAAACAAGCCAATAAAGCAGCCATTGGATCTGTTATTACTATCACCTCTGACAAGGTGCCAATCTATTGCGACTTCAGAGAACAAATTGTCAACATTGGTTATGACAGAAAAGATAATGTTATTATGGCGTGTATTAAAAAACGATGAGATAGTGATTTTGCATGACTTTATTAAAAAAACCGAGAAAACGCCGAGTAAAGAATTAGAAATTGCCCGGAGATGAATTAAAAGAAGGCATATGATGTGTAATCTATTGTTTTTTTTGATTTTTATATTATGTTTGTGCAAGATAATAGTTGAACACATGTATATTATATGCTTGAATGGATAGTCGCATTAACTAACAAGGAGAGCATAATGCCAGTTAAAAAAACAGCACTTTCACGAGCCAAAGTCAGGGTTAAAAAGTTAGAATCACGTCTTAAAAAAGCTGCATCAGAACTAAAAAAAGCCGAAGCTAAAGAATCTGCTGCTGCGAAAAAAGCAGCCGCTGTAGCTAAGAAAAAAGCGACAGCCAAAAAGAAGAAGCCAGTTCGTAAAGCGAAACGTGCCAAGAAAGCAAAAACAGTAAAGCGTAAACCTGCTGCAAAGCGCAGACGAGTCGCTAAAAAGAAGTAAGCCTAATTACAATGGTAGGCTCTAAGATTTGCCGGATACAGAGTCTACCTGACTATCGATTTCAATTCTTTTGCAGTAATCACATTGAATTTCATAATTATCCTGTTATATTTGTATTTCTGCTCTTTGGCAGCAGCCACTAAATTTTTAAAAGATGAGGGATATGTAATGAAATGGAAATTAATATGTTTTCTAGCTGGGATGTTTTTTTTGGTCTCGATAAATGCTAACGACCCTGTAAGGGCAATTCCTATAGATAGCACGGATATTATAGTCGGTATTTATAATGGCACTGGCAAAACATTTTATGTTGTTAATGCGACTGGTGATTTTGATTGCTTTAAAAACAAGGTTTTTGAGCCTAATGATAAGTCGGCATGCCTGGGAAATTTGGCATCAACCAGTCAAATAAAAATCATTGTTGATGGTAGCAATATTAGTTGCTTTGGGCATTATGAAAGAAGCTCAGCCGGAAAAATAGAAAATGCACATGTCGAACAGGTCGGCAAGACAAATATTAATTGTACATTATCTGTGGACCAATCAACTGACCTTGATGTCGACTCACCAGCTATGGTGATTCTTAGAGTTTTGAAAGGTTAGGTTTATAAGTGGAGCTGTACTACAAATTCGGGTCGCAAACTAAATTTAGCCCCATATTTTTTAATTGTTCAGCTCCACTAGATACTAGATACAATTAAGCTGTAACACGGCCCCATAATATCTACTTAATATTCCTAGAATTAACTTTAGCTTAATGTTTTGTGTTTAATCTCAACTAAGTGATTCGATATAGATTTTTCACTGTGCGAAATCGCTCACAAAATCAATCAAGAAGCCTGAGGTATTTTTTTTGTCAGCAAACAGGTACGTTTTACTTTGATGACAATTTATCTGTGTACAAGGTTAAAAATATTTTTTCAGGGAATCTAAATGAAAAGGTTAATCACATTATTATTAGCTATTATTATTAGTATTTGCACGATATCGATTATAGCAAGTGTTTCACCAACTTCTAAAACCAGCTTTAGCGTAGATCCAGCTGCTCACAATGCGCCAACTTATGGCGTTGAAAATCTCGTCAGCAATCTTCCGCACGAAGGGTATGACCCCGTTTCTGGAGATCTCACGCTGCATTACGTGGATATCAATTTACCGGGCAATGGTACTTTACCGATTCAAATTATTCGGCGTTATGATCCACTTTCTGAACGCAACACCCAATGTATTGCGGTGGTGGGAATGCTCCTCGGGAATTTAGATAAGTATTCATGCCGAGGTGCTTGGTATATTGGGCCGAATGTTCCTATTATTTCTGCAGATGATAATTGGCAAGGTATTCTTTTGGCATTTACTGTTCGTTTACCAAATGGCCAAAACATTCGCATGTACCCTAATAGTCATAGCAATACAAATCGTTTTGTTTCTTCTAACAATTGGCAAGCAGACGTTAATCATCTTAATTCAGTGGATATAACGATTACGTTAACTTCTCCTCAAGGGATTAAGTATTACTATCATGCTAAGTTTGGGTTATTTCTTCACCCTTATCAGTCTCATCGCGACGAAAGCTTTGAGCCCTATCACATACAATTGACAAAAGTGACAGACCTTCATGGTAATAGCATTATTTTTGAATATAAGTGGTACAATACTTTTTCCTACTTACATAAGATTACCGCCAGTGATGGTCGAGAAGTTGACTTTAAATATAGGGCCGATATGGCTAAAAATTTGATGGTCATGGAAGTCAGTACAAATGGCCAAACAAATGGCCAAACCTGGAAGTACCCCTATATCATCTATTGTCGAGACATCCCTTATGGCGCAGATCACTGTGTCGGACTTGATTTTCGCTTTCGGCAGGCGATTCGCCCCGATGGAAAATTATGGAACTATAGATATGATCAACACATTATTCATTCGCAACACTTGAGATATACCTTAAGAGACTCCTTGTCTCCGAGTCATCTACTAACGAAATATTCTTATGTTGATTATGATGGCAGTGCACCGGGTGTGTTGCCTTATTCAAAAGATATCACTGAACCCAGTGTATTAGCTCAAAAAACAATTTCGAGTCCCAATATTCAAACTCAAACCTGGGCTTATTCTTATTCAATTGGTTCAAACGACGGCACCACAACAATTACAGGACCTCATAAACAAGTCACCTTTCATTACATTATTCCGGCATACGGACAGGATCAACGAAACCAATATAATTATGCCGTTTGGGAATATGGGTTAGTTGATAGTATAGGAACCTATGCTAAAAACGGTCAGCTGTTACGCGCAGATACTTTTAACTTCACGCCCAGAATAATTTTTACTGGCAAATTTGCGGATAATTGGTTGGCGATTACAGATCATGGCGATGGCCAGCATCTTGCAACTCAGTATGCAGTACCTAAAAAAACCTTACATAAAATAGTAATTCCTGATGTGGGCACTTATATCACGCATTATAGTAAGTATGATCAATACGGCCGGCCCGGTCATATTGAAGAAATTGGCGACGACAACAAAAAACGTAAAACAGACTTAACGTATTATACCAACCCTGGTAAATTCATTATTGGGGGCATTAAAACAAAAACAGTGGATGGCACGTTAGCCGTAGAAAATGCTTATAATGATTTTGGAGAGCTAACCTCACATAAGCTTTTTGGTGTGCCCACCACTTATACGTATAATAATGAGGGTAACCTTGCAACCATAACTGATGCGAATCAACATGCGACAACCTTTTCAGATTATTATCGCGGTCAAGCAAAAATTGTTCAATACGCCGATGGTACCACAAGCACTAAAAAAATTAATCCGACCGGCACCGTGCAGAGTCAAACCGATGCTAATCAACACACCACCAAGTACACTTATGATGATTTAAACCGCGTAAAAACCATCACCGACCCAAAAAACAATGTTACAACCATCACTTATGATGAGGCGGAATCAGGGCCGGGTGGAAACACCGTGGTTAAGGGTCATTTAAAAACGATCAACAAAGTGAACGCACTTAACCAAGAGATCGAAGTCGATAAAATCGATTTATCGACCGGCTCAATCATTAAAAATGCCAAATCCTACGATAATGGAAACCGCTTAGCGTTTCAAACTTATACGTTTGATGGACACACCGGCAATCCAACGCTAGGAAAGTATTATCAATATGATGCGTTGGGTCGCATAACCCAAGAACACTTT
Source organism: uncultured Legionellaceae bacterium (assembly GCA_964196565.1). Taxonomy (GTDB): domain Bacteria; phylum Pseudomonadota; class Gammaproteobacteria; order Coxiellales; family Coxiellaceae; genus 2-12-FULL-42-15. The sequence goes on along the minus strand of CAXMUH010000099.1, from coordinate 1,857 downwards.
CCCACGAAAACAGGCCATCAAAAAAGCTATGAGTATTTGTTAGGCCATCACATTAAAACTAACGATGCTCGAGGGTTTGCCACCACGACGACCTATCAATCGTACGGCAATCCCAGTGATGCCAATCTCATTCAAATTGATCAACCCGAAGGCATTACCACTAAAATAGGTCGAGATGTTTTTGGGCATATTAAATCGGTTGCCCAAGATAAGCTGACCCGAGTGTATGACTATTACCCCAATTTCTTTTTAAAATCGATTAACAATCCAGAAATTGATTTGACGTCGTTTGGTCGTGATGCGGTGGGTAATATGAGCACTAAAACAATCGGCAAACTTGTAACGACATATCACTATGATAAGCTCAATCGATTAAAAGAAGCGGACTATTCGGATAGTACACCTTCCACGATTAAAACCTATTATCCTGGCGGCAAATTAAAAACCTTAAGCAAAGGCAATATTCATCAAGACTATGTCTATGACGTCAATGATAATTTAACCGACGAAAATATTAAGATCGGCACAAAATTATTTAATCTACACTATGATTATGATGACTTGAATCATCTTATCGACATTGTCTATCCAGATAAAAAGCTCATCAGCTATACATCTGATGCGTTTGGGGATGTGACAAAAGTGGGTGACTGCGTAAATTCCATTCACTACTACGCCAATGGAATTATCCAGTCAATGCAATATGGCAATGGCGTAACCGCAACAACCAGCTTAAATGCGCGCCTACTGCCAGAAACTTTAGTCTTCAAAAAAGACCCGATCGATATTGAGCGTACTTATCAATACGATGATAATGACAATATCAGCAGCATTACCGATAAAGAAGACCCGAGCTATAATTTAACCTTAGACTACGATGGTGTAAATCGCTTAACTACAGCCAATGGCAAATGGGGTAATGGCACGATTCATTATACTGTCAATGGCGATATTGATGAGATGGATTTAGGAAGCGCCAGTCTGATTTATACCCTTGATGAACATGACTTACTGAAATCTGTCAGCGGTGCTGCAGTGCGTGATTTCAATTATGATGCACTGGGTAATGTCATTAACAATGGCAAGAATATTTTCAACTACACATTGGACGGCAACTTAACCCAAGTTAAAAATCAAAGCGGCAAAGTGCTCGACAGTTATCAATATGATGGTAATGGCCAACGCTTGGTAGCGAATGATAATGTTTATAGTATTTACAACCAAGCCGGCACCCTGCTCTTCGAGAAAAATGAAAACGCTGGTTGGTCAAAAGACTATGTTTATCTTAACAGCCAAAAAGTCGTGCAACTCGAAACGACAAAAGACAACAGCAAGATCACCTATTTCCATAATAACTTGCTAGGAAGCCCGATCGCCGCAACCGATATCAATGGCAATAAATTATGGGAACAACATTACCAACCTTATGGCGAGCGTTTAAATAAAACCATTGGTGCAGATAACCCGCAATGGTACACCGGAAAAGTGGAAGACAAAGATGATGGCCTGATGTATTATGGAGCCAGATACTTTGATCCAGTGATCGGTCGCTTTATGGCGATGGACCCGGTTGGGTTTAATGCCAAAAAGCCGATGACATTTAATCGCTATGCGTATGCGGCAGATAATCCGTATTTTTATATTGATCCCACGGGGATGGATTATTCTGCGGCTCAGGCTTGGGAGGATACTAGTAGCTACGTTTCTAACGTAGGCTCTGGGATAAATGATGGTATGGCCTTTGGCTTTACGCACAGCTCATATTCTAATGTCGGTCTGTATAGCGAAGGATTTGCAGTAGGTTATGGGATTAATTTTGCTGGTGGGTGGATGGCGTCACTTGGCGTAAAAACCTTT
>CAXMUH010000098.1:0-17500 GCA_964196565.1 uncultured Legionellaceae bacterium | reverse complement strand
GCTGAGTTAAGGGGAAATCTTTCCAATCATATTGATTTGGCATTAAACCGTTTACAATCAAAAGGGGTTGATGTCGACGACAAGCAGTATGAAAATCAAAATTTGCTTGAATACGCCCTATATCTTAAAGATCGTAATATTCCAATCGAAAATACTCAACTGTTTCAATGCCGGACTGCTGCGACCAAAAGGTTAGTGGAACAGGTTGCGACTGCGATTGCTTCTATATCGCCAGCAGAGAATCGGTTGAAAAAGGTGGCGAGTAAGTTAACAAAAGTTCGTCGTGCTCGACTGAAGGATTTTATTCAAAAAAACACAGAGAGGCTTGGTGATAAGAGTCGTTATCTTTCTGAGCATCGTTCGTTTGCATTAAAGAACATAGAAGCATGGTATGAAGGTGAAGAAAAAGAGCGTGAAATTGAAAAATTATTTCTAGAAAGCATAGCTGTTGATTTTACACAGGAAAATGTGAATATAGTTTCATCTTGTGATTGGATAGAGAGAAGTCTAAATGACATCGGCGACATTAAGCATGATTTGGTTAAGCGATTTGACTCTCGTATAGGTCCCAATAAAGGAATAAACCAAGTATTAAATAGTGTTAGTAAGGTCATCGAAGCTCTATGTGACCCAAGTTTAGAAAACACACAAGCTGTGAATAAAATACGTCGATGTGTTTTGGTGTTATATAGGTTGGTGGAAATTGAGCGTTGGTTAAGTGCCGTAGAAAAAAATCCAAATTTGAATCCCCGAGATTTTGATTACTTTAAAATGATTATCGGTCAAGTTAAACAGCAAATTATAAATAATACCTATAAATTTAGTGCATTTGATATTTATCAGTTGGATGAATGGTGTAAGCAGGCGGCAAAAGGTATCCCTTATGATCCGAAGTTTGAAGAAGCAAATTTGTTATCTAAATACCCTTTTCAGGTTGATACCTTGCTGGGCTACTTGAAATCATTTGCGGCAAAACAGCAAGCTCCAAAGAGTGAAGCGACAGAGCTCTATTTTGAGCCGGGAATGGGTAAGTCTTTTTCTCTGCGAGCTGAAATTGAGCAAACTTTACAAGCGGCGGAAGCCAAAAAGTTACCCGTCGCTGATGATAAACAAGTTCAGGAGCAAGAGTATAAGGCGGAGGCTCCAGAACCTATTGCAGAGGCTAATCACCTTAAAACTTTTCTTGCAAGTCGAGTAATCATTTTTGATAAAGCCCCTGCGCTTAGGGAGAATGCCTTTCTGCTGCAACAGATGAAAAAAATTATTGAGAGTGATGGAGCTCAAGAAAATCTTTCAGGTGATCGGATTCATCAATCTGCTCAGCTGTTAAAATCGCTAACAGAAGCAATGCCTACTATAAATGAGACTGGTTTGTTTTCTTTTTTAAAGACGATTAAGCGGGCGATTCATGATCTGATGAAGTCTTTTTTGAGTAATTTTGGTCGAAATGTGGTGTATAGCAGCATTAAGATTACTGACAATGCCCGAGAGGGTTTGTCTAAAACATTATATAGCACTTTTAGAAGTAAGGCCGCCTTGTTTACGACGACGCCGTCGTGTGCTCTTGAAACAAAGTCAGTGGATGATAGCTTACAGTTTATCCCAACTTTAACTGCTGGCGGTTAAACACGCTCTTATTTTTTTAACGGAAAAAATCTCGGTCGCTTGCGGCCGAGTTGTTGAAAAAAATATGGGCACATTTTGTAGTTAGTATGGGTTACGAATTACCAAACTTACTGTGGCTTTTGCCTTTGGGTCGGTAATTTTGTGCAGTCCAACGGCTTTTTCGTCTGCCAACGTCACGAAACGTTTCACGAGCGCGCACACGTCTTAGTGGAGGTGGACTGTAATAGCCTACATGGGTATTACCATTACCGCTAGAAAGAGCCGCTTGGTTATCCGCATTTGAGTGTTGCGCATTTGAGTATTCCGCATCGCAGGCACTTAAGCCCACAACAGTCGCCCCAATAATTATTAATTGTAGTGATTTTTTCATAGTGCAGTCATCTTACCGATAAATATAACTAATTTCAATACTATGTACTAACCTAGAAATAAAAAAAGGTATTTTATCAAGTGATTGACACTTTTTTGCGCCACATGCTTAAATTTTCATTATCTTAACGCATGTGCTTCAAGAAGCTCCAAAATATGAGATAATTTTAGCTTTAGCCTGGCATATATTTGTGTAGTATTTTTATAAGAATACTTATTGTTGAGTTTGTAAGTACGGTTATTACAACTTATTTACATAAAGATATCCGTGTTCATATTTCAGTTACAGAGCTAGGTTATGCTGTGTTTCTACAAGTAGTTTGTGTAAATTATTTAAGTTAAAAATTATAATTAAAAGAGGTATATCATGAATAAAATCAACGCGTGCAAAACAATTTTAGTGGCTGGTTTGATTGCACTCAGTGCAAGTGCGGTAGCGGCCACTGCGGTAAAGGGACACTTTACCAATCAACCTAGCGTAAAACTTCCAGCAGGTGCCACAACATTGAGTCTTAAGTCATTTGCTTTAGCGACATCTAATAATGATCCAGCTTTTCATATCACTGTTGGTAATTTCTCAAAGCATGAAATTAATGTTGCTGTTGTAATGAGTGATGGTAACGGAGAAAACGTAACAGTAGATCCTGGAAGCATGAAAGGCATCGATTATAATATTTATAATAGTTATGCTCGGACTGTTACAGTAGCAAATACGCAAACATTTTATAATGTTTATTCTCATAACTGCATTCAATACAACCAAGATGGATCTAGTGAAGTTGCGCCTAATTGCGGTTAATATACTCAGACCGGTTAGAAACTAGGTGTGTTTCTGGCACCATTTGAAGTAGCCTGGACGGCATAGCCGGCCAGGAAGCATCAAGCCTTAGCTGGATTCATGTTTTATTCCCGGCCAAAAATAAATTTTTGTCCGGGCTACGCCTTAACAGTCATGTGCGCTGGGTATAACTAGAGAGAAGTAAAATGATAAAATCAATTCGTACGATAGGTTTGGCAGGTATATTAGTGGCTGGTGCAGTTGGTCTGAGTGGCTGCGGTGCGGTTTATGACGAAGGCTATAGCAGCAATAGTGATGATGGATATTATTCGACTTCAGGCTACTATACATCACAGGATTATTACCCCAGCTATAGTCATCACCATCATCACCGTCATCATTCTTATCCATGGGATGGTGGCAGATTTAGTGGTGGCGGCACATCGCACCACGCATCTGGCGGAGGTTCTTTTAGTGGTGGTGGTACTTCGCATTCATCAGGAGGAGGCTCTTTTAGTGGCGGTGGTACTTCGCATTCATCTGGCGGAGGCTCTTTTAGTGGCGGTGGCACATCGCACGCATCTGGCGGAGGTTCTGTTAGTGGCGGCGGGAGCGCGCATGCATCCGTAGTGGGGTCCTTTGGTGGTGGCGGTACCAAAAAGCATAGCAGCACCGTTGTGAAATTAAAGAAAGATGAATCTTCTGATCAAGACGCCAAAGCAAAATTTAGTGGCGGCGGTTCTTTTGGTGGCGGCGGCACCGGCTAGGTGTAGCCCGGACGACTTGTCGGCCGGGAAGTATCCAGCTAAGCCGGATTCATACTTTAATCCCGGCCAAAAATAAATTTTTGTCCGGGCTACACCTAAAACTAAACCGCACTGGGTATATTAAGCATTGCAAAGAGTGACGTTGTTGTCTGCCGGCCTCAGTAATTCCAGTCGATAATTTAAGCTGGCCACATCTTTTTTAAGTCGTTTAATCTGATCTCGGCATGCATGAATAGCAAGTTGAGTGATTGGATTGCAATTATCATTTTCGGCTTCGTTATACCAGCGCGCTAGATTTCGAAGAATTTCCATCGTTGTGAATCCTGCATGGACTATCAGCAGATATGGTATGGGTTGACGTTCATGGCATACCTCTAAACCTTCGAGAGGGGTGTGAGATCGAAAGTCTAGGTTTGATGCCATGTAGTTAAGGGTGGAGTAGCAAAAAAATAAAGGTGAAATAGCGCACCTGAGTAGATCTGCATATTGTTTTAAAGTTGTCTTTCGCTGAACTTTAATTGCAGACAGAGTGTCAATGGACTCATTAAATTCGAGTTTATCTTGGGTAAGTTTTTTTATTTGAGATTTTAAAATAATGCGATATTTCTGTGGCTGCCATATTTTTGGTAATGCAGTAAAAAGCTTAGGCTTTTCTAAACAGATTTTCATTGCCATATTATCGAATTCTCTAGAAGTTGGTAAGCAAATAGGTGCGCTTTGGCTAAAGTGATGATCTACAAACTGCAAAAATTGAGTTAGATCGGATTGATTTGTGGAACGATAGTGTCGATTGAGTGCGTTTGAATAATACGCTTTTAGTTTGTTTGCCAGCGGGATATTTTGTTGTTGCTTTAATTGTTCGACTGTTGTTGAAATGGATTTTGTGTTTCTATTTATATGATTAATTGCTGCTTGAATGGCATATCTTTGTTGCTGTTTTTCACTAACAATTTTGTCGATCCCGCGCCTTTGTTGCGTAGACATTTTTAGTTTGTCTGCTCTGCTTGGAATATTAATCTCGTCATGCTGCTGCTGAAGTTTTCTAATTTTATCGGCATTAGCTAAAATTTCTTGCTGTAGCTGCTTGGTTTCATTTGCCAGCTCGTTGTGTTTGCCTGCAATTTGTTGAGGGGTTAATAATGGCTGGTCATTGAGTCGCATGCAGATAATCTCCGTTAGTTATATGTCGGATCATTATCGCTTATGAATGTTAAAACAATATTATATGGTAACAAAATTACCTGGGTAGCATGGATTTATGACAATAAATCATGCGAAAACGCTTTAAAAAAAGGTATTTTGAGATCAAATTGTGATATCTTTCTCGATCAATAAAACTAACCGGAGCTACCATGCGTAATCTAATTCAAGCAACAGAAGTTTTGAGATATGCACAACTTTACAAAATGCTACACCTAAAAATTAAAAAAGGGGAAAAAATTTCTTCTGTTCTCCTTATTGGGCCGGGCTCAGTACAGCTCCAAGAGCAAGATGGTTGCTTCTTGGTTTCATTCCAATACATGCTATTAGCTGCATTACTGTCACCAAAGACCAAAATTACTGTGCTTGAACCCGATGTGAATAATTATCAAACGTTGAAACATGGATACCTGAATCCCGAATCTGTTAGATATATCTTTAATTTAACGCTTTATATTCAAAAATTTAAATATGCTGATAAACAGGATAATGAAAACTATAGCCAAACGTTTGCTAAAATATTTTCTGGATTGCTTGGAATCATAAAAGATTTTGAGAATAAACGCATAGCCTGCAAACAAGAAAAAGTATATAAGCCTTATTTAATGAAGAATACACAATTTTACAACCGCACCCTGGAAGAATACCACGCTGGATTTACAAACCCCCCTCCTAAATTTGATCTAATAATTGCAACCAATAGCATCATATATGCCATGAAAAAAACTCCAGGGAAAGCGGTTCTTAACTACATAGTGACAATGTCATTACTACAAGCTCGGGGAACGTTGATAATAGATGTTGAAGCGTATGATTTTTTTAAAATCGTTAAACAGCTTTGCTCCCGTTTTCAATGGACGGCAACTGCTGTAAAACCACCCTATGAGGCAGCAACCCAAGACGAGATAAAAGAACATGAGAAAATATTTCAAGGTGTAGTACCGTCTGGTTCTATACGGAGGACTCCTAGTTACCAGGCATATCGAATTCCGGAATCAGATATGGCAGGTTTAGCGAGAATGTTTTTTGAAAAAGAATCTAAACCTTACAATGTTAAACAAAATGGAATTTTTTGTAAGAGGGTTCTAGAAACGCTTGAGAAGAAGAAGGAACTTGCCATCCCAACAATGGGTGATATTGTGGTGATCAATCCAACGCCTTAAGTTGGTTGATTTCATGGTCGGAGTGAGAGGATTCGAACCTCCGGCCCCTGCCTCCCGAAGGCAGTGCTCTACCAGGCTGAGCTACACTCCGCTCATCTGACGGCCAATTGCGGCCAATCTCGAACGTAAAATTTCCTCATTTGTTGTTCCTGGCCGGCTGCGCCGTCCAGGCTACGTGGGCCGGCATTAATTTTGTTGTAGCCCGGACGACTTGTCGGCCGGGAAGTATCATGCAAAGCATGATTCAACTAATACTCCCGCTGCAATACAAAATCACAAATTTTGGCAAGTGCGTCGCGATATTTATTTTCAGGCAAATGCTGTAGACAATTTTTTGCTTTTTGCGCTTCTTTTTTTGCGTAGTTAAAAGTATATTCATAGCCGTGGCTGTCGGTAATCGCAGTGATAACATCGTCGATTGATTCGCGGCTTTTGTTTTTAATCGCGGTCTGGATAATGTTTTTTTGCGCGTCAGTGCCATTGTGTATTGTATAAATCAACGGTAATGTAATTTTGCCCTCATTAAGGTCGTCGCCTAAATTTTTCCCCGAGACATTGCTGTCGGCGGTGTAATCCAATAAATCATCGATCATTTGAAACGCGAGGCCTAAATGAAGACCATAATCGGCAGCGGCTTTTTGCTGTTCTTGATTATCAGTTGCAATAATGGCGCCGATTTCACTTGCGGCTGAATAAAGCGTTGCGGTTTTGCGTTCGATCACCACAAAATAATCTTTTTCGCTGAGCTCATGGTTGCCGACATTCATCAATTGCATGACTTCGCCTTCAGCAATTAAATTGGTGGTGTCAGCGATGACTTTCATCACTGGAATATTATTGCGTCGCGCTAAAATTTGAAAAGCGCGCGAATAAAGAAAATCACCTGAAAGCACGCTGGCTTCATTGCCCCATAATGCGTTTGCGGTGGGTTGATTACGGCGCAGCTCTGATGCATCAACCACATCATCATGTAATAAAGTTGCTGTGTGAATAAATTCGATAATGGCAGCCAATTCGGTATGCTCATTATCGTCATGGTAGTTTAAAGCCTTTGCCATTAATAAGACAACCAGTGGGCGTAGGCGCTTGCCACCGCTTTTAATGATATGCAGGGTGATCTGATTGATCAATGGAACTTGTGAGGTCAGCTCAGATAAGATCAGTTGATCCAATGCCAGGAGATCGGCTTCGATTGTGTGGCGAATTTGGGCAATATCAGGTTCGGTTACTTTCTGGTCTTTTTCAATAAGCTGCATTCATTTCATCTCACTAGGGCCTTGTATCTGGGTCATGCTATTTAGCTGCTGCACTTCTGTCAAGAATAAATGCCCACATGCTTGTTATTTCGCTCAATATTTCGTAGAATCCTCGCTCTCGACTGATTACCTTAGGGGTATGGACTATGTATGCAATTATCAAAACAGGCGGCAAGCAGTATCGCGTTGCCGAGGGTCAAACTTTAACCGTAGAAAAGCTCGCACTAGAGCCCGGTAATAGTGTTGATTTCAAAGAGATTTTAATGGTCGCTAATGGCGATAACATTGAAGTCGGTAGCCCATTTCTCGAAAAGGCTACGGTAACCGCAGAAGTGGTTGATCATGGTCGAGCTAAGAAAATCAAGATTTTAAAGTTCAAGCGTCGCAAGCAACACATGAAGCGACAAGGGCATCGTCAGGATTTCACCAAGGTGAAGATCACTAAGATTAAAGTTTAGAGGAAGTAGTAGCATGGCACATAAGAAAGCAGGCGGTAGTACTCGTAATGGACGTGATTCCAATCCTAAGTTCCTTGGCGTAAAGCGCTATGGTGGCGAGCGGGTTGTAGCGGGTAACATTATTATTCGTCAACGTGGTACCAACACCCATCCAGGCGAAAACGTAGGCATGGGTCGTGATCACACCCTGTTTGCACTAACTGATGGGCAAGTGAAATTTGTGGTTCGAGGACCTAAGAAACGTAAATTTGTGATGGTTGAAGCAGAGACCCAAGCTTAACCTATTGATTTTATCTATTCTAAAAGCCTCGTCAGTGACGGGGCTTTTTTTTAGGGTATAGGGTTATTTAAGATGAGGGTTTATTTAGGCATCGTTCCATATGTCCCTCAACGTTCAGCTGTTAGATCATTTTGGGCGAAAATTTGAGTGATCAGCGCAATGTACACGCAGTCCCTGAGCAGCGGAGCGAATATTTTCGTCCAAAATGGACAACAGATGGACGTAGATTGTCGAGGCCGCTAGAGGTAAAGATATGAAATTTGTAGATGAGGCGAAAATTAGAGTCGATGCCGGAAATGGTGGTCATGGCTGCTTAAGTTTTCGCCGTGAAAAATTTATCCCACTGGGTGGACCAGATGGTGGCGATGGCGGTGCTGGTGGCAGTGTCTACCTGGTCGCTGATGCTGATCTTAATACCCTAATTGAGTTCCGTTATAAGCGCCAGCATCGTGCAAGAAACGGTCAGGGCGGCAGTGGACGGCTTAAGACAGGTAAGGATGGTGAAGACTTGCTATTGCCCGTTCCTGTGGGCACAGTGGTTTATGATGCGGATACTGATGAATGTCTGGGCGACCTTGTCGAAGCCGGACAGAGCCTGTGTGTGGCCAAGGGCGGCAAACGTGGCCTTGGCAACAACCGTTTCAAAAGTAGCACCAATCGAGCGCCTAGGCAGACCATTCCAGGTGAGCCGGGTGAATCCCGTAATCTGAAGCTAGAGCTTAAGTTATTAGCCGACGTTGGTTTGCTTGGCATGCCTAATGCCGGTAAGTCGACCTTTATCAGTGTGGTTTCTAATGCAAGACCTAAGGTGGCTGACTATCCTTTCACCACATTGCATCCTAACCTGGGAGTGGTGCGCGTAGGTGAATATAAAAGCTTTGTTGTTGCTGACATCCCCGGGCTTATCGAAGGGGCAGCAGAAGGCGCTGGCCTTGGTATTCAGTTTTTAAAACACTTGAGTCGTACCCGATTGTTACTGCATATGGTCGATATTGCGCCGATTGATGGCGGTGATCCGGTTGAGGCGATCGAGAAGATTTTGATTGAGCTGGCTAAATTTAGCCCGGACTTGGCTGCCAAGCCGCGTTGGCTGGCTTTTAATAAGGTTGATTTGCTGGCAGCAGATGAAGCCAAGGCGCTGGTCGCAGAAATTGTCTCTAAATTGGACTGGGAAGGGCCGGTGTTTAGTATTTCATCGATTAAGCATGAAGGCACAGAGCATTTGTGTTTAAAGTTGATGGAGTTTGTTTCAGGGGAAAAGTAGAAAAGCCGTAGCCTGGACGACCAGGATTTACTTCCCGCCCAGGGAAGCATCATGCAAAGCATGATTCCAAATTAAAGTATGAATCCAGCTTCGCTGGATACTTCCCGGCCGACACGTCGTCCGGGCTACCTCAGATGGTGCCTCAAGCAAACTTAAAATTATACCGCGGGGGAAACATGAAGAGTTAAGCAGAAGCCGCTAAACGCAACTTTTTGGTTAATCTGCTTTTAATTCGAGCTGCTTTGTTTTCGTGGATGATATTATGCTTTGCAGCTTTGTCAATTAACCTGGTGGCCACTTTCATTTCAACTTCTGCAGCTTTTGCATCAGATTGAACAAGTTTTAGCACTTTTTTAACTGCTGTTCGGACTCGGCTGCGTTGGCTAGCGTTATGTAGCTCACGCTTCTGTAGTTGACGAACTCGTTTTTTTGCTTGTGCTGAATTTGCCACTGGTACTCCCGGTTAAATAGTTATCTAGGAGGCGAAATATGCCTGGAATCCACACATTTGTCAAGTCTTGGCACGCGCTATAATTGAGCCTGCACAGAGTTTCCCGCTATGTTGTTGACCTTGGCGGGTGGCTGGGTTAACTTCAAATCTATGGATACCAAATCAAGCGAGGCTGTAGCCCGGGCCCCCAAATCTGGCAAGTCAGGGATCGTTAAATCCACCACCATTGTGGCTTCGATGACCATGCTTTCACGTGTGTTGGGCTTTGTGCGCGACATGGTGTTTGCGATGACCTTTGGTGCAGGACCTGCTTTTGATGCCTTTGTGGTGGCCTTTAAATTACCCAATTTTATGCGCCGCCTATTTGCTGAAGGCGCTTTTTCTCAAGCCTTTGTTCCAGTTTTAGCTGAGTATCGATCCAAGCGAGAGCCGGATGAGGTCAAGCAGTTTATTAATCATATTGCTGGGACCTTGGGTTTAATTTTGTTAGTCACCGTGATTGCAGCTGAACTTTTAGCGCCAGTGATTGTCACCGTGTTTGCACCCGGCTTTGTAAATGATCCGCTGCGATTTCATTATGCAACGCATATGTTGCATATTACTTTCCCCTATTTGTTATTTATTGCATTAACGGCTTTTGCGGGCGCGACACTTAATACTTATAATCGATTCGCCGTACCTGCTTTTACCCCGGTCTTGCTCAATGTGGTATTAATTCTTATTGCGTGGTTTTGGGCGCCTCATACAGCACATCCGATCTATACGTTGGCTTGGGGGGTATTGATTGGTGGTTTGGTTCAGCTGCTGTTTCAGTTTCCATTTTTATTGCGAATTAAGCTTTTTCCATCACGACCCAAGCCGAAATTTAAAGACCCTGGTGTGATGCGGGTGATGAAGCTGATGATACCGGCATTATTTGGTGTATCCGTTGCACAGATTAGTTTGTTAATGGATAATTTTTTCGCCTCATTTTTGCAAGCGGGAAGTATTTCCTGGCTTTATTATTCTGATCGTTTGGTGTATCTGCCACAAGGTGTTATTGGGGTGGCGCTTGCAACAGTGGTGTTACCGAGTTTATCCAGGTTTCATTCGAAAAAAAATACTAAGGCTTATTCTAAAACGTTGGACTGGGCATTGCGTTCAGTGGCGTTGGCGGGTTTGCCTGCAGCGATTGGATTGTTGATTTTGGCAGGGCCTATTTTAGCGACTTTAATTTATCATGGCGCTTTTGATGCGACGGACGTGTTGATGACGGCAAAAAGCTTGCGTATGTTTGCGATCGGCCTGCCAGCCTTTATGCTGATTAAGGTTCTGGCTTCTGCTTTTTATTCACATCAAAATATTAAAACACCCGTTAAAATAGCCGCAATTTCAGTTGCTGCGAATTTAATTTTTATCTTGGTGTTGGTTTTTCCGATGAAACATGCGGGACTTGCTTTGTCGACTTCACTGGCATCATCTCTAAATGCTGTGCTTTTGTTTATTTTCTTGTGGCGGCTTAAAATGTATCAGCCAAACCCGGGCTGGATGTTGCTGTTGATTCGATTGGTCGCAGCTAATGTTTTGATGGCCCTCGTTATTTTTTGGTTGGGTGGTCATGTTACTCAATGGCTGCACTGGGGTGTTTGGTCTCGGATTTGGCACTTGGTGGCTATTATTTTCATTGGTGTTTTGGTATATTTTGTCAGTCTATTAGCTCTAGGCCTTAGAAAAAGCCATTTTCGCCCTAAAATTGAAAGCTAGGTAAAATGATCATGCAATTAATTCGTGGACTCCATAATCTCAACCAGCCTCTGGCTGGCAGCGTTATCACGTTGGGTAATTTTGATGGGGTTCATTTGGGTCATCAGCAGTTATTGATGCAGTTAAAACAAAAGGCAAAAGCGCTTAATGTCCCAACGGTGGTGATTAGCTTTGAGCCTCAGCCCAAAGAATTTTTTGCCAAACGTCAGACGGTTCCAAGGATGATGCGTTTCAGTGAGAAATATTTAGCGCTGCAAAAGCTAGGGATTGATTATTTATGCGTATTATACTTCGATGAAGCCTTATCGCAATTATCCGCCGAAGATTTTGTTAATAAAATCTTGAGTGAAAAACTGGGTATGCGCGCTATTGTGGTGGGTTATGACTTTCATTTTGGCGCTAAACGTCTTGGAGATTTTTCTCTATTAAAAAAAATGGGGGCGGCAAACGGTTTTGAAGCCATTGAGTTTGCACCGGTTAGCCATGCCAATTTGGCAGTGAGTTCAACTCGATTGCGGCGTGCGCTCAGTGATGGTGATATGCATTTAGCCGATCAGCTTTTGGGGCGTCATTATTCTCTACGCGGCAAGGTGACCTATGGTCATCAGCGCGGACGTGATTTAGGCTTTCCCACAGCCAATATTAATCTGCATCGTGAACTGGTGCCGATTAGTGGTGTGTTTGTGGTGCGGGTAAAATTGAAAGCCGAGACTTTTAATGGGGTTGCTAATGTGGGTATACGTCCCACATTTAATGGCCAGCGTGTTTTGTTAGAGGTGCATTTATTCGACTTTGATCAAACGATTTATGGTTGTAATTTGCAAGTTGAGTTTTTACATAAATTGCGTGATGAAGTGCGCTTTGAAAATTTTGATGAGCTGAGTGCGCAAATTCACAAAGATGCAGTTGATGCGCGAAAGTACTTTATGGCAAAAGTTGAACCGTAATATACCCAACCCGTCACCCCGGGTCATAGGTAACCCGAGTGTAGCCCGGTCTAGATCCCGGATATTTTCTGCGAAAATTTCGGGACGACAGTGTCGAAATCAGCTAAGATGGTTACCATCTATAGCTAACAGGAGGTGTATATGAAACGTCTGGTCAATTTGTTAATTGTTGCAGCAGCGTGTGTTGTGCTTGCTGCTTGTAGTGGCAGTGAAATTAAAGGCAATGGTAAGGTTACAGTTCAAAACCGAAACGTTAGCGAGGTAAATAAACTCCGAGTAAATGGTGATTTTGTAATAACCGTGCATGCCAATCAACCGACGTCGTCAGTAGCGGTTAAAACGGATAGCAATCTTCAACCGTATTTAATAACTATGGTGAAAGATAAAGCACTAGAGGTGAGGGTTAAAAAAGGTTATCGTTTGATTCCAACGACACCGATTCAAGTGGTTGTTAATACCAAGAGTTTAAGTTCAGCCATGCTCGCGGGTAAGTCAACTTTTGTTGCAAATGGTTTGTCTGGTGATCTGTTTAGATTAGCCGTTACGGGTATGAGTACCACGATTCTTAACGGAGAGGTCGACACGGCTATGATTGAAACCAATGGTGCTGCACATGTTAATGCTGGCGCTCTTCAGTCTGATGATGCAAAGGTCAAGATTTTAGGGCTTGGTAAAGTAACGGTTATGGCTAAGCGCAAACTGGATGTTTATATCAAAGGGCACGGTCAAGTGACTTATTTTGGCCAACCACCGATAATTGATCGAGAAGTGTACGATGGCGGTAAGCTGACTCCGGGTCAGTAGCTCAAATATTGGTCTTAACCATTTATAATTTTCTGGGGCGTGTTAAAAAACATGCCCTAGAGTCGTTTAACTTGCCGCTTACGCTATTCCATAGCACTTCACAGATGATATACTCTTTCTCTTAATTTAAGGCATTAACTAACCTAAGAAATGACTACCATGGCAGATTATAAAGATACGCTAAACCTTCCACAGACAAAGTTCCCGATGAAGGCGAACTTGGCTAATCGCGAGCCCAATATATTAAAGCATTGGCACGAGATCGATCTTTATCAACAGTTGCGTCTGCTGGGTAAAAAGCGTGAACGTTTTATTATGCATGATGGACCTCCGTATGCGAATGGCCGTCCGCACTTAGGCACCGCGTTAAATAAAACCTTAAAAGATATTGTGGTTAAATCCAAAACGTTAAGCGGCTTTGATGTGCCGTTTGTACCCGGTTGGGATTGCCATGGATTACCGATTGAATTAAACGTCGAAAAAAAGAAAGGCAAACCAGGCACGAAACTTTCACCGAAAGAATTTCGTCAGGCCTGTCGTGATTACGCGAAACAACAAGTTAAATTGCAATCCGAAGACTTTCAGCGTCTAGGTATTATAGGCGATTGGGGAAATCCGTATTTAACGATGAATTTTAAATACGAAGCGGATACCGTTCGCGTGTTGGCGAAAATTATTGCCAATGGCCATTTACAGCGCGGACAAAAACCCGTGCACTGGTGTACCGATTGCGCTTCAGCACTAGCCGAAGCTGAAGTAGAATATCGTGATAAAGCCTCACCATCGATTTATGTACGCTTTGATGCTGTAGATGCAGATGCGTTCTGCGCTCGCTTTGATTGTCAGTCAGAAAACATTCCAGTGACTGTACCCATTTGGACAACCACGCCGTGGACATTACCGGCTAATGAGGCGGTGTGTTTAAATCCAAAATTGCATTATGCATTGGTTAAATGTGACGTTAATTCAGAACCACTTTATTTAGTGTTAGCTAAAGACCTAGTGGATCAGGTAATGCAAGCCTTGGACATCGATGATTACGCAGTGCATGGTAATATTACCGGCGACAAATTAGAAAATTTAAAACTCGCGCATCCTTTTATCGATAAAACCGTACCGATTATTCTAGGTGATCATGTTACCACCGATGCCGGTACCGGTAATGTGCACACAGCTCCGGCACACGGTCAAGACGATTATGTTGTTGCTGGACGTTATGATATTCCAGTCAATAGTCCTGTTAATTCGCGCAGTTGTTTTATTGATGGTACACCGCTTGTTGCAGGCCTACATGTTTTTAAAGCCAATGAGCCGATTGTTGTTGCCTTAGCGGATTCCGGAAAGCTATTACATCAGGAAAAAATTCAACACAGTTATCCACATTGTTGGCGGCATAAAACCCCTCTTATTTTTCGTGCGACACCGCAGTGGTTTATCAGCATGGATAAAAATAATTTACGTAAAATGGGACTTGAAGCCATTACCACAGTTAAGTGGATTCCAAAATGGGGTGAGTCACGTATTGGTAAAATGATTGAAAGCCGTCCTGACTGGTGCATCTCAAGGCAACGCACCTGGGGAATTCCAATTACTTTATTTGTGCATCATGAAACTGGCGAACTGCATCCTAATACACCGGCTTTAATGGAGCAAGTTGCCAATCTTATCGAAAAAGACAGTGTCGATGCGTGGTTTGATTGCGATCCTATAACATTACTCGGTGATGAAGCCGAAGATTACGATAAGGTCACAGACACCTTGGATGTTTGGTTTGATTCCGGTTCTACGCATTATTGCGTGTTAGAACAACGTTCAGAATTATCCGTGCCCGCTGATTTATATCTTGAGGGCTCTGATCAGCATCGCGGTTGGTTCCAATCGTCGTTGTTAACCTCACTGGCTATTCGTGAAGCGCCTCCATTTAAAACGGTTTTAACTCACGGTTATGTGGTGGATGGCAAAGGCCTTAAAATGTCTAAGTCGGTTGGTAATACCATTTTACCTGCAGACGTGGTGAAAAACTTAGGCGCTGATATTTTACGACTGTGGACAGCTGCCAGTGATTTTACTGGGGACATTAATGTTTCCGATGAGATTTTGAAACGAAGTGCTGATGCGTATCGCCGTATTCGCAATACGGCACGCTTTTTATTATCGAATTTAAGTGATTTTGATCCGACTAAAGACTGTGTGTCCGAGGATCAATTGGTGGAGCTTGATCGTTGGGCGATCCTCGAGGCCATTACACTGCAGGATAAAATTTTAAAAGCGTATGAGAATTATCATTTTCAGTCGATTTATCAGTTGATTTCAAATTTCTGCACGGTTGAGATGGGCAGTTTCTATTTGGATATTATTAAAGATCGTCAATATACCGCGAAGAAAGATTCCATTGCCCGTCGTTCAGCACAAACAGCTATGTACTATATTGCAGAAGCTCTTGTGCGTTGGTTGGCGCCTATTTTGAGTTTTACCGCTGAGGAAATTTGGCAACAGCTGCCGGGTAAGCGTCAGGCTTCTGTATTTTTATCCACTTGGTTTACCGAATTCCCAAAAATTAAAACAGCGGATGAAGATTACTGGCGTTGGTTTATGTCAGTTCGCGATGAAGTGAACAAAGTGCTTGAAACAAGGCGTAACGAAGGCGATATAAGATCTGCGTTGGATGCAGAAGTTCGATTGTATGGCAACGATGAACTTTGCAAAAAACTATCACGCTTAGGCGATGAATTGCGTTTTGCATTAATTACCTCTGAGGCAAGTATTTCACCTGCAAAAAAGAGCAACGGCAGTGAAGTCATCTCAGAAATTGAAGGCCTGACAATTGAAGTCAATGTATCGAAACATAAAAAATGTGTTCGTTGTTGGCAGCGTCGAGAAGATGTGGGCAGTGATAAGGAGCACCCAGAACTTTGTGAACGCTGCGTGGTGAATGTTATCGGTGAAGGTGAGACGCGCCAGTTTGCTTGATTTGGCTTTAGGTGTAGCCCGGACAAGCAATCTACGGGTGCCGAAATTGGCTTTGATGTAGCCCGGACAAGCAATCATAGATTGCGCGGCCGGAAAAAATAACAAATGGTTAAAACAATGAGAAAAAAATCCGCATTACCGTGGCTCTGGTTAAGCCTCGCAGTCATCATCATCGATCAAGTTATTAAGTACTGGGTCGTGCACAATCTAGCATACCAACAACCCTACCCATTATTTCCTTCGGTAAATTTAACCTTAGCTTTCAATTCGGGGGCGGCGTATAGCTTTTTAGGTAATGCGGGTGGTTGGCAGGTTTATTTATTTTCAGCAATTTCCGTGGTGATCTCGATTATTTTTATTATCTGGCTGGCGCGAATCCCACGCTCGATGATTTTGCGAGGCTTGGGTTTAGGTTTAATTATCGGTGGCGCACTTGGAAACTTCGTTGACCGAGTGCGATTGACCTATGTAGTCGATTACATCGATTTTTATATTAAATCCTGGCACTTTGCGACGTTTAATTTTGCTGATGCATCGATTTTTGTAGGCGCATTTTTTCTTGTTTTAAGCTTAATCTATTCGCCCGAATCCTAAATCCGGCGCAAAACCTTGTCATTGGGCTGCTGTCATCCCAGCGAAAGCCTCACAGTTGTCATCCCAGCGAAAGCCTCACAGTTGTCATCCCAGCGAAAGCTGGGATCTCTTGAGTTAAACGCCAAATTAGTGAGATTCCGGCATACGCAGTGATGACGCTGCATTACCACGCTAACGCTCGCAATGACGAGCGAATGCCGAGGTTGTTAAGCATTTTTCATTTTAGGCGCGTTATCTTCCTGTGAAACAAGTACATTGCAGGCAACTTGGATGCCAGCTGCTGCAACACCAAACCAAACAGCATTCGACAACATCCCTGAAAATTCTCCTTCTGCTATGTTGTGAAACAAAGAAGTTCCAGTAGCCATTAACCCCATTTTAAGAGAACTGTTGTTAAGTATTGCTGAACCAATTGTATGAATCCCAAAGCTTGTTACAACTTGTGGAATCAAGGTTAACCATTCAAAGTTTGCTAAATCATGGCACGCGGTAAGTGCTGCAAAACCTGCGCCGTATAAACCGGCTTTATATAAACGTGATCGCATTTAATTTTCCTTATTAATATAAAGGAAGGAACATTAGCATAGAGTATTTTTACTTACTAATTAAGGTATAATTATTTTTGAAGTTTTTTTTCAAGTCGAGCCTGCCCCCTTCCTTTACAACACCCCCAATTCTTCCGCTTTGCTAATGGCCAAATATTTATTTTTCACCCCAAGATTTTTATTAATATTTTGGATATGATAATTAACCGTGCGTTCAGTAATTTGCATCGCTTTTGCAATATGTTTGATATCGGCGCCGCCCTTAAGCAGCGATAAACATTGGAT
>CAXMUH010000097.1:0-9484 GCA_964196565.1 uncultured Legionellaceae bacterium | reverse complement strand
AGACCGGCTCTGGCAAACCATGCAAAGTAGGCAATATCTCAATTTAAAATTGCCTACTTTGCATGGTTTGCCAGAGCCGGTCTAAGTTTTCTACGGTGAGGGTTTACTATCTTCCTCTAATTTAAGAGCTGCCGCAAGGTAACCCATGCCTTCTTGGCCTTCTGTAAAAAAAGCGTGCGAGGCGTGTCTAGCCCGCCCTGGTGGTTGAGCACCGGTTGTTAAAGCTGAGGCTGAAAACAAAGCTTGCGAGCTTGGTTTTCCAAGTTCATTTTTCGCATCGAGTTGATTTTGTCCTTGTTTTATCTGGTCGATATATTTTTTTACTAGAGGGGATCTTGGTTGTAGAGCAACTTCGCCAGTGCTACGAGTTACGCCTTCAGCATAAAGCTTTTCTAGAATACTGAGCGCGCGACCTTTGCTACCGTATTGCCATGCCTTGACAAACCAATGCAGTTGATCGAATTGTCTGAGCTTAATATAATGCTCTGCAAGGCAGTTAGCTAAGTATTTGTTTTTCAATATATCGACAACACGCGTGACCAATTTAATTCCAGCTTGCGAAATCTTGGGGTAGCCATTGCAGATAAAACGATTACTAATATAAAGTTTCCCTGTTAACATCGCTCTACCTATAATGCCTGTGGCTTTAATGTGGTTAAGCTCGGCGGCTTGTTGTAATTTATCTACACCTTTTTCAATATCCGTTGGAGAGTTCTGTTTAATTAATGTAAGGCCTTGTTGATAATATTCCTCTGCAAAAACACTTTGCTCTTCATCTTGACTCTTAATGCGCGCCATTACACTATGGTTAAGCTCAACCGCTTTTGCCCAGTTTCTCACGCCTTTCTCAATATCAGTTGGAGAACCACGTTTGATTAATGCCCCACCTTGTTTATGATATTTTTGTGCGAGCGCACATTGCTCGATATTTTTTTCATCATCCACACTGTTATAACGATAAACCGCGTTGTTTAGCGTGTTAATAACTATGCCTTTTTTGAAAATAAATGATAATAGAAGTTTACATCTTTTAACGTTATCCTTAGAAACTAAATTTAAACCGGCCTCATGCATCAAGCTATTTGCAGGAATTGGTTGCGAATCATCGTCAGTGAAAAAATGTCGTTTCTCAACTAACTTTTTGAGGATACTATCCTGTGCTTTGGTTAATATATAGCTGTTGTTAATTTTTCTTATGGGTGATTCTGCATTTAGCGTATTAAGTCTAGTTAATAAAGTTATAACCTCAGCAATAGCTTTATCCCTCCCTGGGCTAGCGCTGAATTCTTTTATTGAGGCTTCGATTAAACTATTCATTTTATTGAGATCAATGGCCGGTATTTGTCTTGGTGCTTTAGGCATTGTTATCACCTTATTAAGGTTAGCCCTAACACCTACGATTTCACCGGGGGCTAGCGCTGTTTTTATTTATGTTCAATTGATCGTGATGATACATCACTAGTCTGAAGGTAATATTAAATACTTCTAGTTTACGCATTCTAAATTAGAATAGTTATTATAAATGATAGCTATCCATCCGAGTAGAGAATAGTTCACACCAGGTCTGCGTTTTTGTTAATAATAATGAGCCACGGCATAAAATTTTGCTGGAATGTCGCCAGGATTCTCAACGATACATCGAGTGCGGGTGTCAAAATAAAAACTGTCACCTTCATTTAAGCGATAGGATTGTTGCTCGATGGTTATTTCTAAATTACCCTGAATGACTAAAATATATTTTTCCACTTTTTTGCCTTCAGTATTTTGCTCTTTTGTAATATTACCCTTTGGCGGAATCTCAATCTCTAACCAATCAATCTGCAATCCTTCAAAAACGGGTGATATGGTTCTACGTTTAATATGGTGTTTATCCTCCCATACTGACTGCTTATCTTTTGGTACCAAAGTGGCTTGGGCTTTTTGAGGGGAATGAAGCATTTCTGATAGCGTAATTTCAAGCGATCTGGCAACGCGTGCCGCCACATCTATGGTGGGCTGCACATCGCCGCTCTCCATTTTGCAAATCATAGACTTACTAATCTGCGACCGATCAGCAAGTGCTTGCATGGTAAGGCCCAGTTTGGTCCGTTGTTTTTTTAATTTTTCTGCAAAATAACTCATTGTTTTACCTATAAATTTCGTTTAAATCCCCCGGGTCGTAAACATAAGTGTATTATATGAAACAAAACACTTGCGCTAGACTTACACATAGTTTACTATTTGAAACATAAATTCGCAATAGTAAACATAGTGTAGGGCATCATGCAACATATCTCTCATCTGACCAAAAATAGTCTATTCACGGTCAACAAGTACTTTTTAGCCGTATTGGTGATTTTTATCGTGCCGATATCTGGATTAACCACGGATATCTTTGTGCCATCACTGCCTGCGATAAAAACCTTTTTTGCAACTCAGCAGAATATCACCCAACTTACCATTACCGCCTATATGCTTGGGCTGGGTATTATGCAATTATTTGCAGGGTCTATTTCAGATAGTTTTGGCCGTAAAAAACCGTTTGCCATTGCAATGACTCTTTTTATTCTCTGCACCTTATGGATTCCATTGTCACACTCAATTCATGAAGTGATCGCTTTAAGGTTTGCACAAGGCGTACTTGTTGCAATGATCGTTGTTCCAATGCGCGCCGTAATGTCCGATTTATTTGAAGGCAAAAAATTTAATAAAATGGCGAGTTATATGGTATTTGGCTGGTCTATCGGCCCAGTTATCGCGCCTTTTATCGGCGGATATTTGCAACACTATTTTGGCTGGCAAGCTAATTTTCATTTTTTATTAGCTTATAGCGCGCTTGCTTTTGTGTTGATTTTATTATTTATGCCTGAAACCAGCACCTATCGGCATGAATTTAAAATTTCTCCGATTATAAAAAACTACAAAACAATCATAACAAATAAAGCTTTTCTTGCCTCTTTATTAACGAATGGTTTTTTATTTGCAGTTATTATTTTATTTATAAGCATCGCACCTTTTTTAACAAAACATCTATTGCATTTTAGCGCGATACAATACGGTCATTTGGCATTAGTAACCGGTATTGCTTGGGCAGCTGGAACGATTATAAATCGCTTTTTAATTAATATGTCCATCGAATTAAAAAACAAAATCTGCGTATCGGCAATGGTCTTAATCAGCATTCTCTTTCTTCTATCCACATTGCTGCTGCCATTAACTGTTTATAGCTTGTTAATACCCATTTTTTTACTGTATATTTTCGGTGGGCTTTTGATTACGGCACATTTTACTCGAGCGCTATCACTGTTCCCAAAGACGGCAGCCAGTGCAAACTCATTGTTTGGCGCTTTTATTTATTTGATTCCCGCTGCAATTTCAGGTATCGGTACCTATTTAAAAGCAACAACGGCTACTCCATTAGCCGCCGCGATTGTTGTTCTGATTTTAGGAATTCTTGCATCGCAAATATTATTGCGGCAACGTAAAAAGCTAAAGTAAATTATGCTTTTTTGACTGCAGCTAATAACTTCGCTAACTCGCCACTTTGATGCAGTTCATTCACAATATCACAGCCGCCGACAAATTCGCCGTTGATATAGAGCTGCGGAATGGTCGGCCAGTTTGAAAAATCCTTAATGCCCTGGCGAAGATCTGGATCTTCCAGGATATTAACCCCAAAAGGCTCAACGTCCAGTTGACGCAAAATCGAAGCCACCTGCCCCGAGAATCCACATTGCGGGAAATCAATCGACCCTTTCATATAAAGCACAACTGGATGATTGCTGATCTGTTGTTTAATTTTATCTTCAATGTTCATTTTTACCTCATTACTGGGTTTGTTCTTCTGGCGTATAGGTTTTAAGGGATAAAGCATGGATATCGGCTTTCATACGCTCGCCTAGCGCTGCATAGACCATGCGATGACGCTGCATGGTATTTTTCCCATCAAAATCTGTACAAACGACCACAGCTTCAAAATGACGCCCATCACCGGCTGCATTTACCTGGCTGTTTGGCAAGCCTTGCTCAATCCAATGCTTAACATCTTCTGCAGTTACCATATTCACCTCTCGATAGCCTTTATCAGAGCGCTAGATTACACTATAATCGCCTAGTCTAAAAGAGCTCGAAAGGAGAAACATGCCATGACCTTCGTTGTCATCGACAGCTGCATTCGCTGCAAATACACTGACTGCGTTGAGGTCTGCCCAGTTGACTGCTTCCATGAAGGGCCTAATATGCTGGTAATTGATCCTGAGGAGTGTATTGACTGCAATTTGTGCGTCCCTGAATGCCCAGTAGATGCCATCTATGCAGAAGATGATTTACCCGCTGACAAACAAGAATATTTGCAGCTGAATGCAGATTTAGCCCAAGACTGGCCGATTATCACCACCATCAAAGAACCCCCTGAGGATGCCGATAAGTGGAAAGATGTGCCCAATAAACTCAAATATCTAGAACGCAAATGGTAAGCAAAACCAAACGTATTGGCATCGTGGCGACCGGCGATGAGCTTATTAATGGTGATATTTTAAATACCAATGGCCAATATCTCTGCCAACAATTAATTCTGCATGGCATGACCCCTGGATGTGAAGTCGTGGTCAGCGACGATACCGATGAAATCGAGCAAGCCATTTTATATTTGCTTCAAGATCACCATGGCGTTATTACAATCGGTGGCTTAGGGCCAACCTCCGATGATAAAACTCGCTTTGGCTTAGCCAAAGCACTTGGGGTTGACCTTGAATTTAATGATCAAGCCTGGCAATGGATTGTTGATATGCTCGAGAAAAAAAATCTTAAAATTCCAGAAACCAATCGCCAGCAAGCACTGTTACCCAAAAATGCAGAACCCATTTTTAATGCCAATGGTACAGCTTGTGCTTGTTACCTTCACCAAAATGGCAAAGATATTTTTATGTTACCAGGGCCGCCCAATGAATGCCGGCCCATAATAGATCAAGCTGTAATAAACAAGCTGTCGGATTCATATGCCAGCAAATTGTATCGTAAATCTTGGCTATTATTTAGCGTCAGTGAAAGCAGTATTGCCGATCAACTTGAACCTTTTATGCAGAAATTTCCGGATTGCAAACTGGGTTATCGCGTGAGTTATCCTTATCTCGAAATCAAATTAGCCTCTGAAAATAAACTCAGCGTAGATAATCTCGCCCTCGAGTTTACACAGGTATTTGCAGATAATATTGTCAGCGATAATCGTGAAATTGCTAGCCTGCAACTTCTCAAATTTATCGAAAACTCCAAGCTACGCATCCATATTGATGATCAAGCCACAGGCGGCGCGCTGCAATATACGTTACTAAACCCAGGCACCTATTCAAAGCTTAGCTTCAATCAAAATCCCAAGTCTGAAGATTTTAACCTTTTAGTCACCATTACCGGCCTTCAACCCTATTGGCAAGGCTCCAAAGAATACATTAAGTTGCCGCTTACAATCACCATCCAAAACCAAGGTCGCACCCAAACGATCGAAAAAAATATCCCAAATCGTGGCAAATTAACGCTTATTTTTGCTGTTGAGCAAATCGCTCTTATTTTGCTAAAAAGAGAACCACTAAATGGCCATTTTCCGACTTAATATTGCCATTTTGCAGAGTTTTCTATTCCCGCAGTTGGAGCAAGTTGTTAAACTGGTACGATGAAATGGACGTCAAAAAAAGCTCTGCTGCCAGTTGGTATTATTGCCCTCGGGCTCATTATTTTCTTAATTTTGATATTGAGCAAATCGGGATCAGATCATTTTGCAACCCAGGCACCGATTAAACCGGTTCAAATCCAAACCTTAAAGCAACAAACACACTCACCTCAAGTGATTCTTTATGGCAAAGTACAGAGCCCTCGCCATGCCAAACTTGAAGCGTCTATTGACGCCTTTGTAGAAGCAACACCTGCCTTAGTTGGCACCCGAGTTAAAAAAGGCCAATTGCTGATTGACCTTAGCAAGGACGTTGCTAATAATACTTACCAGCAGCGACACGCCGAAGTGCAAGGCCTCGACGCAGAAATTAAAGCTGAGAAAAATAAATATAAATTCAACATCGCATCATTGGCGCATGAACGCCATGTGCTTAAACTGTTAGAAAATGATCTTAATCGATTCAAAAAACTCGAACTTCGTAAATATATCTCAGCAAGCGACCTCGATAAAGCAGTCCGCGACGTAAAACGACAAAACCTACTCGTTACCCGACGAGAATTATCGCTCGACAATTACAAGCATCGCATCAACCAACTTAAAGCAAAACTAAATCGAGCAAAAGCCTTGCGTGAGCGTGCACAGATAGATATTAATCGCACTTTGATTAAAGCACCATTTGCTGGCCAAATTACAAAATTAAATGTATCCGTTGGAGACCATGTACAACCCGGCGAAGTCTTGGTAGAAATGTTTGACAATACATCACTTGAAGTAAAAGCACAAATTCCTGACCGATGGCTAAGCGTTATTTCGATCGCGCATCAAAAAAAGCAACCGATCACCGCAAGATTAAAATACCACGATCAAATTTTTAATTTAACCCTCACACGCCTCAGCGGCATGATTTCACAAGGCAAGGGTGCTGTCGAATGCATTTTTGAATTGCCGCATGACGCCTACTTACCCATGGGAATCTCAGTCCCAATTGCAGTAAATCTTCCTCCCATCAAAAATGTTTTTGCAGTACCTGAAGAAGCAATCTATAACAACGAGCGTGCATATAAAGTAGTAAACCAAAAATTAGTGGCAGTCGACATCAATAAACTCGGCAACTTGTATCTGGCCAGCGGTAAACGAATGACAATCATTAAAAGCAAACAATTAAAAAATGGTGATCAACTGATGATTACTCATTTACCCAATGCAATTACTGGCTTAAAGGTAAGACCTGTCGATGAAAAAAGGAATCATTGAGTTTTTTGCCACGCATCGCGTTGCTGCAAATCTACTGATGGCATTTATGCTCATCAGTGGTCTTTGGGCACTGACTCAAATGAACGTACAATTTTTACCGACTTTCCATTTAAAAATAATCACCGTTAGCGTTAACTGGCCTGGCGCCAATGCCGAAGATGTCGAACGTGGCATTACCTTACCACTGGAAGAAGAGCTCCATGATGTCGATCACCTAAAAAAAATGATCGCCCGCAATAGTCAAGGCGTGAGCTCAATTATTTTAGAATTTAAATCAAACGCCGACATGAACGAAGCACTCGAAAATGTAAAACAACGCGTTAGCCTAGCGCGAAACTTACCCGTAGACGCTGAACCCGTGCGTATCATTCGAGCTATTAATTACGAGGAAGTTGCACGACTGATCGTCGCGGGTGGTCACAGTCTCGATGAATTAAGACCTTTAATTCGTCAGTATGAAAAAGAATTGATAAGAAAAGGTATTGCTAAAATCAGCATTGCCGGTTTACCTGAACAAGAAATTGCAATTCAAATACCCGTACAAAAACTAAATGAGCTCGGCATTAGTCTTGATAAAATAGCCACCTTAATTGATCAGCACAGCAAAGACGTCCCCGCCGGCAGTGTCGGCAAAAGTGAAGTCAGCAGGGAGCTGCGCAGCAAAAATCAAAAACGCACCATCGCAGGCTTTGCAAGTTTACCTTTGCTGCATAACAATCAGGGTCACCTGTTAAGACTTGGCGATATTGCCACAATCACCAAGCGCGTTAAAAGTGGCGAGGCTTATGCGAGCTATCAAGGCAAACCCGCGGTGCAAATGATTTTGTATCGAACTGAAAGTTCAAATGCCCTCACCTCAGCACGTATTTTGCATAGCTGGCTTGATAAAACCAAAGCTGAATTGCCCAAGGCCATTACGATTAAACCTTTTTTTGAGTCGTGGAAACATATTAAAGAACGAGTCACCTTATTACTTAAAAATGCTTTTTGGGGATTAACTTTTATCATCGTCATATTATTTTTATTTTTAAATTTTCGTATTGCTTTGTGGGTAGCGATCGGTATTCCCGCCTCATTTCTTGCAGCCATTGCTGTTTTATACCTCTACGGTGGCAGCATTAATATGGTGAGTTTATTCGGCATGATTATGACTTTAGGCATAATCGTAGATGATTCTATTGTGGTGGGCGAAGAAGTTTTAGCACAAATTCAAACAGGATCATTACTCCCAGATGCTATCCGTGATAGCACCAATATGATGTTACCGCCTATTTTTGCGTCATCGCTTACCACCATTGTGGCATTTATTCCATTAATGCTAGTCGGCGGCATTATTGGACAGATATTATTTGATATCCCACTGGTTGCGATTTGCGTTATCACAGCATCTTTGGTTGAATGCTTTTTGGTGTTACCTGGACACCTCTATCACAATTTGAAAAATAAAAAATTTCGCGAACCCATTTTACAAAAACGCTTTAATATATTTCGTGAGAAATATTTTCGACCTCTTGTAAAGCTTGCGATTCGAAATCACTGGACCACCATCAGTATATCTGCAGCCATTGTAATTATCACCATTGGCATACTTCTGGGTGGATACACCAACTTTACTTTCTTCCCTTCTCCAGAAACCTCAACCATACAACTCAACACTCATTTTAGCGCTGGCACATCACCTAAAAAGGTGAAGCGATTCACTCAAGAACTCGAACGTAGTTTAATTGCCACTGACAAACAATTTGAAAAAGAAAAAAATATCCTGGTCGCTTACGTGGTTTTTCAAAATCGCACCACGCGCTCAGAACAAGGCGGCGTAAAATATGGTGACCAATATGCCTCGATGTATATTGAACTCACCTCGCCCGACCGTCGCAAAACAAACAATGACCAATTTATCACGGCCTGGAAAAAGAATATTAACTTTCCAACTGGTGTTGAGCAATTTACCATTAGTCGAATGCGATCCGGTCCACCAGGTAAAGATATTGAAATTGAAATCTCAGGAAAAAATCTTAAAAACATTAAAGCTGCGTCGACCGACCTTAGTAATATTTTAGAAAACACCCCAGGCGTGTATAATATTCGCGATGAGTTACCTTTTGGCAAAAATCATATTGTTTTCGCACTCAACCCACAAGCGCACGCTCTAAATTTAACAACCGATGATGTAGGTAAACAATTGCGTGCTGCATTTAGCGGTAAAATCGTGCAAATTTATCATGAGCAAGATGAAGAGATTGAAGTTAGAGTCATGCTGCCCGATCATGAACGCTATCGAACAGACACATTAATCACCTTACCCATCATAACTCCAAAAGGCAATTCGGTACCGCTTAGCAATGTTGTGTCACTCACACAGATGCGTGGCTTTGATGAAATTACGCATATCAACGGAATATTAACCAATCGTATCTCAGCAGATGTCAACGCCAACGTAAATAATATGAATACGATTATTGCCTCACTCAATAAAAATGTCCTACCCAAACTCAAACAGCGCTATGATGTTAGTTTTGAGTATGCAGGAAGAAAAGAATCGCAAACTCGAACGTTGCACGATATGCTCTATGGCTTGATATTAGC
>CAXMUH010000096.1:0-6182 GCA_964196565.1 uncultured Legionellaceae bacterium | reverse complement strand
TGCTTGTCCGGGCTACATCAGATGGTGCCTTAACAGCACCTAGTTTCTAACCGGCTTGGGTATATTCGGGCAGTTTTTTATCCCACCTACTTTAAAAACAAAAAAGTTTTAGTTACACTGTGATAATCAAAAACCTTAATCAATAAGGCATATCATGCGATCATTTCTTAAAGTTTCATTATTACTTATTTTATTTGCCAGCAACGCTTACGCACAAAATTATTGTCCGCTGCAAAATAAACATGTACTGTTAATTGGTTTAGACGGCACTCGTCGTGACGCATTTAATCAAGCTTATTTAACCCTAAAGAATAATCATTCAGCAGAAAATTTTATTCAGTTAATCGATGATGGCGCTATCGATAATCATATCTATGCTGGCGGCCATTTAAATGATGACAGCAAACAATTAACGTTATCAGAGCCTGGCTGGGTTACAATCTTAACTGGAGCCTGGGCCGAGCATCATCACATTCGTTATAATGGTGATCTCAATCGCGGCAAGTACAATCGCAATTATCCAACCATTTATAATTACATTAAACATTATCGAATAGATGCCACCACCGCTTCTTTTACCGATTGGCAGCCATTGCAAATCGTCGCGGGTTACAATTTTTATGGTGATGATGCTGCGAGCATCAATCGACTTTATACTTATAAAAATGACAGTGAGCTATTACCTGCAGATAAAAAAATGACGCAAGATGTTGTCGCCAGTATTTTGCAAAACAATCCACCGACTTTTATTTTTGTGCACTATCTAGATCCAGATGAGACAGGTCATCAATCTGGTTTTGACCCCAATAATCCTCATTACATGTCTGCATTAACCAGCGAACTTTATAACGTTGATACCCTTGCAGCTGCGATTAAAGCATCTGAAAATAATGGTAATCAATGGCTGGTTATTATTGCCACCGATCACGGTGGTCACAGTATTGTGCATGGTACGCAACAAAAACAAGATCGTGATATTTTTGCAGTGTTTAACGCAAAAGACACGCTCTATAGCGGCGGCCTGCAACTGTCACTCGTGCGCGGGCAAACGCTGTTTGTGCCAACCATTTTGGACTTTTTAAATATTACTTCCTGCCAAGATAAGCTGGATGGCAAAAAACTCTGATGGTCCTTAATGATAGAGCGCTCCAAACCTAACATCTAAATAGGTAATAAAATCAATAGCATATGTCTCCAACTTGGCTTGTATTAAATGTGAGCAATTTCCTACGCCGATTGTGGCGCTTAACCTCTATCAAACTTTAACCAGTTTGGTTATATTATGTACATGAGGGAGACGCAAAGAAGCACAAAGAATGGCAAGGAGGCCAAAATCTTAAAAAAACCTCACTCATAACAATCGATGTTAAGGGAAACGGATTTCCCAGCTTGAAAAAGCCGCTACCAAGGATGGTACAGCTACACTACCCCAACCCCACTAGTGACTCGTTGGTCGACGAGCGAGTCACTAGGACCAAATCCTCGAAATTAAATACGTATTTATTACTGTGGTTCACTCTTAGGCTTCTTTAGATATCGTAATCATTGATTGCACCAAGTATGTTATATTATTCTATATAGTGCGATTTAATTTTAGGTGTTTTTCTGGCACCATCTGAAGTAGCCCGGACGACTTGTCGGCCGGGAAGCATCCAGCAAAGCTGGATTCATGCATTATTCCCGGCCAAAAATAAATTTTTGTCCGGGCTACACCTAAAACTAAACCGTGCCAAGTATATCTCATAGACTATTTACAACATGGAGAGTCACTTGGAGCCTAAACAACAAGTTGTTATGTTGCATGGTTGGTGTGGTTCACCAGCGCAATTTCAACCTCAGAGCCAATTCTTATCCAAGCAATATGAGGTTTTTGTTCCAGACTGGTATCAATTATTTAAAGATCAATATTGCGTAGACGATAATAACCTTATACAAAAAGCCGCAACAAATTTGGTTGACTATTTTAAACAAAATAATATTACAAAGCCTGTGTTAATCGGTCACAGTCTCGGTGGCGCGATCGCTTTTGATATTGTGTCTCGATTAAAGTTTCCCACCCGGTCGATTGTCATTATTGAAACATCGATTACATCAGCTCCCGAAAGAATGGAGCGTTACCGAGGCATTGTTAAAGAATTATTGAAAAATATCGAAAATAAAAAAATATTAAAAGATTTTTTTATGCAATCATTTGTTTCTGAATATGATGATCAAGAATTAATGCAACAAGTTGCTGACGCTTCGGTTGCAGAAATTAATCCCGTTTGGCTTAAATTTCTTGATGACCTAACTTATATTGATTTTGAAAATTATCTTAAAAACTGCCCTGCCCCACTCTTATATATAGGCTCCAGTAAGCCCTTTGCTAATTTCAAAACAATCAGAGCATTGAACCCAGAAGCACTCACCGCACAAGTGGTCGCCTGTGGACATTTTGTTATGCAGAATGCTCCGCATCAAGTTAACACGATGCTGCATCGATTTTTAAACCTTACCGCAATGAAAAAATAATTTGAATCATGCTACGCATGATGCTTCCCAGCCGGCACGCCGACCGGCGGGAAGCATTTCACAAAGTGAAATTCATTTAATTACTTTTACCTTGCAGGACAAGCACTAATATAATGCGTTAAAGTGTCAATACACTCTTGCAAACCAACAACATCTGGTGGTGCCATTTCACAAATCGCTTCTGGGCCACCGAGTGCGGCAGTCAGATCACGAAGAAATTTATCACTGCAACTATCACCACCACCCTCAGCCTGACATTGCGACATGGCATTCTCGTAATAGCAACTACACCAACTGGGATCCGAACCACTGGGCACTGGTCCGCATTGATATTCGGCAAAAGCAGTCAGTGAAAACCCAGTTAAAGCGACGCTTAGAAAAATATGGATAAGCTTTTTCATTAAATTAAACTCCTTGTAATTGTGTTGTGAATCTAGCTGCGCTAGATGCTCCCCGGCCGACGAGTCGTCGGGGCTACTTTAGACGATGCCTAAAAACCTTAAATAAATTCGACGCTAACAATTTCATATGACACCAAGCCATTTGGTGTTTGAATATCAACGACATCTTCAATCAATTTGCCAACCAAACCACGCGCTATTGGCGATGAGTAAGAAATTTTCCCTGCTTTAAGATCAGCCTCATCAACACCGACGATCTGATAACTTACTTTCTTTTCAGATTCTATATCGATAATCGTAACCGTAGAACCAAAAACAACTTTGCCTTCGTTTTCAATTTGGCCAAGATCAATAACTCGACAATTGCCAAGCTTGCCTTCGATATCTTGAATACGACCTTCAATAAAGCCCTGTTCTTCACGGGCCGCATGATATTCTGCATTTTCTTTAAGGTCGCCGTGTGCTCGCGCTTCAGAGATCGCAGCGATGATACGCGGACGTTCAACTGACTTTAAGTGGCGAAGCTCTTCTTTGAGCCTTTCTGCGCCTTTAATAGTCATTGGGGCTATATTTGACATCTTTTCATTATCCTCTTTTTAGAACCAAAAATGATAACGCCTGTTAGGCAACTGAGTCAATAGGTGATACAGCATTCCTGATATGATGCTGCGTGCGAACAAATCCAAAAACTTACTTATTCCAGTAATTTGCTAATTAACGAGTGGGAATTGTTGATGATGTTACATTACATCGCTGATGCAGGTCTTGCAAACGGTTGATTTCTCGAGAACCTGTTGCCTGCATTGCATGACAAGCCGCCTCACCACCGGCTAATGTCGTGGTATAACAGACTTTATGTGAAACAGCGCTGGAACGAATCGCCAAAGAGTCTTTAATAGCCTGTTCGCCTTCTGTGGTGTTTATAATAAAACTAATCTCATCATTTTTAATCATATCGACAATATTCGGCCGCCCTTCCGCAACTTTATTGACCAACACACAAGCAACTCCTGCCTCTTTTAATGCTTTGGCGGTGCCTTGGGTGCTTACAATATTAAATCCATTATTAATCAATGCCTTAGCAACTTTAATTAAACCAGGTTTATCCGTATCTCGGACACTGAGAAAAGCACGCCCACCCGTTGGCAGAATATCCCCCGCTCCCAATTGAGCTTTAGCAAACGCCTCTCCAAAACTTGCAGCCACACCCATTACCTCACCCGTAGAACGCATTTCAGGGCCTAATATGGGGTCGACACCGATAAACTTATTAAAAGGAAATACCGGCTTTTTAATCGCATAATATGGCGGTATACATTCTTGAGTCATGCCTTGGGATTTTAAACTCTGCCCCATCATCGCGCGTGCGGCAATTTTCGCAATCGGCATTCCGCAAGCCTTTGCAATAAAAGGAACGGTCCTAGATGCGCGTGGATTCACTTCAAGCACATAAATTTCATCATCTTGAATAGCAAACTGAGCATTGATCAAACCCACAACACCTAATGCTTTTGCTAACTGGGTAATTTGATCACGAATTCGATCTTGAATTTCTTTACTTAAACTATGCGGTGGAATGGCGCACGATGAATCTCCAGAATGAACGCCTGCTTGTTCGATATGCTCTAAAATACCACCGATTAATACATCTTCACCATCGCATACTGCATCCACATCGACTTCAATCGCTTCATCTAAAAAATGATCGAGTAATAACGGCTGTTTTGGTGAGACCATCACGCTGTTGGTCATATAACGCGTGAGTTCTTTTTCATTATAAATGACTTGCATCGCGCGTCCACCCAACACATACGATGGTCGCACAATCAGCGGGTAAGCAAACACTTTTGCCAAGCGAATGCCTTCTTCTACACTGCGCACAATGCCGTTTGGTGGTTGCAATAAATCAAGCTCGTTAATCACCGCTTGAAAACGTTCACGATCTTCCGCGCGATCAATCGAATCCGGTTGGGTACCTATAATTGGAACACCATTTTCCGCTAACGCTTCTGCCAATTTTAATGGCGTTTGACCACCGTATTGCACAATCACGCCTTTGGGTTTTTCGATAGCAACAATTTCTAGCACATCTTCAAGTGTTAGTGATTCAAAATACAAACGATCAGAAATGTCGTAATCAGTAGAGACTGTTTCCGGATTACAATTTACCATAATGGTTTCATAACCCATCTCACGTACCGCCATCGCAGCGTGCACACAACAATAATCAAACTCAAGGCCTTGGCCAATTCGATTGGGGCCGCCACCTAAAACAATAATTTTATCGTTTTGACTTGGATTACATTCGTTCTCTTGCATGTATGTTGAATATAAATAATCGGTATCGGTGGCAAATTCAGCCGCACAGGAATCCACGTGTTTATAAACCGGGTGAATTTTTAATTTATGGCGACGCTTGCGCACTTGTTTTTCTTCAACTCGCAGCAAACGCGCTAAACGCACATCTGAAAAACCTTTACGTTTTAAAAAGTGAAGTCGCTCGAAGGTCAAGTCGGATAGTTTTAATTTTTGAACTTCAATTTCAATTTTTACCAATTCTTCAATTTGAGCTAAAAACCAAGGATCAATTTTGCAAAGCTCATGCACTTGCCCAAGGCTAAAACCGAGACGAAATGCATCGGCCACATACCACAAACGATCAGGTCCTGGGATTCTAAGTTCGCGTTTAATCAATTCCATTACACTGGCTTCATCTTCTGAAGATTCAGTTAAATCAATTTTTGGTGAAAGTCCGCTGACACCAATTTCTAAACCACGAATCGCTTTTTGCAAAGATTCTTGAAAGCTGCTGCCAATTGCCATCACCTCACCCACTGATTTCATTTGCGTGGTTAAACGTGGTTCGGCTTGCGGGAATTTCTCAAAGTTAAAACGCGGAATTTTTGTTACTACATAATCAATAGTTGGTTCAAATGACGCCGGCGTTTTATTGCCGGTAATTTCGTTGGATAACTCATCTAAGGTATAACCAATGGCTAATTTAGCGGCGATTTTAGCGATTGGAAATCCAGTGGCTTTGGAAGCCAATGCCGAAGATCGAGACACCCGAGGGTTCATCTCAATCACCATCACACGACCGTCTTCAGGATTAACCGCAAACTGAACATTGGAGCCTCCGGTATCCACGCCAATTTCGCGCAATACTTTGATCGCAGCATCTCGAAGCGTCTGGTACTCTTTATCTGTTAGCGTCTGCGCGGGTGCTACCGTAATCGAATCTCCGGTATGCACACCCATGGGATCAATATT
>CAXMUH010000095.1:0-4694 GCA_964196565.1 uncultured Legionellaceae bacterium | reverse complement strand
AGCTTGCATTGAACAGAGCCCCGCATTTTCATATGCTGAGCCTACTGTTAAATAACTCGGTTCTTTCGCTGCTTTTACAAACGCTTGAATGGCTTTTTTGTAGCGTCCATGCCGACACAAAAAAGTACCGTAATTATTGAGTGCGTTGCCGTCGTGACGGGAAAGTCTTATTGCATACCCATAGGCGGCTTCGGCTTTTTTGTTTTGCTTCACCGTCTCATAAAAATAACCCATAGAATACCAGGCGGCGCTGAGCTTGGGAGCATCTTTTATCGCATTGGCAAATTTGCCTTTAGCGCGTGCAACATCCCCAGCTTTTAAGTAACTTATTCCAAGTGAAATATTAGAATGCGCGGCAGCTGTTTTATCCACCGTTAATGGCTCTAGCACTGGAGTATAAGGTTTTTTGGAGCAGGCAGACAGTGTTGCTAATGCAATAAGAATAAATGCCAAACTTGTCTTTTTCATTTAGCTAGCCTTTAGTAAGATCGCTGGGTTTATCAATAATTCTCGGTGTTAGAAAAATTAATAGCTCATTGCGATTATTACGAATGAGTGTGTGTTTGAATAAGAAACCAATTAAAGGGATTCTCCCCAAAAAAGGAATTCGGGTTACCACTTTACGTTTATCTTGGCGATAGACTCCACCCAATACAATGGTTTGGCCACTATCAACTAAAATGGTTGATTTTTCTTCTTCTTTATCAATTGCTACCGCAACGGCGGTGGCAGACAGGGGAATATCTGCGCCGCGTTTATTGTTTGAAATCGTGACCTCTAGCAGCACTCGGTTATGAGCGGTGATGCGTGGTGTGACTTTTAAGCTGAGTGATGCTTGTTTAAAAGAGACTGCCGTGGCACCGCTGGATGTCGCTTCTTGATAGGGGATTTCTTCACCGGTTTCGATATAAGCTGGTTGTAGATTTGAAGTTATCAGTCGTGGTTTTGAAATCAGTTCGATTTTGCCTTCTTCTTCAAGTGCACTTAATTCTAGATCCACTCTAAAATCACCCAGTTTAGCCAGAGCAATACCTATAGTTGATGGAGGTACGGTTGAATTTTGCAGTACAGTTGCTGGGATATTAAAATTTAACCGCTCAGCCACAGGTACTTGGTTTAGCGGCGTGGTCAATGCTGTATTAGCACCAGCAAGGGTACCTGAAAGCTTCCCAGGGGTTGAACTAACACCCCATTTGATACCTAATTGACGCTCAAATGGCCTGGAGATACTAACAATTCGCGTATCGATCGCGACTTGCTTTTCAGGGTAGTCGAGTTTTCGAATTAATCGAATAATGGTATTAATATGACTCGGTTCATCGCGCACCCAGATCGAATTGGAGTGGGCTTCAAATCCGAGCGCACCCCTAGAAGTCAAAAGGATGCCTTGCTTAGTGAGCATATTGGCGATATTTTCTGCTTTTGCATATTTTAGCAAGATAACCCGATTATCCAGAGGCTGTAATGCTTGTATTTTGTTAGTATTTTCGAGTTCATTAATGGCCGTTTGAGTTCTGAGTTTAATAAGCTCTTGGGCTTGTTTTATTTCGTCCATTTGCTCTTGTTGAATGTCAGCAGCTGGAGCTATGATCACGGTGCCACCGAGGCGTCGTTGTGCCAGGCCATGTGATTTTAAAATTGCCGTTAACGCTTGTGGCCATGGAATATTTTTTAAATGAATGGACATGGTGCCTTGCACTTTATTGCCAATAATTAAATTGGTCCCTGTAAATTGAGCAAATAATTGCAATAATTGACGAATTTCAATATCAGTGAAGTTTAAAGTGATACGTTTTACTTTGCTGCTATCGTTGATATAGCGTTTTAAAGGCGTGCTAGGTACTCGAGAGGCGTTTTCTTCGGCTGCGGTTTGGCCAATGGCAAGATTGGCGCTAAGGCTGAGCACCAGGGAAAAAAGCACAAGCTTACAGAGCTTTCCCATTCCTTTAGGTTGCATTTTGCTCACTTCTATGGCTCCTGCAGTTTCAGCGTATAGGTTTTTGTTTCATCACCATCTGAGGTAATAATGGTTACCTCATTTTTTTCAATCTTGGTTACCCGTGCTGTCGTGTTTCCCATCTTAGATCCTTGGGTCACTATAAATAGTTTACCATTGGATGCTCGAATAATCGCCCATTTTTTGTTTTTTTCGGTCATAATACCGATTAATTTGGGCGTACCGCTAAAAAATTTGGACAAAAACTCCCCCTTTGCTTGCTTTTCTGGCCCAGTGATAAACGGATTGCGGCTGATTTTGGCTGGTTTTTTTGTGCCCAAATTGATTTTGGGTTGATCAGTTGGGGTGACTTTCTTTTTTTCTTGCTCAGCTTTTTTTTGTTTTGCTGAAGCGATCTTTTCGATTTTTTCTTTAGTCGTTTTAATATAATGGTCAATATTAGTTTTTTTGCTATTGTCGTCGCAGCTTACCAGCAATACGCTAGCGCTGATCAAACAAGCGAAGAGAGTGATTTTGCAGCTCATTTTAAGACATCCCATTTTGATCTGCCTTATCTCTATAAAACAGGTTTAGCACGAGATATAGATGAATATCACCCTTTTTAAGGTCGCGCATAACCATGCTCATATTGTCGACTACAATAATATAGTTCTGGTTTGCAAGCTTATCAATAAATCTTTTAATATTACGATATTTGCCGATTAAAGCGACTTTAATGGGCAGCGTATTATAGTATTTCTTGTGGATTATCTTTCCAGGGTTAAATTGTATCAGCTTTAAATTTTCTTTTTCCACCAGTTGTGTGATTTCATCTAATGCTTGGCTGGTGGTTTGGTTAGTCAATAATTTTTTGCGTATTTGTGCATATTGAGGTTTAATTTTTTTCAATGTTTCCTGGTCTAATTTTAGTTTATGATAATAGGCATAACGGTTGGTAAATACTGCTTTTAAACCATGAACACGTCTTTGCTGGCTTTGTGTTTGAACGTTTCGGTAACCGCCAATTAAAAATAATAGGATAATGACGATCACCGCAAATCCACCGGTAATAATCAATAAAACTGCTTTTTGTGACAGTTTTTTTTTGCCTTGTGTTTGAATCATTTTATCTTTTGGCTTCTGCATTCATTTATCCAATTTTTTTGATCAAGTTTATTTGGTTGATTTTTTATCTACTTTTTTGGGTTTCTTGCCGTAAAAAAAAGTAATTCTAAAACGGATGATTCGAACACCATCGATTTCAGTTATTTTGGATCCTTTTAGTGAAGCATCGAAAAAATTATTTGTCGAATTAATACTGTTAATGAGTTCGTTAGTGAGTTCATTATTTGGCGAGTCTGCTACGATGGCAATCTCATTTTTGTCGATGGTCAGTCGGTTGATGCGAATCATAAGAGGCGTGACTGTGGATAGCATATTGAGAATCTTAACCACTTTTTTCTGTTGTTTTTGTAGTGCAATAAGCCCGCTAAGCTTTGCAAGAATAACATCTTTTTTGTTGGACTCAGTGGAGATTTTAGTGATCTTCTGGTTGAGTAATACGGTCTCCTGCGAGATAATTTTTTGTTGATTTTTGTATGTCTGTGCGCTGCCACTGAAGAAGAATATGTATATTACAACAATGATTAAAGCAATGATAGACTCAGCTATAATAGTCGATTTAAATAAAGCTTTCTTTTGTTGGCGTAGTTTAGCACGCCAAGGTAATAAATTAACATTAATCATGATGGATGTTTCTCATTGCAAGTCCTGTGGCTAAAAGACACGCTGGTGAAAACCGTTTAAGCGTATCTGCATCTTTTTGTAGTGGTTTTAACATATTTTTAAAAGGGTCGGCAGTGAGAGTTGGACCGCCTATACCTTTTTCAATTATTGCGTGAATCCCTGGAATCAACATGGTACGCCCACTGATAATTAATAAGT
The DNA here is from genome assembly GCA_964196565.1 of uncultured Legionellaceae bacterium. Lineage (GTDB taxonomy): Bacteria > Pseudomonadota > Gammaproteobacteria > Coxiellales > Coxiellaceae > 2-12-FULL-42-15. The sequence continues at coordinate 814 of CAXMUH010000095.1, read as the reverse complement.
CGATTTTGCTGGAATAGGTTTCAGGGGTAAATGTTTTTAAAATATACTGCACTTGATTAATCAGTTGTTGCTGTTGATTCTCAGATAGAGTATCCGATTCTAAATTGAAACGCTTTAGCTCTTCTTTGTTGTCGCTTGGATTATCAATATGGTAGCGGACGAGTTGAATCATGCCGTCGATATAATAACTGTGATGGTAAAAATGTATAAGCGAGTCATTATTGTAGACCACAAGCAGCATACGGACACTGCTCATATCTAAAATAGCAACATTTTGTTCGGTGATTTTCTTATCCAGTTCACTTTTTATCAGCTGATAACCACGCTCCAGTGCAAAATAATCAACATCAAGAATGCTGACGGGAATTTTTGCATGCTTCATCACATCTAAACGATTTTGAATCGCATTTTTATGTGCAGCTACTAGAAAGATATCTTCAGTTTTTGAATCTTCTTGTTCACTTGCTTTGATTGCAAAGTCGAGATAAATATCATTAAGCTTAATATTTGCAAATGCTTTTTTGGCCTCCTCATAGACCGCTTCCTCTTGAGCTGTTTCAGTCATGCCTTTTTTGAGTTTAAATTCAAACGTGGTAACCAATTTTGCAGGGGTTGAGATGATGCTATGCAGGTTTCTCAGGTTAAGTCCATGGGCCGCAATTTGCACCAGCCCTGCGAGTTCTTCAGGATTTTGAATAACTCCCTTTTCAAAGGCATCTTCTGGTACCGCGGCAATGCTGAGGAACTTTAATTGGATCATTTTGTGGCTTTGATTGAGTAAAATAATGATTGTTGATGAAGGCTCAATATCAAC
>CAXMUH010000094.1:0-3621 GCA_964196565.1 uncultured Legionellaceae bacterium | reverse complement strand
GTATTTCAGGTGATTTTACTTCTATTAATAGGCATAAACTTTGATATAATTATAAATAGACACATGTACAGCTAAAATAGGTAACATAATGAAAAATATAACAAAGCTACTAGTAGGCACAGCGTTATCCTTGACAACACTTACGCTATTCGCAGCAGGCTACGTTAAGCCTAGCGATAAAGTACTGAAACAAGAACTAACCCCACTACAATATGCGGTTACACAGGGCAGCAGCACCGAACCCGCTTTTCATAATAAATATTGGAATAATGAACGTCCTGGAATTTACGTCGATGTAGTTTCTGGTAAACCTTTATTTAGTTCTTTAAATAAATATAAATCAGGCACCGGCTGGCCAAGTTTCGATAAAGCCTTAGTGCCCGGAAATTTGGTTTTGAAAAAAGACCGGTCCTTTTTTATGGTGCGCACCAGTGTCAGCGCTAAAGGTTCAGGCTCTCACATAGGTCATCTATTTAACGACGGTCCAAAACCGACTGGTTTGCGATACTGCGTTAACTCTGCAGCCCTGCGCTTTATACCCGTTCAAGATTTACAAAAAGAAGGGTATGGAAAATATAAAGTGCTTTTTACCAAAGCTAAAGTACAAGCCAAATAATCATGGAATTTAGGCTTCGTCATTCCTGCGCAAGCAGGAATCTCATTAAATTTGCTCTTAATTTAAAAAGATCCCAGCTTTCGCTGGGATGACAGTGCCAGAGGCTAAGCCTAATTTCATACTGGGTTGGGTATATACCCAGCGCGGGTGAATTTTAGGCTTCGTCATTCCTGCGCAAGCAGGAATCTCATTAAATTTGCTCTTAATTTAAAAAGATCCCAGCTTTCGCTGGGATGACAGTGGCAGAGGCTAAGCCTAATTTCATACTGGGTTGGGTATATACCTAGAGCGGTATAGTTTTAGGTCTTGAACGTTGTGTTCAGCCAAGTCAAGATTTTCTCTTACGCGGCGTCGCAGCGGTTATAAAAAGAACGCAAAGAGGAAAACGCTTATAATTTTGTCTTTTTCTTTGCGTCCTTGTCATAAGCTTAGCGCCGCCGCGTAAGAGAAAGCAGCTTGATCGTAGTAATTTAATAATTAAAAACCTAATTTTTAACCGCGTTGGGTATACAGCATTATGCCCTATTCAATCGCATTAATAATATCTGAAAAATATTGCGGTGGCTCGGGTCGATCAAACCATGCCAAAACAGGCGAAACATCATAGGTTTTACCTTTATTTAAAATAATAAGCTCTTTATTGTCCACGAAAGGCTGCGCAAATTCTTTTGCAAGTGTTGTATAGCCAATACCTGCACACACTAAACGCGCCAAGCTTTCCGTTTGATTTATAAAATAGCGACCATGTTTAGCTTTGGAAAATAAATCACATTGCTTTAAATATTCAAACGTCACCTGATCGGACTCGTTAAAATCAATAATTCGTTCGTTTCTCACAATATCATCCAACTTACGCCCCTTCCATTTAGCGCTCGCCACCAAGATATATTGCTCTGGCTCTAATTTTTTAAATTGCATCTGCGCCGCTAAATGTTGCTCAAGAATAATTGCAAAATCCATTTGGCCACGCTTCAACAAAAGATGCCGCTCTTCGATATCATTAACATCAAAATTAAATAGTAAATTAGGAAACTGCTTTACAATGGATAAACAGTTAGGAATAACTCGTGAGCGCATAATACTTGCCGGAGCACAAATTCTCATTTCGATTTCGGCCAACACACCACCATCTTGTATCACCGCCAAGGCTTCGCCTTCTAACTCTTTTGCACCATGGGTATAGCGCAACAGAGCCTCGCCTTCTGGCGTTAGCAACATTCCACGACGAGAACGAATAAAGAGCGTAGAGTTTAACATCCGCTCAAGGGCGCGAATCCTCATGGTCACAGCAGTTTGAGTGAGATTCATTGACAAAGCCGCTCCATGAACGGTTTTATGTTCTGCAACGGCTATAAAAGCAATAAGTTGTGGGCTCAATAAGCTCATAATTTTTCATCAAAAATATTAATTGATTCAAACTATTTATAGCACGTTTGAATGCAGCTGTCATATTAGCCCGTCTTTGCGAGCAACGCGAAGCAATCCAACCCGTCATTGCGGCGTATGCAGGAAACTTTCAAGTTAAGCGTCAGCTTAGTGAGATCCCTGCATACGCAGTGATGACGGGGAGCGGTCGTTTCACTCCCTCGCAAAGACGAGCGTATTAAATCAGTGGCTTTAACGACTTACGGAACAGCAGCATCACCGCAGTCAGTATCACTGCGGCCACTCCAATCACGATCATGGCATTAAAATTACTAATATCCAATACCATCACCACAGCCAATCCAGCAGCAGGAGGATGCGAGGAGCGTAACATCACCATCAGAAAAAAAGCTAACGCCAGTGAAAGAATCGCGGCGACCTCATGAACATGCATAACGTATTCCGGAATATGACAAAATGAGGATCCCGAACAAAAATAATTAGCCATCAAACGAATAAAATGTCCACAGAAAATAGCAATAGCATAACCGATAATAATCCGATGCGGCTTAACAGAATCAGCATTAGGTGTTCCAAAAACCATAAATGCAGTAGAAGCTAAAGTGCTTGCACCAGCGGCCCAAATCAAAGTGCCCGCTCGTACCAAATCTAAAAAAAACAAAAGAAGGAACATGAAAACCATTGCAAGCAAACCCTGGACAAGCAGGTGAAAATAAAAATTTCGATTATGTTGAACGGTCATCCTTGCCTCGCTAATAATTTTTTAACACATTGCAAAACCAACACGGCGGTATGATTATAAAAATCTGACAAATCCAGTGCCGTTAAAATCTGTGCAGTGTTAAGTTGCTTCGCCTCATCACAATGCTTGTTTTCCAACCACCGACAAATAAACTCACAGCAGGCAATCAATGCAACACTGCCAAAGCTTTTAAATCGTGCTTTTTTAATGATATCATTTTCTATTAACAGGTAAAGCCTAACAACCTCACCTTGTTGCTCGGTTCCCTCTTCAGTCATAAAAACATTATCTGCTGCCGCTAATAAGCCAGCATGATCTAACTGATAAAAATAATCTAATAATTGTTGCGGGTATTTGGTCATAACTGGCATTATCCTTAGCGCCTCATTAATTTGTTTTTAACTTTATCCCAGAGTGGCGACAATTCTCGCAACCTAGTCACCTCATCGATAATATGTTTTACGGCATGATCAATTTGCTGTTCGCTTAAGTACTTACCTAAACTAAATCTAACTGAGCTTTGCCCCTCGAGACGATTTAAGCCAAGTGCGGTTAGGACGTGAGAAGGTTTTGGATTAGCTGAGCCACAAGCAGAACCCGTCGATGCCGCAACATCTTGCATACTCACTAATAACGCTTCGCTATCAATGCCGGCAAAGCGTATATTTAAACAATGTGGCACACGCGCCTTTGCATCGCCATTTAAATAAACACCATCCATTTTGCTAAGCCCATCCCAAAAACGTTTGCTCAAAGTCGTAATGTGCTCTAAATTTTTGTCAAAGTTTTTATGCGCCAATTCAAATGCACGACCCATTCCAACAATTTGCTGAGTAGGCAATGTGCCAGAACGCAAGCCTTGTTCATGCTCACCGCC
>CAXMUH010000093.1:0-41301 GCA_964196565.1 uncultured Legionellaceae bacterium | reverse complement strand
AAATAACGCTTCTGCGGCATAAATATTGCCGACACCAACCACGATTTGGCTGTTCATTATCGCGGTTTTAATCGCGGTTTTTTTATTTTTTAATTTATTAAATAAATAACGGGCATTAAAATCAGAAGATAAAGGCTCTGGGCCTAAGTGCAGAAACAGCGGATGGTTGTTAATGTCATCTTCGCTCCAAAGAATTGCACCAAAGCGTCTTGGATCGGTGTAGCGCAGACTGATATCATTAAATACAAAATCCACATGGTCATGTTTTGTGGCTTTTGGCAGGATTGGGTGTAATCTCAAATAACCCGACATGCCAAGATGAATGATTAAGGTGCCTCGACTGGTTTGGAGTAATAAATATTTAGCGCGGCGTGAAATGTCACCCACTTCAATTCCGGGTAATAATTTGCAGATTGATTTGGGTATTGGCCAGCGCAGTTGCGGTTGGCGGATAATAATTTTTTTAAAGATTTTTGCTTGCAGCGGTTTTTGAATGCCGCGGCAGATGGTTTCGACTTCGGGTAACTCCGGCATCGGTGCTCCATTCGTCATCCAGTTAACTAAATTTGCACTGGACCCCGGGTTGCTTATGACCCGGGGTGACGGGCTTGATATAAAAAACCCGTCTGCTGACGGGTTTTAAAATTCGCTATAGATAAGAAAAATTACTTAGGCACTTTCTTTTCTTTAAATATTTCGTATTTGCCCGTGCGTGGATCAAATTTTTTCATGGTCATTTTATCGGTTACTTGTGGACCTTTGGTCGTGTAGTAAGCCGTTTTAGTTCGTTTGCCATTGGCAAGTTTGCCTTCTGACACCATCATGATATTTTTTCGTTTGCTGGCTGCCATGCTTATTTACCTTTTGCTTTATTTTTTTTCATTTTTGCTAGCACGGCTTCAATACCAAGCTTGTCGATAATGCGCATCGCTTTGGTTGAAATCGTTAAAGTCACATATTTTCCAGTGCTAGGTATCCAATAACGGTGTTTCTGCAGGTTGGGCAGAAAGCGGCGCTTGGTCCTATTTTTGGCATGGGATACATTGTTACCCGCTTGAGGGCGTTTCCCAGTTACCTCGCATACTCTAGACATGAGTTATCTCCGAAATCTTATTAGGGAGCTTTTATACCAAAAAGAAGAGCTTGAGGCAAGTAGATTAGAGGTATCCCTGCTCCGAAAAGGATAAGGTTCGATTGCCGGAAACAATAACATGGTCTAAGAGTTGAATGCCAACCAGCTCTAATGCTTTCACCATATGCTTGGTAAGTCTTTGATCTGCTTGGCTGGGAGAGATATTTCCACTCGGATGGTTGTGAGCGGCGATAATGGCGGCAGCATTGAGCCCTAAGGCTCGTCTTGCGACTTCGCGAGGATAAACCACCGCCATGTTAAAGGTGCCAGTAAAGAGCTTCTCAAAGCGAATTAGCCGAAGGTTGATATCAAGAAATAGGCAGGCGAATACCTCCTGCTCATAGCCTCGTAGTTCAGCGAGAAGGTATTCTCTGATGTCGTTTGAGGTGGTGGGAAGCTCTTGGCGTTGGATGGGTTCTTGCATGTAGCGACGGTTCAGTTCGGCAGCGGCCTGGATCTGTGCAAATTTTGTCATGCCAATGCCTTTATGCTGCTTAAGCGATTGGAAATTTGCTTGAAATAAACCCTGCAGCCCGCCATAGTGCTCCAACAGTTCGCGCGATAAGGTAACGGCGTCTTTGCCGCGAGTACCAACCCGCAGCACAATGGCTAAAAGTTCAGCATCGGACAAGTGATCTGCTCCTTTGTTAAACAGTTTCTCGCGTGGTCGTTCTTGCTGTGGCAAATGAGTAATTATCATGATAGTAAGTGTAAGCATAACCACACCCTTGGCAATACAGGACTTGAGGTTGCGTATCAAGATTTAGTATAGTGTAGCCCGGTCAAAAATTTATTTTTGGCCGGGAATGAAATTTTGAGCATTTCACCAGAACACAAAAAGGGATTAATAAAGTGCAATCAGTTCAATTAAAAATCTTAGATCAACGACTCGGTCGTGATTTTCCATTACCAGAATACGCCTCCGAGGGTTCAGCAGGGCTCGATCTGCGTGCTTGTTTAGACAAACCCTTAGACATTCAGCCTGGTGAAACTCATTTAATTAGTACCGGTATGGCCATTCATTTGCAAGACCCAGCCACGGCGGCAACTATTTTACCACGCTCTGGTTTGGGGCATAAGCATGGTATTGTTTTAGGTAATTTAGTAGGTTTAATTGATTCGGATTATCAGGGTCCGCTTATGGTTTCTTGTTGGAATCGATCCAGCTCGGTTTATACGATCCAACCGGGTGAGCGCATTGCGCAGTTAGTTATTGTGCCGGTGTTAAAAGCGGATTTTCAAATAGTCGAAGAGTTTAGTGAATCAGAACGAGGTGAAGGTGGTTTCGGAAGTTCAGGACGGCACTGAGTCGTCACATCAATATCATATTCCAACGGATCCACCGAAAGTGTGTTTTCGCACGTATGATATTCGTGGTCACGTGGGTGCTGACAGTTTAACTCCAGATTTAGCTTATGCGATTGGGCTTGCGATAGGGACACAAGCGCAAGAGCAGGGTGAGAAAAAAATAATTGCCGCACGCGATGGGCGTTTATCCGGCCCCGAATTTATTGATGCACTCATTGCAGGTCTGCGTGATAGTGGTGTTGATGTTATTTTTATTGGTGTGGTGCCAACACCGGTACTTTATTTTGCAACCAATTGGTTGCCTGTGCATTCTGGGGTGATGTTAACCGCAAGTCATAACCCTAAAGATCATAATGGTTTTAAAATTGTATTGGCAGGTAAAACCCTATCTCAGCAAGGCATTGAGAAACTTTATCATCGCATTAAAGCCCAAGATTTTTTATCTGGATCAGGTACGTTAGAACAGCAAGATGTGGCTGACGATTATGTTAATTATGTTACCGATCATATTAATTTGGAGCGCCCATTAAAAATTGTGCTTGATTGCGGTAATGGTGTAGGAGGAGACATTGGCCCCAGATTGTTTCGCGCACTGGGTTGTGAAGTGATCGAGTTGTATTGCGAAATTGATGGTAATTTCCCAAACCATCACCCCGATCCCACCGTGCCGGATAATTTAACTGACCTTATTAATAAGGTCAAAGAGGTGAAGGCCGATATGGGTTTGGCGCTAGATGGTGATGCCGATCGTTTAGGGCTTGTGACCAACAAAGGTGAGATTATTTGGCCGGATCGACAAATGATGCTGTTTTCAATTGAAATATTAGCGGATCTTCCGGGTGCCGAAATTATTTTTGATGTTAAATGTTCGAATAATCTGGCTAAAGTGATTAAGGAACATGGCGGCAAACCCATCATGTGGCGAACCGGCCATTCGGTAATTAAAGCCAAATTGTTTGAAAGTGGTGCGCCTTTTGCGGGTGAACTCAGTGGGCATATCTTTTTTAAAGATGATTGGTTTGGCTTTGATGATGGTATGTATGTTGGCGCACGCTTAGCGCAAAACGTTTCTCGCAGTGATGAGAGCGTCAGTGATATTTTTGCAGCCCTTCCAAACAGTATTAACACCCCTGAATTAAAGCTTGCCATGGATGAAAAAGATAAGTCTAGTTTTATGCAACGCTTAATTTCCAATGGCCAATTCCCTGGTGCCGAAAAAATTACAATTGACGGCATTCGTTTAGAGTTTGCCGATGGCTGGGCACTGGTTCGACCGTCGAATACGTCCCCCTATATTATTTTGCGCTTTGAAGCGGACACCGAAGCGGCATTGGAGCGTATTAAAGAATTAATGCGAAAAGAAATTTTAGCGATAGAACCCAAATTAAATTTACCATTTTAAAAAAAAGGAACAGGATGCGAGTTATTTCCCTTAATATTAATGGCATTCGTGCAGGAGAGCGCAAAGGTTTTTTTGAGTGGTTAAAGCACGCCCGTGCAGATATTATTTGTCTTCAAGAAACCAAAGCGCAAATGCAACATTTGGATGGCGAAGTATTTCGTCCGAAAGGCTATCACTGTTATTTTCATGACGCAGAAAAAAAAGGCTATTCGGGTGTTGGAATTTACAGCAAAATAAAACCGGATAAAGTGACCAAGGGTTTAGGTTGGCCGCATGCCGATACCGAAGGGCGTTATATTCAATGTGATTTTGGTAATTTATCGGTGGTGTCACTGTATTTACCTTCCGGCAGCAGTGGTGAGGAACGCCAAAAAGTTAAGTTTGATTTTCTCGACCGGTATTTAAAGGTGTTGGATAAAAATAAAAGGTCAAAACGAGATTTTATTATTTGTGGCGACTGGAATATTGTTCATAAAGAAATTGATATTAAAAACTTTAAACCCAACCAAAAAACCTCCGGTTGTTTGCCCGAAGAGCGTGAGTGGATCGATCGGTTATTTACTAAAAAAGGCTGGGTCGATGCATTTCGAGTTGTTAACCAAAAGCCAGATCAATATACCTGGTGGTCTAATCGCGGCCGCGCCTATGAGAAAAACGTGGGTTGGCGGATTGATTATCAAGTGATAACCTCGAGCTTAAAAGACAAAGTGAAAGCAGTGAAAATTTATAAAGAGCAACGTTTTTCCGATCATGCACCATTGATTGTTGATTATGATTTTGATTTAAAATAAAGCTCTCGTCGTTGCGAGGGAGTGAAACGACCGCTCCCCGTCATCCCAGCGAAAGCCTCACAGTTGTCATCCCAGCGAAAGCTGGGATCTCTTGATTAAAGTGCCAACGTAATGAGGTCCCTGCATACGCAGTGATGACGCTGCACTTTCGCAGGAATGACGCTGGACAATTGCTTCGCGTTGCTCGCAATGACGGGGCGCAGGTGAATAATAAACTATAGTGAAAGCGATCTCGAGTCTAGAGCAGCTTCGAAATCAGGCGCTTTTGGTATATCATTTTCTTTTTCTTGATTTAAAAATCCACGTTGTAATGCGCAGCGATAAAGAAAAGTTACCACTTCAAGAATTTCTTTTGCTGGCGTGACTTTGAGATTGGGGTCCATTTTAATTTTAACTGCATCGCCATCTTCATTTTCCCATAAAGCGGTTTCTGAATCTATCACTTGAGTTTTACTGCCATCCTGGTCTTTAATAAAGTGTGCTACGTCAGAGTAGTATAATGGTATTCCATCAAGGATAAGTTTTGTCCCACATAATTCGACCGCCACTAAGCGCATGGTGTTATGTTCAGCGGGCGCTACGGCGACGCCATGTGCGGCGCGCCCACCTTGGTGGTTGGCTCTCATGTGGGAAAATTCACAATGAATTTCATCGCCTTTGACTGAGAACATTATTTCACTGGCATTAACGTCGCCCATCAATTTGCGTAGAGGTTCGCGTTTTTCAGCGCTAGCAATTGTACCCGAATCAATTCGTGCGCGTGTAATAACTTGCATCTGAGATTGTGGGCGAGTCATTTTGTGAGATACAGTATTTGGTGATTGAATTATACTTGGGGTGCGTTTCTTTCTACTTGCGCTTTTGGCTGATTGAAACAATCGGTAACGAGTTGCAACTGCAGGAGCTTTTGCTCCTTGGTCGCTAATATAAAGTGTAATGTCTACTGCTTTTTTATATTCAGTGCCTTTTTGTGGAGTTCTAAATTTTATTGGGGAAACGATAATGCCATTATCACCTTTTCGTCCTTCTACGTTGATAACTCTACTTGGAGAGAAACAATCAAAGCTTTTTTTTAGCTCATCGTTTATTTCGCTAGCTTGTATGCTGTCGGCGCTTAGCGGCCAAAAGCCAATTCTGCTAGTTGTGGTGCGCATATTTAAAAGTTGTGATGGGGTCAAAGGAGATTTTGTTGGACCTTTAGGTGGTAACCCAGGACTGAGGTCGCCAGGTTTAGATTTGCTTCGGGTTATAGCGTGCGCGATCGTTTTGTATTTCGCTCATCAGATGAGGGTGCATTTGGGGGTGCATTACGTTTTTTAGTTTCAGGTGGTCGCATGTTTGTCTATTAATTGAAATGCTTCATGCGGCTACACAATTGGTTCGTCCTAGACCATCTAATCTACATAGAAACCATAGGCTATGTCAAATGGATAAAGTAAAGCTGAGCAATTAAAGCCCAAGAACTTTTTTCTGTTCAGTTATTATCTCATTAATCCCACTTTTCGCTAAACCCAGTAAAGCCATCAGCTCACCTTCTAAAAAAGTATCGCCTTCGGCAGTGCCTTGAATTTCGACAAATGAGCCATTATCGGTCATTACGATATTCATATCGGTGCTGGCGTTAGAATCTTCCGCATAGTCTAAATCTAACACAGGCTCTTCGTTGAAGATTCCCACTGAAACTGCGCCGATAAAATGTTTAAGCGGGTTGGTTTTAATTAGCTTTTTTTGTTGCATGTAAGTCAGAGCATCCACCAGCGCGACACAAGCGCCACTGATTGCCGCTGTGCGTGTGCCGCCATCGGCTTGAATTACATCACAATCGATCACAATGGTGTGTTGGCCAAGTTTGTCTAAATCAACTGCTGCACGCAATGAGCGTCCAATGAGACGTTGTATTTCAACGGTGCGACCGCTTTGTTTGCCGCGAGCAGCTTCACGATCCATTCGATCATGAGTTGAACGAGGTAACATGCCGTATTCTGCGGTAATCCAGCCTTGGTTAGATTCACGTAAAAAACGTGGAACACCGATATTGACACTTGCAGTACAAAGGACCTTGGTATTACCAAAGGCTGTTAATACAGAACCTTCTGCATGTTCGGTAAAATTACGAGTAAATGAAATGGCTCGGAGTTGATCTGGATTACGTTTACTTGGTCTCATGCTTGCCCCTTAAATTAAAAATCTGATCGATGCGTGTGAAGGGATCTATCATAGCTTGGCAAAATCTTATGTCAACTGAGGATGCATTTAAAGAGTAATATTGTTAAGATGGTCAACATTTCGTATAAGAGGAAATTTCAATGGTTTCAAGCATGACCGGTTTTACTCGTCAAACCCATGAACAACATTGGGGCGTTTTGACCTGGGAAATTCGTAGCGTTAACCACCGCTATTTAGAAATCAGTGTGCGCATGCCTGAGCATTTCCGTCAACTTGAGATGGCAGTACGCGAACGTGTTCAAAAACAAATTAAACGCGGCAAAGTTGAAGTTAGTTTAAAATTTGCTCCAGGTGTTGACGTACCGTTCGATCTTGTTGTTAACGAATCATTATTAACTCAATTAGCCAACGCATCAAAGCTAGTTGAAAAGCATTTTCCAAATTCGTCAGTGAACCCGATGGATATATTAAGTTGGCAAGGCATACTAGAAACCAAGCAAACTCATATGGAAAAAGTGAGTCAGGCGGCACTTGAATTATTAGATAAGAGTTTGGATGATTTGGTTGCTGTGCGTCGACGTGAAGGTGAGAGCATAAAAACATTTCTTGGTGATCGTTTGCAAAATTTAGTTAAAGAAGTAAAAACAGTAGAAACCAGTTTACCAACCATTAGGGAACAAGCTCGAGAAAGAGTAATGAATCGTTTTGCAGAACTTTCTATTGAACTTGATAGTGATCGTTTAGAACAAGAAATGGTTTGGTTGCTGCAAAAAATGGATGTAGCCGAAGAAATCCAACGCTTATATGCGCATGTTGATGAGACCAAGCGCATTTTAGGTAATGGTCATGTGATTGGACGACGCTTAGATTTTTTAATGCAAGAGTTTAATCGTGAGGCCAATACTTTGGGTAGCAAATCAACCGATACCAATGTCACGAAAGCGGTTGTTGAGCTAAAAGTTAATATCGAACAAATGCGAGAGCAGGTGCAAAACGTTGAGTAGATCGGGAAAACTTTTTATTATTGCAGCGCCTTCAGGTGCTGGTAAGACGAGCTTAGTAAATGCCTTGGTAAAGGAGATCAACCGTATTCAAATCTCTATTTCATATACCACACGACCTATGCGTCCTGGGGATGTGGATGCAGAACAATATCATTTTATTGATGAATCGCGATATCAACAGATGGTAGCGGAAGAGGATTTCTTGGAGCACGCGTTGGTTTTTGATCATCACTATGGCACCGGTAAAGCGTGGGTGCTGGAGAAGCTGAATAAGGGTGAGGATGTGATCCTGGAGATTGATTGGCAGGGGGCGGAACAGGTCCGTAAGCTTATTCCGGCGTCAGTGTCGATTTTTATTTTGCCGCCATCGATTGAAATCTTGCACGAGCGCTTAAAGAGTCGGAGCCAAGATAAGGCAGATGTGATCGCGGATCGAATGTCAAAAAACATATTAGAAATAGAGCATTACAGCGATTTTGACTATTTAGTGGTCAATAAAGAGTTCGATACGGCAGTTGCTGACTTGAAGGCTATTGTAAAAGCAGAGCGGTTGCGCTTAAATGAGCAGCGGCAAGAACAGTTCCAGCTACTGGCGGATTTGCTGCAAAAAGATTAATATACACTTTAAAGAGAATAAGAGGTAAAAACCTATGGCACGTGTAACAGTCGAAGATTGCTTAGATTTTGTTGATAATCGCTTTGATCTTGTCCTAAAGGCGGCAGCTAGGGCGCATAAGCTTGAGCTAGGCGGTGCGGACCCTATGGTTCCTCGTGAGAACGATAAGCCGACTGTGCTTGCTCTGCGTGAAATCGCTTCTGGATTTGACGTTACCAAGACCAAGGTTCAGGTTACTGAGCTTGAACCAGAAGATGAGCAGCAAGCTTAATCTCCTTTAACAACCCCTGAATTGGTTGCATGTTCTCCAGGAAAAGCTACTCTTATTAATATAGGCAGCGGTTACCGCTGTCCAATAGCGATGCTGGGGGAGAATTTTGCGTCTATTCAAAAAGTTAAGGCGTAAGCTAGATTACTTTGATCAAGAGCAAGTTGAACGCATTCATGAGGCCTACCTATTTGCGCATAATGCTCATAAAGGGCAGAAACGTCGTACCGGTGAACCCTATATAACCCACCCTGTCGCAGTTACTTGTATTTTGGCCGATTTGAAATTGGATAGCCACACCCTGATGGCGGCATTGTTGCATGATGTGATCGAGGATACCGGAGTTACCAAAGCTGCTCTCGTTGAAAAATTTGGGGAAACGGTAGCTGATCTTGTTGATGGCGTCTCTAAATTAACTCAAATTGAATTTATTTCTCGAGCAGAAGCTCAGGCTGAAAACTTTCGTAAAATGGTTATGGCCATGGCGAAAGATATTCGTGTCATCATTGTTAAGCTCGCTGATCGCCTCCACAATATGCGCACCCTGGGCTCGCTGCATTCTTTAAAGCGACGCCGTATTGCCAAAGAAACCTTAGAAATTTTTGCACCGATTGCAAAGCGCTTGGGTATGCGTGAGCTTTCTGTTGAATTGGAAGAGCTTGGATTTGTCGCACTATATCCCGTGCGCTCTAAAGTATTAAAAGAAGCCGTTCGCAAAGCGCGCGGTAATCGTAAACGGATTCTTGCTTTAATTGATAAATCCCTCCACGATGCATTGGATAAAAGTAATTTGCCGTCATGTGTTATTAGCGGTCGTGAAAAACATTTATTTAGCATTTATCGCAAAATGCGTAACAAACATATTCCTTTTAATGAAATCATGGATGTCTATGCATTTCGTATTACCGTTGATAGAGTTGACACCTGTTATCGTGTTTTGGGTTTGGTGCATAATGTATATAAACCCGTACCAGAACGATTTAAAGATTATATTGCCATACCCAAAGCCAATGGTTATCAGTCTTTGCATACCACATTGTTTGGCCCCTATGGTTTACCGATTGAAGTGCAAATACGTACAACTGAAATGGATAACATGGCAACCAGCGGAATTGCTGCGCATTGGCTTTATAAATCAGAAGAGGCAGATATGGTGCAGTCTCAATTGCGCGCGCAAGAGTGGGTGAAAAATTTATTAGAATTACAGCAAAGTTCGGGTAATTCACTTGAATTTATCGAAAGTGTAAAAGTTGAATTATTCCCGGATGAAGTTTATGTTTTCACGCCTAGAGGCGATATTATGGAATTACCAGCGGGTGCCACCGCTGTTGATTTTGCCTATACCGTACATACAGATATTGGTAACAATTGCGTGGCTGTGAAAATTGACCGACAGTTGGCACCCTTGTCAACGCGCCTCGTGAATGGTCAAACCATTGAGGTCATCACGTCCCCTGCAGGTCGTCCGAATCCAGCCTGGCTCGATTTTATTCGTACTAGCAAGGCGCGTTCAGCGGTCCGTCATTTTCTAAAAACGCAAAGGCGAGATGAGTCGGTGAATTTAGGTAAGCAATTATTGAAAAAATCGTTAACCGATTATTCATTGTCATTAAAGAAAATTTCCGAGAAAGTTATTGCGCATGTGGTAAATGAAACAGAACTAAAATCATTTAATGATCTTTTGGAAGAAATCGGTTTAGGGAATCGTGCGGCTGCATTGGTTGCCAGTCGAATTTATAATATAGCACAAGAAATTGAAAGTCTTAGTGCGGGTGAGGAGCCATCAGCTCCTGAACCTTTAGTAATTAAAGGCACAGAAGGTATGGTGATTCACTATGCCAGTTGTTGTGGCCCAATACCCGGTGATCCGATTGTTGGGGTAATCAATATGGGTAAAGGGATTTTAGTTCATGTTGATACCTGTTCGCGAATTGCAAAAATTCGCCGTCACCCCGATCGTTATTTACCTTTGCGTTGGTCAAAACATTCAATGGGGGAATTTTTATGCAAAGTGGATGCTCAGGTAGTAAATGAGCGAGGCGTTTTAGCGATATTGGCTTTGGCGATTTCAGATGCGGATGCCAATATTGAAGATATTGATGTGTGTGAGAAAGACGGTCAATATTATTTAGTTGAGTTTAAAATTTTAGTTCATGATCGGGTTCATTTGGCTAAAGTGTTGCGTTGTTTGCGTCAGGTTAAGTGTGTTACTAAAGTCAAGCGCGGTTAAAAACTTCTGCCTTTTTCCCCCGGGTAAAGAAGTAACTAGTAAATGCTATACTGGCTAGCACGATTAATAACAGCGCCAGAGGCAATTGCGTTTTGGCATGCAACTGGGAAGCAGCATAACTGGCAATAAAGGCCCCCATCGCTTGCAAACAGCCATACATCGCAGCAGCAGCGCCTCCAATTTTACGGAAGGGCAACAAAGCACCAACACTTGCGTTAGCCATCGTTAAACCTGTTCCTATCATAAAAAATACCATCGGGGCGACAATAGCAACTAGGCTTAGGCTTTCTAATAAATTGGAAAGCAGCATGGCCAGACTGCCTAATAGCATAAACAAACTGCCTATTAATATTATCCGGTTTGATGGATATCGAGCGACCAAAAAAGTATTGATTAATTTTCCAAGCAAAATACCTGAAGCTGTTATCAACGCTAACCATCCATATTCAACGGATGAAATTTTAAGTACGTTTTGAAATAAAAAAGGCGTCAATGTGTAATAAACAATAATACCAGCTGATGAAACACTGGTGCAAATGACATGGGACACAAAAATCCGACTGCTTAATAAGGCTTTATAGTTTTTAAATATTTGTAATGGCTTGATCGCGTAGCGGTTGATGTGTTTATTGGTTTCCGGTAAAAACAACCATATCAAAGCAAAAGCGAGCAAGCTGTAAACAAACATAAACTCAAATGTCGCGCGCCACCCGACATAATGTTGGAAATAACCCCCCAAAATTGGCGCAATAGCCGGGCCTATACCAATAACTAAACTCATATAAGAAAAGATTTGCGCAAGTTTTTGGCCAGTATAAATATCACGCATAGCACTCCGTGCTAAACAAACGCCTGCTCCAACTCCCATGCCTTGAATCAAACGCGTGACAATCAACCAATCAATGGAAGATGCTAAGGTGGAAAGTAGAGAGCCTATAACAAAAATCGCTATGCCTATCAAAATTACACGACGTCGCCCAAAGGCATCAGACAGTGGACCGTAAATTAATTGAGATAAAGAATATCCCAATAGATATAGCGTGATCGTGAGCTTCGCCGCACTTGCTGATGAATGAAAATAAGTGGCGATATTCGGCAACGACGGAACGTACATATCCGAAGCCATCACGGCCATAAAAACGACAAACACCAAAAGACCGGTAAAGTAAAATACATGCGCCTTGCGCGGTTGGGTGAGCAAATTTGATTGTATCTCTTGTCTCATTTTCTATTCTCTTTTAGAAAAATCCACCTTGGATCAATAACATTGCCTCCTTGGCCTTTTAATGGCTAAAATATGTATTCGCCCATGACGACTAATTGACTGATTAGTCAGTTTGAAGTATACTCAAAATTGACTGATTGGTCAACTTACTTGGGCACGTTAGGAGAAAAAAATGTCTGGAAAAGTGTTGAAAACTAGGTGCCATGGCGATCCGACTCGGGCTCGCATTCAGAATGCTGCCATGAAACTGTTCGCCAAAAATGGTTTTGCAGGCACCACAATCAGCCAAATCGCCAAAAAAGCTAAGGTAAATCATAGCCTGATCTTCCATCACTTTGAAAACAAAGCCATGTTATGGAAGACTGTCAAGCAAAACATATTGGATCGCCTTAATGAATCCATGGAGCATGATTTGTTTGATACCCAGCACGGCTTAAAAGCATTTTTAACAACCTTGGTGACCGTGCGCATTCAATTCCATTTCCAAAACAAAGATATTGACCGTATGCTCAACTGGCAGCGACTGGAATCCAATCAGGAAATTTTAATGGGCGGAACCAAATATAAGCTAGGTCAACTCACTGAAGCGGTAAAACAACTGCAAGAGCAGGGTGAAATTCGCCGCGATCTAGACACTGAAATGGTCCGCACCTTTATCGCCAGTGCGTCACGCTTGTCTTATTTCGAAAAAATGAATTTCCTTACAAAAGATAAAGAGCAGGCTAAGGAAGAATACATTAAAATGGTAATTGATTGCCTAATACGGGCATTGCAACCGCAAGGATAAAAGACTTTCCCTTGCTGGGTAAAAAAATTGTGGGTCGTAGTCGTAGGGTGGATTAGCTGTCATCCCGCACTTGAGACGGGCCCCAGGAAATCTTAAGGCCCGTCATTCACCAGAATCCTTACCCACATAAATGAACGAGTTTACCTCTTACCTTTACGGTGTGAATTAAAGGCGGCTGGAGAATTGGCATTGTGCTAATTGGGCCAATGAGCGGTTTAAAAGTAATTTTTAAATCTGAGCCTTGGCACTGTGCGCTTTTCACTTCAAATGCGCCTTTGTTAAAGCCTAACCAAGCATATTGCAGGTTTTCAGGTTTTTCTGCAGCAGACCAAAAAAGGTTAAGCGTAGTACCAGTAATTTCCCCGGAGAGAAGACGTATCGGTGGGGGGAAGGAGGCAAGTGCAACTCCAGTGGATGCGAAGAGTACGGCAATAAGAGAAGAGCGGATAATTTTTTTCATAAAGAAACTCCTTGTGATTATTAAAAAAAATCAATCAAAAAATTAATTTAAAATAAATTAATTTTAGATTCCAAAAAAGTATAACGCACTTTTAAATAATAAAACAAATTTTATTATTTATTAAATATTCCTGTCTAATAATTAGATATATTTTTTGGCTCGTCTTTGCGAGGGAGTGAAACGATACCCAAAGGGCACAGGCCGCGGCAATCTAGGAAAATAATACTAGATTGCTTCGCGCTGCTCGCAAAGACGGGCTAGGTTGCTTCAATGTTCCTCCTTGCAAAGACGACTCTACGAAGGTGCGTGGGTAAACAGAATCAGGCATAATGTTGGAATTAGAAATGAAGATGAGGTGAATTATGAAGCAAGTGATTCAAACAGACGACGCGCCAGCAGCGATCGGTCCCTATTCACAAGCGATCAAGGTCGGTAATAGCGTTTATTGTTCAGGACAGGTAGGCTTAGACCCAAAAACTATGCAGTTGGTTGCGGGGGGCCTTAAAGCTGAGGCAGAGCAAATGTTTCGCAATCTCGCCGCAGTGGTTAAAGCTGCCGGTGGTGATTTTAGTTCCATTGTTAAGCTTACGATTTATTTAACCGATATGAATGATTTTCAAACGGTGAATCAGATAATGGAACAGCATTGTCAGCCGCCGTATCCAGCACGAGCTTGTGTTGCGGTCAAGGCGCTTCCCAAAAATGCGTGTGTTGAGATTGAAGCGATAATGGTTTTATAGTGGAAATGATATTAGCCAATCAGCCCGTATCATCGCTCAAAGGTGTGGGTCCTAAATTGAGTGTTGCTCTGCAACAGCTGGGTATCTCCAATATTTCTGATTTATTATTTCATTTGCCGCTTCGTTATGAAGATAGGACGCGTATTACTCCGCTTTCCGATTTAAGCATCGGTGAAAAAGTTTTAGTTGAAGGTGAAATCGTTACAGGGCAGATACAATTTGGTAAACGCCGTAGTTTGTTGTGTCGCGTGCAAGATGGAACCGGAGCAATTCAATTGCGATTCTTTCATTTTAATGCACAACAAAGCCAAAAACTTTGCACCGCTGGTATTCATTTACGTTGCTTCGGAGAAGTGCGCCAAGGTTATCGCGGCCAACTAGAAATGGTGCATCCTGAATATCGTTTGCAAGCTAATATGAATGAACTTCCAGTTTCACAAAGTTTAACCCCAATTTATTCAACTACCCAGGGATTACAACAAGCAACTTGGCAGAAATTAATTGACCAGGCGCTTGCGTTATTGAGGCAAGCGCACGCAGTTGATGAGCTGTTGCCTCTGGATTTGACTCCCTCATTTCAAGCAATCGGCTTAAATGACGCGCTGCATTATATTCATCATCCGCCAGCAGATGCCCCAGTTGATTTATTATTACAAGGCAAACATCCAACCCAGCAACGTTTAGCATTTGAAGAGTTGGTGGCGCATCAATTGGGGTTGGCTCAGTTTCGATTGCAATCTCGTCAACGTGTTGCAGCAAAATTGTCCGAAAAACACGCTTTACAGCAACGATTAATACAATCTTTACCTTTTGCACTAACAAAAGCACAGGTTCGGGTGGTTGATGAAATTAACGCAGACCTTGCCAATGATTTTCCTATGCTGCGTCTTGTTCAAGGCGATGTGGGCTCGGGTAAAACCATTGTGGCTGCATTGGCTTTATTGCAAGCTGCTGAGCACGGTATGCAGGCTGCAATGATGGCACCTACGGAGCTTTTAGCGGAACAACATTACCAGTCACTTCGTGATTGGTTTTTGCCGTTGGGTATCACTGTGGGGTGGCTCTCTGGAAGCCAAAAAGATGCGGACCGAAAGGCGATTTTGGCGGCGCTTAAAGCAAAAAAAATCGA
This sequence comes from uncultured Legionellaceae bacterium, assembly GCA_964196565.1. Classification (GTDB taxonomy): domain Bacteria; phylum Pseudomonadota; class Gammaproteobacteria; order Coxiellales; family Coxiellaceae; genus 2-12-FULL-42-15. The sequence goes on along the minus strand of CAXMUH010000093.1, from coordinate 26,043 downwards.
CATTGTGGTTGGAACTCATGCATTATTTCAAGTCCAAGTTGAGTTTGCTCATTTAGCTTTATTGGTTGTGGATGAGCAGCATCGCTTTGGGGTACACCAAAGGCTAGCGCTGAAAGAGAAAGGTGTTAAGCAATCCTTGTACCCACATCAATTAATAATGACCGCAACACCCATACCGAGAACCTTAGCGATGGTGACCACAGCAGATCTGGATGTGTCAGTGATCGATGAATTGCCACCAGGGCGTAAACCGATCAAAACCATTTTAATTTCTAATCAGCGCCGTGATGAAATCATAAATCGGGTGCAAATTAATTGTCATGAAGGACGACAAGCCTACTGGGTTTGCACTATAATCGAGGATTCGGAGGTGTTGCGAGCAGAGGCTGCGAGTGCAACGTGGCAACGTTTGACTGATGCTTTGCCTGGGTTAACCATTGGTTTGATTCATGGGCGGTTAAAATCAGTTGAAAAAGAATCCATCATGGCGCAATTTAAAGCAGGCGTGATTGATTTGTTGGTTGCCACCACAGTAATTGAAGTGGGAGTGGATGTGCCCAATGCGAGCCTAATGATTATCGAAAATGCAGAGCGCTTAGGTTTAGCTCAGCTGCATCAGTTGCGAGGACGCGTTGGCCGTGGACAAGAATCTAGTTTTTGTGTTCTGCTGTATCAGCAGCCTTTATCTGCCACCGCTAAAAAGCGTTTGCAGGTGATGCGTGATCATCAGGATGGGTTTTACATTGCAGAGTGTGATTTAGAAATCCGTGGGCCGGGTGAGTTATTGGGAACTCGTCAAACCGGATTGTTGCGTTTGCGGGTAGCGGATATACTGCGTGATCAGGATTTGCTGCCAGCGGTTAAAAAGGCCAGTGAGTTTATTGTCAATAAGCAGCCAGAATTATTGGAGCCTTTGTTGGCAAGATGGTTAGGAGGCTGCCAACAATACGCAGAGGTTTAGTTCAAGGAGGAGAGATAAAATGAAAGTAAGGAATTTATGGTTCGTTTTTATTCTTATCTTAGAATTTATCTGCATGTCTGGATTTGCGGGCTCGGTCGAGAGTATATTACCTTCACCAAAGGTTACATCTGAGGTTGTACCTGAGGTTAAGCAGCAGCGCGTTATCTCTGGAACTTTTATCGCGGGAGAAATGGCGCATGCCATGGTCAATTGGGAAGCATTTGGCCCGAGCCCCTTCACCTCTTACTCAGTCAATTCAACGGGTGGTTTAAGTTATGGCTTTACCGTCGGTTATCGGTTTTATCCTTATTTTTCGCTTGATGGCGGCTTTTATAAACTGCCAACCGTCAGAGGTAATGGATTTGCTAATTTAGCTCCAACGACATTAACAAACATAGGAGTGGTTTCTTGGTTTGGATATGTATTAGGGCGATTTTATCTGAGTGCCGGCATAGTGGATTATCTCTACATTACTTTAGGGGCGGGTATTACTTATCGTAGTATCCAGCCAAAGCCTAATCAGTTTTTTTCAAATCCTGCGGCTTATTATTATGCACCGATCTTTAGTGTGGGTTTAGAGTATGATGTGGCTCAAGACTGGTTGTTATTTTTTAAGTACTATTATATACCAGAATACAATAGGGACTTGTCTGCGCAACCCACTAAATTTTTTAATACTCCAAATGTTAATTTATTTGTTTTTGGGATTGGGTATAAATTTTCCATTTAATGGAGGAGTCCAGTTAATTTAAGAAAAGGAAAAAGGGAATTATTATGCAAGTAAAAAAAATAACTAAATTTCTGCTAGCAAGTATTGCACTGTTGAGTATGGGATTGGTTTTTGCTGGGGGAGAAGATGGGCAATTTGAGAAAGCTCCGCCGCCAGTAACAACCTACTCTGGCGTTTACCTTGAGGGCATTGTCGGTTATGCGACTCGGGATTGGGGAAGAGTGCTTGATCTTAGCAATCTTACCAATACTTCTGTGAACAATCTTAGAGGGGGATTAACCGGTGGGATTGATGTTGGCTATCAGTTTAATAAATATTGGGGGCTTGAAGCGGGTTGGTTATATTTGCCACAGTTTGAGCTTGTTGTGAATGGAGTTAGGGCAGATAAGGTCGAAAGTTGGTTTGCTTATGCTGCTTTAAAGTTGATGCTACCCGTTTTTGATCAAGCTTTTTTGTATGTTAAAGGTGGACTAGCTTACAATTATAATAAAGATCGACCATCCGTTCGGGCTTTGAGCGTTATTAATGGCATTAACTCAAATTATTGGTCGCCATTTGCAGCTCTTGGTGCGCAATATTACTTTAGCCGCAACCTCTCTGCCAGCTTTCAGGCCGCTTATGTTTCTGGCCGCTCTGCTTCAACACCATCTACTAATAAATTTGCGACGCCAGTTGTCTATCTTTACACTGCCAGCATTGGTTATAAGTTCATGATTTAAATATAAATTTATTGGGCGCATCCTGTGCGCCCAAAACTAAGCTTGAATTTGCTCGTTAGCGCCCATATATCTCTTCTAGCACCTAGTTTAGCTCCTGGTCAAGCTTGCTTGTCCGGGAGCCATTTGTGCAATTAATCACCAACTATTAATCAAAAATTTTATGGAGTGTTATATGAGCGTGCAGAGCCAAGCTGAAACCTTATCCTTCGAAGCCGAAGTCAAACAGTTGTTACATTTAGTGACGCATTCACTTTATAGTAATAAAGAAATTTTTCTGCGCGAGCTTATTTCCAACTCATCAGATGCCTCGGATAAATTACGCTATGAAGCTTTATCCGATAACGCATTATATGAAAACGATCCTGAGTTAAAGATATGGGTGGATTTTGATAAAGAGGCACGTATTATTACCGTGCGCGATAATGGCATTGGTATGACTCGCGAGGAAGTAATTGAAAACTTAGGTACGATTGCAAAATCAGGTACACGTGCTTTTAAAGAATTACTAACAGCAGATAAAGAAAAAGACTCACAATTAATCGGCCAGTTCGGTGTTGGCTTTTATTCAGCGTTTGTGGTTGCTGATCGTGTTGTGGTGCGTACACGTCGCGCGGGAATGCAAGCAGATCAAGGCGTCTATTGGGAATCTAAAGGTGAAGGTGAGTTTAACATTAAAAATATTGAGCAGTCGAGCCGCGGCACAGAAGTTGTTTTACATCTTAAAAAAGATGAAGATGAGTTATTAGATGATATTCGTCTTCGCAATATCATCACCAAATATTCGGATCATATCTTGTTACCGATTTTAATGAAAAAAATCGAAAAACCAACGGATGAAAAGAAAGACGAAAACGAAACGGTTATTCCAGAAGAAGAAGTCGTCAATCAGGCTAATGCATTATGGACAATGCCTAAGAGCAAAATCAAACCTGAACAATATAATGATTTATATAAACACATTGCACATGATTTCGAAGATCCATTGGCTCATACCCACAATAAAGTAGAAGGTAAGTTAGAATATACCAGTTTGTTATACATTCCAGCGCGTGCGCCTTTTGATTTGTGGAATCGTGAAATGTTGCGTGGATTAAAATTGTATGTAAAACGCATTTTTATTATGGATGATGCTGAACATTTGATGCCGACTTATTTGCGCTTTGTTAAAGGTGTGGTGGATTCAAATGATTTACCGTTAAATGTTTCGCGTGAAATTCTCCAGTCTGATCGAATGATTGATAAAATCAAATCGGGTTGTACCAAACGCGTTTTAAGTCTTTTAGAGAGCTTGGCGGAAAATGATAAAGAAAAATATGCTACCTTCTGGAAGCAGTTTGGCCAGGTTATGAAAGAAGGCCCGGCTGAAGATTTTGCAAATAAAGATCGGATTGCTAAATTGCTGCGATTTTCTTCAACCCATTCTAAAGGCGAAGACCAAGATGTTTCACTTGCAGACTACTTAAGTCGCATGCAAGAAAAACAAGAAAAAATTTATTATGTGATCGCAGATAGCTTTTTGTCAGCGAAAAATAGTCCTTTGCTTGAAGTATTTCGCAAAAAAGGCATTGAGGTATTATTGTTGCATGATAAAGTCGATGAATGGTTGGTTTCGCACTTGGCTGAATTTGAAGGCAAAAAATTACAATCCGTTGCAAAGGGTGCATTGGATTTAGATGAAGTCGATGAAGCAGCTAAAGAAGAGCAAAAAGAACAAGAAAAAGAATTCGAAGACTACGTCAAGCAAATGAAAGAATCACTTAAAGACAAAGTTAAAGATGTACGTATTACCAATCGATTAACTGATTCTCCTGCTTGCGTTGTGTTTGATGACAATGATATGAGTGGTCATATGCAGCGTTTATTGGCGCAAGCTGGGCAAAGCTTTGCTGAAAACAAACCCATTCTTGAGTTAAATCCAAAGCATCCTTTGATTGTAAAAATTAAAGCGCTACAAGAAAGCAAAGAACTCTTTAGCCGTTGGTCCGATGTCATGTTAAGTCAAGCATTGCTAGCCGAAGGCGAGCAGCTGAAAGATCCTGCAGGGTTTATAAAAGATCTTAATAAACTGTTATTAGAAGATTAATTTTACTGTAGCCCGGTCAGCATCGGCTGGCCGGGAAGCATTATGCGCAGCATAATTCAAATTGTTTTTTTTCAATTGCGCTTCGCACAATATTCCTGGCCGACAAAGCCTGTCTGTCGCGAAGCGTGAGGATCGTCCAGGCTACGGGTGCCTAATTTTACTGTAGTAGCAAGACGCGTAATCCACCAAAATTCTGTAGTAGTAAGCCGCCAATCTCCCAAAATTCTGTAGTAGTAAAGCGCGTAACTCACCCCAATTTTTAAGTGACCATTAAAAATCACATCGGCATTTCACTAAAGCTGTGGAAATGCTATTCTTTTCATAAATAATTCACCGTGACTTTATTTTTCATATCTAAATTAAAAGGAAAGCTTATGCGACGATTTAAATCAAAATCTGTGATAACGGTACCGGAAATGAGTATAGAAAAACATTACAGTGAATTTAATCATAATTATCATATGTGCTTCTATGAAGTTGCTTTGGCTCACATAAAGGCCTTCTTACTTAAGGTAACTTTACAAGAATCAAATTATCTGAGCTTATCAGATCATCGCGAAGTTACTGAATTAGCATTAAAGGAATGTGTATTAGCTTGTTCTAAAGAAAGTAAAATTGAAGAAGAAGCACTAACAACACGCTGTAAAGAATCATTCGAGAATGGAAAGGAGCAATTTAAACTTGGGAGATATCTTACAGCTCAATTTATTTTTAAACGTTCTTTTGATGCAGCGCTAGATCTGGGCGTTATTCCCGACGAAAAAGACTTATCCCAATATAGATCAGCAATGAACGCATGTGAAAAAGCGATTGTAATGGGTAGTTATAAAAAGTTAGAGCAATCCCTCAAGGAGGGTGATCATGATGCTTTCACCCGTTTTGCCTACATCATTACGAGTGCTATAAAGCAATACCCGGGAATAAATTATAATGAAATTACAATGATACTTGCTGATATGAATTTTAAAAATAGTCAAGAGGCACGTAAGAAAGTTAAGGAAGAAGCTTTCAATCCTCCGCCTTATTCTAACTTTCAGTTCTCGGGACCAAATCAAGAACCACCACTTGAGCTTAAAAGGTCAAAGCCACACTCTACCCAAAACCAAAACCAAAACCAAAACCAAAACCAAAACCAAAACCAAAACGAAGACAGCCGTGAAACAGTAATGGCTTTGTATAAGCTTTTCATGAGTTACTTTCAAAACGGTGATTCAGCAATATACATGCCACTTGCCATCCAAATTTTGGATTTTAGCCCAAAGTTCGAGGGAATAGACTATCAAAGGATTGAAAAATTAGTTAACGATACTGCTGCACCTGTTCTCAGTAGGGTTATTCCTCAAAGGAGTGTTCCATTCCCATCTTTTCTTTTCCCCCCTAACATGGCGCACAGTGGTACTGAGAATGGCAATCCTATTGCACGTGCTCTGCATAAAGATTTTCCCGATGAAAAAACATTCCATTCTAGTATTGCGTCCCTTCTTTCTGACAGCCCGACGAATGGCGAAGCAAAAGCAGCAAACCCTAATAACGGGGCGCAAAACGGCGATGCTGTTGCAAGTGTACGCGTAGTATCACGTATTCGTATTCCGCTCCATCTTTTTAACCGGGAGCAGAGTGGTACTGAGAATGGCGATGCAAAAGCAGCAAACCCTAATAACGGGATGCAGACTGATACTGAGGGTGGGAATGACGAGATCCGCCTTCCATGTCCTACGCAATAATGTAAAACCTACAGAACTTCGTTCTTCCTCGCAAAGACGGGAAAGCCTCGTCTTCGCGAAGGACCGCTAGTCAGGTGTAGCCCGGTCAAAAATTTATTTTTGGCCGGGATTGAAAAGATGAATCCAGCGTAGCTGGATGCTTCCTGGCCGACAAGTCGTCCAGGCTACTTCAAAAGGTATCTACAAAAAATCAGCACGCCGGGCGTGAAAATCGCCAAAATTCAAGAACCTTAATTCCTGCTGGCTTTTAAAGTATTCTCAAGTAATGTCGCAATGGTCATGGGACCCACACCGCCAGGAACGGGGGTAATCCAGCTGGCAATTTTGCTTGCTGATTTAAAATCAATATCACCGCAAATTTTGCCATTATCCAAGCGTGTAATACCAACATCAACCACCACGGCGCCGGGTTTTATCCATTCTGATTGAATAATGCCGGGTTTGCCGATAGCGGATACCAGTATATCGGCTTGATTAACGAGGGATGCTAAATTTTTACTGAATCGATGTGCAATGGTAACGGTTGATTTGGTCAGAAGAAGTTCCATCGCCAAAGGTCGGCCCACAATATTGGAGGCGCCGACAATTACCACATGTTTGCCGTTGAGTTCTATTTGGTAATGTTTTAATAAATTAATAATGCCAAATGGGGTGCAGGGTCTAAGCTCGGGTTGTCGTTGCATTAGCCGCCCTAAATTATAAGGATGAAATCCATCGACGTCTTTTTGAGCTGAAATTTGTAATAATAACTTTGATGCGTCTAACGATTTGGGTAGTGGCAGCTGCAACAGTATGCCGTGGACGTTTGGATCTTGATTAAGTTTTTGAATCAGATCGGATAGAGCTTGCTCTGTCGTGGATTCAGAAAGTTTATGCAGTGTGGATCGGATGCCGACAGCTTTACAGGCTTTTTGTTTGCCGGACACATAAACCTCTGATGCCGGATCATCGCCGACCAGGATGACGTCGAGGCCGGGCGCAGAGGGCAATTTTGCGATCTCTGTCTTTAGATTATCTTTCACAATGGCGCTTAATGCGCGACCGTCTAATATTTTGGCAGTCATAATGGGTTCCCAGTACAGCATAAAGGCGGTATTATCTCTTGAATATAGTTGATTCTCAAGCGTTGATGGGGGATAGGAAGTGACAAACGATTTGCAATGGGCCATTATCGGTGCCGGGCCTGCAGGCATTGCGGCAGTGGGTAAGCTCTTAGAAGCGGGTCAGGATCCAAAAAGTATCGTGTGGATTGATCCCGCATTTCAGGTGGGCGATTTGGGTGATAAGTGGCAAAGCGTGCCCAGTAACACCAAGGTTAAGCTTTTTTTGCGCTATTTAAACTTCTGCCGTTCATTTAAATTTGATCAAATACCTAAAGAATATTCCATGAGTAACTTGCCACCTGAAGAGGCCTGTCTGTTGGGTGAGGTGGTTAAGCCTCTGCAGTGGGTGACTGATCAACTAATGGCCCAAGTCACTGTTAAAAAGTCAACGGTTAAACATCTCGCTCTGCATGATTGTGTCTGGCATCTGACCTTTGGTGATCATATGCTTAAGGCAAAAAATGTGGTGTTGGCTACGGGTTCTGTGGCGTCACATTTAACCTATCCAGGGGTGGATATGATTTCTTTACCTACGGCATTAGATCCGAAAAAGCTGGCTCGCGTTGTTGGCCCTGAAGATAGGGTTGCTGTATTTGGTTCTTCACATTCTGCGGTTTTAGTATTAAAAAATTTATGTGAATTATCTGTTAAGAAAATAGATAATTTTTATCGTTCGCCGTTAAAATATGCTGTATATATGGATGACTGGGTTTTGTTTGATAACACCGGCTTAAAAGGCATGGCAGCCAGCTGGGCCCGTGAAAATTTAGACGGGGTTCAACCTGCAAATTTATCACGGCATATTTCAAATCCAGAGAATATTCAACAATACCTCAGTCAGTGTAATAAGGTGATTTATACTGTTGGATTTGCACCACGCAAAATTGATGTCAAAGGCGTGGAACTTTCTCAATATAATGATAAGTATGGCATTATCGCGCCGGGATTATTTGGTATTGGCATTGCTTTTCCTGAAGGGTGCTTTGACCCTTTTCATGATTTTGAATATAGCGTTGGCTTGTGGAAATTTATGAATTATTTGGATCGGGTTTTGCCAACATGGATGAAGTATAGTTGTTAGTATTGTGGCCTGGACGCTCTGTCGGCCAGGTTTTTATTCCTGTCCAGCGCGGAGCCTGTCACGCGCGAAGCGTGAGGGCTGACCGGGCTAGGTTTTAATTATGAACCACATAAACATCACACGGCGAGTGATACACCACTCGGGATGTGGTTGAGCCTAATAATAAATTACCTAACCGACTGTGATGGCCATGATTGCCGATGACGATTAAATCAATGCTGAGTTCTTTGGCAATCAATGGGATATTCGATTTTGCATGACCAATTTCAATACGAGTGTCTGTTTCGCATAGATCATGTGTTTGTGCAAACTCTTTGATGCGCTGGCGTGCTTGCATTTCTAGGCCTTCTTCAATCTCACCGACTACATCGCCATAACAGGTTGCTGGTAAAGGTTCGACATAATTGATCAGCGTAAGCTTAGCATTTTCTTGGCGCATCGCTTGGGCTTGTTTTAATGTATTCTCACTGCCGGCGGAAAAATCAATTGGAACGAGAATATGATTGTATTTTTTCATGACAACACTCCATGTAAATTAAACGTGTCGATTCTACCATGAATTATTAAAATTGCATATTTCAGGAGTGATACTTTGTCGATAATGCTCTAATTGAATTTAAGAAATGATTATATTGCCGCCAAGGTATAAATTTGTTTGCAGCTGTTTGTTTAGCATTTGGCATTGTTAATGATGCTATAGCAAGTGCATTCTTATAATTTATGATGGTAGTAACCATTAACATTGGAGATTGCCCTAGAAAAATCGTAAAATTTGCATAACATTGATAAGCTGGATGTGACAAAACGCTTAGCTTATGACAATGCATTGTTGCAAATCGTGGGGAAAAACTTTCATTGATTGCTGCACGCATCACCTTTGGCAATTCACGACGATTCGGATAATGCTTAAACTCATTATCACTCATTGTCGGATGAATGATACGCCACTCCAAAGAGTAGTTGCGCCCCATCATTGGATATTTTACATTTTGTATAAAATCAACAGCATACGGTTTAACATTCAGGATTCGATTTATATCGCGGATTTTCATTCCTTTTTCTGGAATGACAACGCTAAATTGTTTATTCGGGGAATAATAATGCCCTTGTTGTAGTGAGCCATTTATTTCTGATCTGGCAATAATGAATATATTCATTAGAATAATAAACAGAATTAATTTTCTCATAATGATACCTACTTAATTAAGCATCATCCATTGTGGCATAAAAACCTTAGTTAGTATCTTGCATATACTGCAATTAACGATTTCAACAATTGATGCAAACCTAATAGTACGGTAGCTTATGCCTTTCGGTGAGAAGGCGGAATATAAAGAGATTGCCCTGCTTTTATTAAGTTAGACGTGAGGTGGTTGGTTGCGCGCAGCGCTAATAAGGTGACATGCAGTTGAAGTGCAATTGTACTTAATGAGTCACCTAATTTAACTGTATAGACAGCATTCTTAATGGCATTCGCTTTTACTTTTAAGACATACTGTGCCCACTTGGCTTTAAATCTGCTGACACGACTGACTGGAACTAAAACATTATAGGTTCTATTAGGCGCAGGTTTTGCTCTTTTAAAGCCGGGATTCAATTTGCGAATGGTTGACACCCTGCATCTGGATAATCTGGCAACTTTTCGTATTGAAATGGGGTAATGTAATTTTATGCTGGTGAACACCCGTTTGTTACTAACCGCATGAATGGGTAAGCGATAAATTTTGGGGTTAGATAAAATCGTGGCAATGGCTACAATTTTGGGAACATACTCTTTAGTTTGTTGAGGTAATGGTAAGGATCGATAATCTGTGTTCAGGCCTCTGATTCTATTGTAGCGTATAGCTTTTTGTACAGTACCTATGCCTGAGTTATAGGCGGCAAAGGTCAGCGGCCAGCTTTTGAAATAATCATGCAAGTATTGTAAATAGTCTAATGCAGCGTGGGTTGATGCCACAATATCAAGGCGTCCATCGTACCACCAGTTAATTCGAATGCCTAAGTCAAGCGCTGTGCTTGGCATCATTTGCCACAACCCGGCGGCACCTTTATTTGAGACCAGCTTGGGGTTGTAATTACTTTCAATCATAGGCAGTAGCGCAAGTTCGAGCGGCATGCCACGTTTTTTTAATTCAGCCATGACGTATGAAATATATGGAGTTGCATTTTTGGTGAGTTTATAAAGTGATGAAGTATGTGATAAATACCTGCGAATTTGTTCATGCACGTACTCATTGTGGGCGTAAGATTTTAAATTCATATGGCGCGCAACTTTTTTCCATACGCTGGCCTGATATTTGAAAGAAGTATGCCGCTTGTGTGATTTATTCGCGTACGTATTTGTAATAAAAAGAACCGAAAAGGCTATTATTATAAGTATCAGGTAAGCTGGTAATTTTATTATCAGTTTATTAACCATGGGCTGTATGTTAAAGACTCCTTTTTATCTTATCAAGAGATTTTTACCGATTAAAAGTCATAACTCAAGGATGACAATCTGCAAAAATTAAACCCAGGTGAAACTGAACATTAAAAGTTATCTTTCCACTGTCTTATTGTAGCAAAAACTTCGATGGGGTTTTGTAGTTTTTTACCGCGATTAGTCTCAGCGCTGATTTTTACCTCAGGGGTTTGGCAGCGCAAGAATGGATTAATCAGTCGCTCAGAACCGATGGTTGAGGGCAAAGTTGGGGTGTTATTGGACCTTAACTGCTGCACTTCGCGTAATTTTTGTTGTGAGTGCGTATTATTTGGTTCAACCGTAAGCGCAAATTTTAAATTATTTAAAGTATATTCATGTCCACAGTAAACTTGGGTCTCGGGTGGTAAATGACTTAAAGCTTCAAGTGAATTAAACATTTGCAGAGCAGTCCCTTCAAACAGGCGACCACAACCGGCTGAAAACAAGGTGTCACCACAAAATAGCCAGTTCTGACCATAAAAAGCGATATGACCCAGCGTATGCCCGGGGATCGCGATAATATCAAAATTTAAATCCATTGATTTAAGTGAGATCTTATCTCCGTTTATTAATTTATGATCACAAAGCTCCACATTGTCTTCTTTTGGACCATATACTGGCACTGAGTATTTATTTACAAGATCAGCAATCCCGTCAGTATGATCCCAATGATGGTGGGTAATAAGGATGGCGTTAAGCTTAACTTGATGTTTTTGCAGTGCTTTGTGCACAACTTCAGCATTCCCTGGATCTACAACTACTGCTTGATTACTATCTCGGTGTATAATCATCCAGATATAGTTATCTTTAAATGCTGGGATTGGGATAATGGTATGCGACATATTAAAACAGTTCCAAATAATGTACTTGTGGCAGTATAAGGCAATAAGTGTGAGGGTGTAAATAATTTGAATTTGCGAGCATTACAGCAATGGTATAAAACACCACCAGGTGAGTGGTTGCTGCAATTTGAACAAGATCAGGTTAATCGATGGCTCACTCACGCGCGTGGTGCAACCATTGTACAGTTGGGCGGACTGCCACGTTCATTCAATGTTACCAAGCACAATGTTCAAAACTATTTCTTTATGTCATCCCATCTGGATGATGTGGGTGAAAAATCAGTGGATTTATTAACAAATCTAGAAGAGCTACCATTGCAGCGCAATTCAGTGGATTTAATGTTATTGATACATACGTTGGAGTTTAGTGAGCATCCCACGGTAGTTTTAAAAGAGGCATTTGATGCGTTAAGCCCCAATGGAAAGTTATTGTTATTTTGTTTTAATCCATGGAGTTCGTGGGGATTGCATAAACTTTTTTCTGACAAACAGGGCTATCCTTGGAATGGCAAGTATTTTTCACCGAGTCGATTGCAGCATTGGTTGTCGATGATTGGGTATAGCAAAGTTAAAGATAAAACGTTATGCTTCCGGGCTCCATTTATTACGCGACCTTTATCGCAATTAGCGTTTTTTGTAGAAGCGCTCGGGCAAATCGCATTTCCCATCTTAGGTGCGGTCAATGTATTTCTGGTTGAGAAGCGTGTATTAGGCACATTAGCCAACCGATCCAGTCCATGGAAAAAAGATCGGGTAATGAATGGTGGAATGGTTGAGCCAACGACACGAATTAAATCAGGATACAATAACAATGAACCAAATAACAAAAGTAGAAATTTTTACTGACGGCGCTTGTCGAGGCAACCCAGGTCCAGGGGGGTGGGGTGTATTAATACGAATTGATGGTGTAGAAAAACATTTATTCGGGGGCGAAGCGCATACCACCAATAATCGTATGGAATTAACCGCAGCGATCGAAGGCTTAAAAGCGATGAGCCACGGCGTTCACGTGGCGCTCACCACAGACTCAGAATACGTAAAGCGCGGTATTACCGAATGGATTCATAACTGGAAAAAGCGCGGTTGGCGCACAAGTACGAAAAAACCAGTAAAAAATACGGATTTATGGCAAGAGCTTGATAAACTGGTTATAGAGCACACGGTGAGTTGGCACTGGGTGCGAGGTCACTGCGGTCATCGCGAAAATGAAATTGCAGATCAGCTTGCTAATCGTGGCATCGACGAACTGATTACTTAGGGAATAGGCATGCGACAAATTGTACTGGATACTGAAACCACAGGGCTTTCGCCTAAAGAAGGTCATCGGATTATCGAAGTGGGTTGTCTTGAAATGGTGAACCGCCGCTTAACCGGGAATAATCTACATTTTTATATTAACCCCGAGCGAGAAATTGAGCGCGAAGCGCAAGACGTGCATGGTATTAGCAATGAGTTTTTAAAAGACAAGCCTGCTTTTGCAGATATCAGCAAGCAGCTTTTGGATTATTTGTCCGGTGCTGAGCTTATTATTCATAACGCACCGTTTGACGTGGGATTTTTAAATCATGAATTTAAGCGTGAAAATCCAGTATTTAGATTAATAACCCACTACTGCACCATCATCGATACTTTGGTATTAGCCAGACATAAACATCCGGGACAGCAAAATAGTTTAGATGCTTTATGTCGTCGATATCATGTCGATAATTCCAACCGTGATTTACATGGCGCGTTGCTGGATGCTGAATTATTAGCACAGGTTTATTTGTTGATGACCGGTGGGCAAACACAATTATTTACGACAGATGCCGGAGAAGTTAAAGCAAAACAAGTTAAAGTAGCAATCCGACGTGTAAAAGCTGAGCGAGAAGAATTGCCTATCATTGCTGCGACAGATGAAGAGAATAAAGCGCATAATGAATTTATTAAAATGCTAAAAGAAAAGGGCGAATGCCAATGGGAAGCATTTCCGGGTGCTGATGAATAACCGTCTTTGCGAACGCGCAAGCTGACGCAATCCAGGAAAAATTTAGTTTAAGTGACGTAGACAAGCCCATCTTCAGCTTCGGAAGCATGATCCGGCGCTTTTTCTTTCTGACCTTGCATTTTTTCAAGCCTAGCTTGTTGTTTCTGCCATAGCCCTGAAACTTCCGGCACTGCGGGTAGGTTTCCACCGCAAGTGTGCTGAGCAGACCAAAAGGCACTAATATTCGTTTTCCAAGCTTCGTTGGCATCGGTGTTGGTTAATAATCTGCATAAAGAGTAATTAATTAATAAAACTGGTAAGAAGCCCACAAAAAATAATTTTGTTAATATTCCTGCGTGTGTGTGTTGACCATCTGGGTTGAGGTCAATCTTAGCCGGTTGAGTTTGAGTTTGAGTTTTAGGTTTATGTTCGTGCCCATGCTTATGCCCATCTCTATGTCCATGCCCACAATGCCCATGCCCGTGTGAGTGTCCGTGTCTGTGCGCAGGATTTTGCTCAATTTCAGGCTTATGTTCATTCTGAGTATGTCCGTGGCCATTAATGATATATGGTAAATCGGTACCGAATTCAGATAAACCGTTGGCAGTTGCGGCCGTAATGGGCCCGATAAGAAAACCTTTATCGGTAATGACGCCCTCACTTACGCAGTGCGCGGTCAAGGTGATTGTAAACCAAAGACCTGAAACAAGTGAGGTTAACAGTTGCAAACCATAGGCGATGACAGCTAATGGCAATAGCAGGGAGCATCGATTAATTGTGGCGGATTCATCTTTAAAGAGTTGTTTGTAGGGAGTCATAAATGCTTCATTTATGCCTTTTTTGCAGCGTTGTAAAAATGCGTCGGTATCGGCTTCAGATAACATGGAAATTGTTTTGCTTATATTTTTAATATTAAAAATTACGGTGATTGCAGTATAGAGTAATGCGCTGGTGCCAATTAATAGCTCGACAGTGGTATTGCAGCAGCTAAACAGAAAAACTTGTCCTGCCATGCCGGACTTAACCCAAGTTCCAGCCGTTGCCAGTGCTAACAACACAATTAAACCGGTAAATAAAGCAGTCACTAAAATAATTTTAAGTCGGGTTAGAAATTTTTGTTTGGTTGTTGCGTTTTCTTTATACCAGGCTCCTTTTAACTGATTCCAGTATTTTTGTGGGAGATCGTTATAAATCATTTCCGCAAATGTGTTATACATCATCAGTAGATAGGCAATAACGGCCACAGCGGCAATGGTAATGACACCACCGCAGCAAGCAGCACCTGCGGCGCCGAGATAAACTAATAAACTTTTGGCAACAAAGGCTGAGGCAAAGAAACAACCGGGCAAAGATAAAACGGTAAACAGTATAGCTGCTGTCATTAAGTTGCGCTTGTGCTCATAGGTTTCGAAATATTGCTGTTGTTGAGCTTGAAATAAAGCATCAAATGTAGATAAAGTGTCTCCTATAAGTGGTTCTTGGTTGCCTTCAAAATAGAGTAGTAACGCTTTATCCATCCAATAGAGTTGCGATTGCAGAGTCTCAATTTCACTCTCCATGGTTTGATCATGTGAGTGAGCCTCTATGCGTTTTTGTAAGGCTAAATACATCGCAGCGTATTGGATTAGAAATTTATTTTTTTCAGTGCCGGTGTCACTATTATATTGAGTTAGAATTAAATCTCGGATAGTTTTTAGTTTGAGTCCTTCTGCAGTAAAAGCGTAACCTAATCCATGGCTAATGTTTTGTAAAAATACTTCACTTTCAATCGAAAGTGCAGCAAGACCAGAGCCTATTCCTATCGCATTAATTGTTCCAGTGGACAGCGGCGTTCCATGCAGTAGGGCAATCATTCCAACGAAACTAAACGCGGCTTCATTAATGGATGCGGCAAAAGTTAACAAGTATCCAAACGCTTTGGATGTAGTCTTATTACTCATACGATAAAGTTCCCTTTTAATTTTTAGTTAATTTATCAATGGATTGTATCAAGGAAAAAGTAACATAGCTCAAGTGATAATGCAAATCATTCCTATTTGGATGGTAATTAATATTTACTTAATATTCGTTGTAAATAATTAAGAAGTAAGTGGTAATGAAATCATTTTTTTTTGCATAAGTAAATGAGCCCCCAGCCACTTAATAAAAAATAAGTGACTGAAGGCTCAAGGGTAGCTTTAGTAAGGTAAGACAATGACTTTAGTACCGGATCGCATAAAATGTTTATGTAGCCATGCAGCTGCCGCTGTGTGAACACGTACGCAGCCGTGACTACCATTTCTATTAGAAATATAAGGCGAACCATGGATAGCATAACCGCCACGGAAAAACATACAGTACGGCATTGGAGCTCCGCCAATACCCTTTGGGAACTTGTTTGATACACAAGCGCTTGTACCTTTGCGACCAACCCGAAATACGCCACGAGGGGTATGGCATGATCTACCAAGGTCAGCACAATGGTCAGCTCCTCCATTGGCTATGCCGTTAGCCACCAAGTAACCGTCTTTATCGTAGGCGCCCCAGCGTTTATTGCGTGGATCAAAAACAAAAGCGCGTTCGCCACCGGTGTTAAAGCGACTTCCTAAGCTCGCATAATTAGGATATTCACTTAATTTACCTTGCGGTAGCAACGCCACTCGATCGAGGTAAAAGCACTTTTGATCATTATTACAGTGATTTTGTGGTGTTTGCTCTGCCTTTGCAGCGGAGAAACACAGTATACCCGCACTGATTAACAGTGGAAATAAGACTTTCATCGTATTTGCCCCTCTCTCTCGTGCAATGAGAAGGCTTCCATTCCATTCACTGCAGTATTTCCTAAATCGATTTCCTTATTATTTAATGTATAGATTTAGGAGTTATTTCAATATGTTCATCTCATAGTGCTAACTATAGTACAAGATTTTACCAGTTCAACTATTATGATTTGAGGCGGCTGTGCCCGGTGAATGTTCTTAAGAAACACTCTGTTTCATAAATCGTGATTAATCTGAAAATTCAATTCTGGTATCGTTGATAGATCAGATAAAAAATGAATTGGCGGGGGAATCAATATGAAAGCTATACATAGAATACAATACGATCCCAAGTTATCAATTAAAGGAATTAGGCGCGGGCTTAAAAAGGGTGCTGATATAAATGAAGAAAATAGCATAGGCAGAACACTCTTGATCGACGCCGCCATCCATCAAAACTCTCGACTCGTTGGACTAGCTTTAAGTTTTAATGCAGATGTAAACTGCGTTGATGATGATGGCGAAGGAGAGCCAAATTGTAATAACTCAGCTTGCCACTATGCCTGCATTAATGGTGATTTTGAATCTATGCGCCTATTGCTTGCTTGTCCTGATCTACAATTAGAGCTACAAAATGAATTTGGCCAAACCCCATTGCATTGTTTATTAAAATATTCGCAACATCAAGCCATCCCTCGAGATATCTTTAGATTTTTTATGTCAGATAAATACGAACACTTGCTCAGTATCAAAGATATCTATGATAAAATTCCGCTAGATTACAATCCAAAATGGCAAGCATTTTATGAATATAAACAAACCCGCGCCATACTGAATGAATTGGAAAATCAGGCGACAAGACAAGTTTTTACCCAAGGAGTAGGTTTTTTTTCTTCTGCAAATTATGATAGCAATGTGAAAAACATAATACTTGATTATCTTGACCCCCAAGAAAATAATCAAATTGATGAGGAGAAAAACGGGCGAGATTTTGAGGTGAGGCCGATCCGCTAGCCACAATAAGTGTACCGGGCATAGCAAAGCTGGCAAGCAAGCTCACGGCTTTATCTTAAAATACAGTAGTATTTTATCTTTTCCTTTTCATATGAGAATCAGTTTTTCTTAATGTTGCATGAAATAGTATTGACAGCATGCTCCCAACTCATTAGAATGCGAAAAATCGGCAAATAACTGCCCAAACATGTATGAGTAAAAGTTATGTTATTATTCACTTACAGCATAGAACCACCGAGTTGTCAGCATTCAAGCTGATCAAGACATCCGTTCACGCTTGAATGCGTAAAATCACACTATAGAATTTATTTTATTATTGCCTAAAGCAAGGCAATTGATTTTCTTATATATAAAAATATATGGGGCGGGTTAATGTTTAAAAAGTTTCGTTACTATTCAGATTTAATATTATTATTATTTATCGGTATGTTTATCGGCTTATTCGTATGGGGCTGGCATGGCATGCATGCTGATATAAATACAGTAAATAACGCGCCGTCGCTTTCATTGCCTACATTAGCCTATGATTTACTACGTTCAAATCTACGTTTGTTAATTGGACTGGTTTGGTCATTGATATTTGCTATTGTCGCAGGCACTTGGGCCGCTAAAAGCAAACATGCCAGGCGATTTATATTGCCCTTTATTAATTTTATGGAATCCGTACCGCTGGTCGGATTTATGACTTTCAGTGTTATTTTATTTCATTATCTTTATCCTCACTCGGTAATGGGGCTTGAATGTGCTGCTATTTTTGGTGTCTTTACCGGACAAGCATGGAATATGGCATTGGTTTTCTATCAAACATTAAAAATTGTTCCAGCTGAGCTCTATGACGCAGCAAATGTGTTTCATATGAGTCGTTGGTCAAGATTTTGGAAAATTGAGGCGCCGTACTCAATGCCTGGATTAATCTGGAATACCATGGTCTCGCAATCAGCGGCTTGGTTTGCGCTTGTTGGCACAGAAGCAATTGCATCTGCGAGCGGTAAATCCGTGCTGCTTCCTGGGGTAGGTTCTTATATTCAGGTGGCACTTGACCACGCTAATTTTCACGCGGTTATCTATTCGATTATTGCGATGGCACTCAATATTATTTTATTCGATCAAATTATGTTTCGCCCCTTAGTGCGTTGGGCTGAAAAATTTAAGTATGAAAAAATTAAATCAAACCGAGTGGCTAGTTCGTGGCTTTATTCGCTTTCTATTAAGACAGTGTTTCTTAAGGCCGTGTTTATGAAAATGGGTTCAGCACTTTCAACGACGTCGAAACGATTAAGCCTTAAATCTGTTACTGCAATCTTTGATTGGACTATGCCTCGCAATTTACGCAGAGCCATTATTCTGGCTTGGTATGCATTATTTTCATTTGCGGTTATCTATTACGGAGTAAAGCTGATTAACGGCACGCCTGATTTTGATGTGGGAAAAATATTGTGGATGATGACGCTCACAACACTGCGAGTTGGTGCTGCAATGATACTAAGCCTTATTATCTTTTTACCTTTGGGTGTTTGGATTGGTTTAAGTCCAAAGCTTACTAAGTTTTGTCAGCCAGCCACGCAAATTCTTGCTGCATTACCACCGAATATACTATACCCAATTATGGCGGTATTTCTTATTGCAACGCATGGTAGTTTAGGATGGTGGACGATTCCATTAATTATGATTGGAACACAATGGTATGTTTTATTTAACGTAATAGCAGGAACTAGTTCACTGCCTCAGGAGATATTGGATGTTTCTCAGGTGTTTTCTGCAAAAGGTTGGTATTACTGGAAGAGAATTATTATTCCTAGCATTTTTCCATACATTGTTACCGGAATCATTTCAGCAGCAGGCGGTGCTTGGAATGCGGATATAACTGCAGAAATAATCCAGTGGGGCAATAAAATTGTATCCACAAAGGGCCTCGGATATTACATTGCAAACGCGACAAACTTAAACCACATCCCACAGGAAGCATTAGGTTGCATACTGATGTGTGCTTTGGTGGCATTATGCGTTATTTTTATTTGGCGCCCTTTGTATAAGCTTTCAGAAACAAGATATAAAATTAGTTGAGGATAGAAAAATGAATAAAAATAATAATCTATTAGAATTGTCGTCAATCAGTAAGATTTATAAGACCGGTAACAGAAGTGTTGGTGTTAAAAATATTAATTTAGACGTTGAGAAAAATGAAGTGATTGCTGTACTTGGACCATCCGGTTGTGGTAAGTCTACTTTATTACGTCTTATTACTGGGCTTACGCAAGCAGATGAAGGTGAAATCAAATTTAATGGTTATCCATTAGAGAGAGAAACACATAAAGAAATCAGTATGGTTTTTCAAAATTATGCGCTACTACCTTGGATGAGTGTCGCGGATAATATTGCCTTGGGCTTTAACCTATCGATGCGAAACTTAAGTCAAGAAAATAGAGATAAAGTCGAGGAAATTATGGCAATGGTTGGACTCTCTGGATTTGATAAGGCTTACCCCAGTGAGCTCTCTGGCGGTATGTGTCAGCGCGTTGGATTTGCTCGCGCACTTATTACTGAGCCGGAGTTATTGCTATTAGATGAGGCATTTTCAGCGTTAGATGCACTAACTGCAAAAAAACTACGAAAAGATTTTATGAGATTGTTGCGAAGCGATGAAATAAAAACTAAATCTGTGTTGATGGTAACTCATGATGTTTACGAGGCAGTAAAAATAGCGGATCGCATTGTCATTTTATCGGGTTCACCATGCAGCATCGAGTATCAGATTGATAATAGGGATATCAGCTCATCGAATGAGTATGAATCGATTTATCACAGACGCGTAAAACATATTTTTGATTTGCTGGAAGACAAAAAAATTGATAAGCCGTTTATGAAAAATGTCGTGCAATTTAGTGGCGAGAACGAAGCTTGCTAAATCATTGCAGCATAATGATGGGTATCATCTTTGATTTCGGCTTTGGTATTGCACTCAAAACAACTAAACAAAGTTTGTCTGTTGTTATAAACAAGATATCCGAGTCCGACAACAGCAAGCGTCACACTGACTGCGAGCACAATTTGCCAACTTGCAGCTAAAATACCGATAAGTGCAATATATGAAGCAGCATGCGTTATGGCGGCACTCGAAGCAAGTGCCGCCCAGGTGCTAAAGGCAATACCAGCAACACCAAGAGTTGTAGAAAGAGCGGCGATTACTGTACCACACTTGCTCGTTGATGGATTGGCATTAATACTACTATTTAGAGACTTGGTTTCTGATTCTTCAAAGTCATCTACATTTAGATCATTCATAAAACCAGCAACTTTTTCAACTGCTCGATGTGAACTCATCATCGATAGGTGTCCGTGGCGATCATACAGTGTTGTGTTGGGGGGAGGGTTGTCTCTATCGATTTTATCTTCGCTACGGAGCGATGATTCAATACTGACAATGCTATCATTTTCAGCAGCAAAATGGTGATAAGGTATCAAAGGTTCTTGTAAGATTCTTTCATTCAGTTCAGATAAAAATTCACTATTCGGTTTCATTTGGGCGACTGAACTTGAGGCTGGGAATAAACAGGAAAAAGTATTTGCAGCGCTAGTGCCTCTAAATGGTGTTCCAAAGGTAACGATCAGATGCACTTTTGCAGAGATTTCATGCGCCATATTCTCAGAAAAATAAGCTGCAACTAATCCACCTCTTGAGTGTCCCATTAAAACCACATTACGACTTTTATCATTGGAAATTTTTTGTTTTAACTGATCGGAAAAACCTTCAATTCCCAGATTTCTAAAGCGCTTGTTAAATTTGACTATCACAATGCGGTCGACAAAATTCGGCAAACGATTGTTTAAACGTGTCGCAAATGCTGAAAAGCCCGCTACTGTGTCGGCTGTTGCATGAATGCAATAGATTGTTACATAATTGCCTTGTGGTTTAAAATGGGAGTTTGGGTATTCCAGTTTTGGAGTAATAAATAATGCTTTGAGGAATTTTAATGAATGCGGGACTGTGCCAGTAACACTAATCGGTTGATGTTGTTTTATCCAATTTACACAACCATTTTGTTTTTTAACAGAAGGCATGTTTTGCAGTTCCTTTGATTAAACTTCCGTGTTAAATCAGTGTACTACAATAATATTAATAAATTATTAAATTTGGGCAGGTGTAACACTTATTATTATGGTGTGTTTTTGGATTCTAAAGCAACTGCATCTTCAATGGTTTGAGTCAGTGGTAGGTTAAATTTTGTTGCGTATTCAGGACTATTAAATGCGATTAAGCCGCCAACGGTAGCGCTGAGTAAATGGAAATTCGTTTTATCTTTGGGAGTAATTATATTCACAGCAATTTTAGAGGATGAATTGAAATTGGGATATTCATCAAGCTGAATTATTGATTGAAATTGAGAGAGATTAACCGCGTAAAATTTACTAAGATCAGCTTAAATTCATGTATAATATTTAAGGTATTAGGCGATTGAGTCGACTTAAAAAAGACCAGATGGTTCATAAAGGAAGCAATACAATGGATAGTAAAAGCTATATTCCACAAGATCCACAAGCCAACCCCGCTGGAACGGACGGTTTTGAATTTGTTGAGTTTGCCGCAGATGATCCTCATCAACTCGAGAGCTTATTCTCGAGCCTTGGGTTGACAAAATATGCCCAGCATAAAACACGCGATGTTTCATTATGGCGGCAAGGTCAGATCAATTTTATTATTAATGCAGAACCAAATTCGCATGCCGCTCAGTTTGTATCGAAACACGGGCCAAGTGCGACGGCTATGGGATTTCGAGTAAAAGACGCCGCAAAAGCTAAAAAACACGTGTTAGCAGCAGGCGCTAAAGCTGTGGTTGAAAATAAAAATAGCTGGGTGGCCGCTGATATTCCGGTTATTTATGGTATTGGCGAGAGCTTACTGTATCTGATCGATCAATATGATGATAACTCAATCTATAGTGACTTTACGGTTCTTAACCCGAATTCAGATGAAAACTCGGTTGGACTCACCTACATTGATCATTTAACTCATAATGTTTTTCAGGGCAATATGGATAAATGGGCCGAGTTTTATATTAAATTATTTAATTTTCGTCAAATTCGCTACTTTGATATCAGCGGAAAACAAACAGGTTTGGTCAGTCGTGCCATGAGTAGTCCTTGCAATAAAATTCGAATTCCATTAAATGAATCCTCCGATGATAAATCACAAATTGCTGAGTATTTAGAAGCCTATCATGGAGAAGGGATACAACATATTGCTTTGGGCACTACCGATATTTATGACAGCATTGAACAAATGCGCGCAAACGGTAGAAAATTTATGAAAGTTCCCGACACCTATTTTCGACTGCTTGATACACGATTCCCGGATCATGGTGAGCCGCTTGAACGCATGCGAAAAAATAAAATATTAATGGATGGTGAGGCTGTCAAAGATAATAAATGGGAGCTATTATTACAGATTTTTACTACCACAGTGATCGGGCCGATTTTTTTTGAAATCATTCAACGCAAAGGCAATGAAGGATTTGGCGAAGGGAATTTCCAAGCCTTATTTGACTCGATTGAATTAGACCAGATTGAAAGAGGGGTATTATAATGACGAAAAAATGGATTACCTTTCCTCACAAAGAAGGGATACATTCGCGTCAAGCACATGCTGATTTTCCAAGGGAAGCGATTTATGAGCGTGAAATAGGGCGCGAAGGTTTTTTTGGTCCGGTTACTCAGTTGCATCATAAACACCCACCTACCGGTTGGACTGAGTGGGAAGGGCCGTTGCGCCCACGTGCATTTGATTTAAATAAATTGAATGCAGCACATCAAAATCCTTGGCAATCAACGCCAATTTTATTTAATCCATATTGCGAAATGCGGATGTGGCACTGTCAGCAAGCGATGACCAGCTTGGTGCGCAATGCCGATGGCGATGATTTATTGTTTGTACATGCTGGCAGTGGCGAATTATTTTGTGACTATGGACATCTTTCGATAAGCGAAGGTGATTATATTGTCATTCCAAGAGGAACGTTGTGGCGTCTTGAACCAAAAGACACAATGCAAATTTTAATAATTCAAGCCACCAATAAAGCGTATTATTTACCGGATAAAGGCATTGTCGGCCAACATGCTATTTTTGATCCAGCGATGTTGGATGTTCCCAAGCTCGATGAAGCTTTTAAGGCACAACAAACAGAAGATAAATGGCAAGTTAATGTCAAGCATCGCGGACAAATTTCTACAATCACTTTCCCTTATAATCCGCTCGATGTTGTCGGCTGGCATGGTGATTTATCGGTGGTGCGAATTAATTGGCGTGATATTCGACCGTTAATGAGCCATCGTGTTCATCTACCGCCGAGTGCGCATTCAACTTTTGTCAGTGATAATTTTATTGTATCAACCTTTGTTCCGCGTCCACTTGAAACTGATCCAGGCGCATTAAAGGTTCCGTTTTTTCATAGCAATGATGATTATGATGAAATTATTTTTTATCATAAAGGCAATTTTTTTAGTCGCGACAATATTCATCCAGGTATGATGACATTTCATCCGGCTGGTTTTACCCATGGCCCGCATCCAAAAGCGTTGGAGACTGGAATGAAAGCAACTCGAAAAGAAACCGACGAAGTTGCAGTTATGGTCGATTCGCGTGATGCGATGGAGGTGGGTAAAAGTGCAGAGAAAGTTGAGTGGACAGATTATATTAACAGTTGGAAAGTTTAAACTATGAAATTAGCAACATTAAAAAATAACAGTCGTGATGGCAAATTGGTTGTTGTCAGCCGAGATTTAAAAAAAGCGGTAAAGGTAAAATCCATCGCCAAACATATGCAGGATTTATTAGACCATTGGGTTGAATTAGCGCCGCAACTGGAGGAAGTTTATCAGCAGTTAAATGAGGGAATAATAAAAGACGCAATTGATTTTGATCAAACCCAATGTGAGTCACCATTGCCGCGCGCTTATCAATGGCTCGATGGCAGTGCGTATTTAAATCATGTGGAATTGGTGCGAAAAGCGCGTGGGGCCGAGATGCCGGAAAACTTTCAATATGATCCGTTGATGTATCAAGGTGGTAGTGATGCATTTTTAGGACCTCGAGATAAAATTGAAGTTGCAGATATTGATTGGGGCGTTGATTTTGAATCCGAAGTCGCAGTTGTTACCGATGATGTGCCCATGCAAGTATCCGTAGAGCAAGCGCAAAAGCATATTCGATTAATTGCATTAGTTAATGATGTCTCTTTGAGAAATTTAATTCCGAATGAGCTTGGCAAAAATTTTGGTTTTTTACAAGGCAAACCTTCCAGTGCTTTTTCACCGGTGGCAATAACTCCGGATGAGCTGGGGGAATCCTGGCATAAGAGCAAAGTCAACTTGCCGTTACTAACGTACTATAATGATACGATGTTTGGTCAGCCTAATGCTGGAGCTGATATGAATTTTGATTTTGCGCAATTGATTGCGCATGCTGCAAAAACACGACCTTTAATGGCAGGCACCATCATTGGCTCAGGTACGGTTTCTAATAAAGACCCAAGTAAAGGGTCGTCTTGTCTTGCTGAAAAAAGAATGATTGAAGTGATTGAGTCAGGAAAAGCAAAAACACCGTTTATGCAATATGGTGATCGAGTAAAAATTGAAATGTTAGATCAGCAGGGTAAAACGATTTTTGGTTCAATTGAGCAAACCATTAAGCCATTTGAATAGGAGCAGGGATTAAATGTTAATGCTTTATAATTATTATCGTTCCAGTGCTTCGTATCGAGTACGCATCGCACTTAACTATAAAAATCTCCCTTATGAATGCAAAACGGTTAATTTAATTAAAGATGGCGGTGAGCAACATGCCGCTGAATACCTTAAACTAAATCCACAAGGCTTAGTGCCAACATTAACTGATGGTGATCTGGTTTTAACCCAGTCAATCGCAATTTTAGAATATCTTGAAGAAGTTTATCCTGAACCTTCTTTGTTGCCGCAAGGTGCGCTAGAGCGCGCAAACGTGCGCGCTGTGGTAGATCTTATTGCCTGTGACACCCATCCATTGAATAATCTAAGAGTTTTGCAATACTTGAAAAATGAACTGGATGTCAATGATGAGCAAAAAACAAAATGGTATCAACATTGGATCGCTAAAAGTTTTACTGCACTTGAGAAGATTTTGCAAAAACACATCGCGGGATCCTATTGTTTTGGTGATCAAGTTACGATGGCGGATATTTGTTTAATCCCGCAAGTGTATAACGCACATCGCTTCAAATGTGCGATGCAAGACTATCCGCGCATCAATCAAATCAATAAACATTGTTTAACTCTATCAGCATTTGTAGATGCATCACCTCGGGAATAGTACTGCATTTTCACTCCGGGAATAGCAAAATGGCAAAGTGGCAATTTTCCAATTTAAATTTGCCACCTTGCCATTTTGCTATTCCCGGAGTGAGCTCCGTAGAAAAAACCTAAATCTCACCTGGTTTGGGTATATACCCGGCTCGGTTAAAAATTAGGCTTTTAATTATTAAGTTACTACGCTCAAGATGCTTTCTTTTACGCGGCGGCGCAGTGGTTAAGATAAGGCGCAACGAATTTATATTAAGATACCTTTGCGCCTTATCTTAACCACTGCGCCGCCG
>CAXMUH010000092.1:0-3863 GCA_964196565.1 uncultured Legionellaceae bacterium | reverse complement strand
TAGGCTTATCGCCTCGTACTGTTGAGAATTATTTTGCTCACCTCAAAACAAAATTAAATTGTCAATCCACATCTGAGCTTATCGAAAAATCAATTCAAAAAGGATATCTCAGTATCATTCCTAGAAGTATCTTAGATCAATAAGGCCCAGTGTGGCACTGTTGCAAAAACAGTGCGGGTCAAAATTGCGACTCTCTATTTTTATAAACCCAAAAAAAATGATACACTCTAGACTAGAATAGCCAGACAGGACGTCACCCGTGCGCGTAAAAATTTATCATCGCATTACGCTTAGCCTCATTACACTTCTGTTAACCTGCAGCGGCTTTGCTGGAAACGTAGAAAAAGTCAGACCTTTTCATTACCTGCCTCGCTTATCACTCGGATCTTTTTATCAAACCAATGTCACCGCCTTCGGCCTCTTTGACTTCTTTGCACCTTTTACCATTAATCCTGATACTATTGTATTTCTCGATCCCCGCGCTATTGTCAACAATGGCTCAACTTATGAGATCAATATTGGTGCTGGATATCGTCATATTCTCTCGAGCCAAAAATGGATGGTAGGGGCCTATCTCTTTTATGACCGACGGCAGTCACAATTTCATAATGGCTTTGATCAAATGACACTGGGTGGTGAGTTTAAATCAAAGATATGGTCGTTTTTGGTGAATGGTTATATTCCTGTTGGGGACTCAGCACAATTTACCACAGCACTCGATCAAACTGGTTTGGTTCCTGATGGGATTTATAAAAACATTTTCTACGTGCGTGGTGTTGAAAAATCACTCGGTGGTGCTGATGCGATGGTGGGTTTGGATATTCCCTATACCAATGGCTTAAGAATCTATGTGGGTGGTTTTTATTTCGCGCGTAAAGATGTGCCAACAGCGGTTGGGCCTGTAATTCAGGCACAATACAATCTTCATCGCGAACACTACAAACCCATGTTGTGGATTTTTAATCGTATTAATTTTATTGCTAACTTTGAACATAGTAAAAATTATGGGAATAATTGGTTTGCTGGTGTTCGGTTCGATATTTTATTTGCTAAAAAACTGGATCTGCATGGCTTACAAAATCGCATGCGGGATTTTGTGCGTCGGGATCTAGATGTTCGTACCAGTGGGAATTCGAATGCGCCGAGGAAAATATTGCTTCAGCCTAATGGCCAGCCGGTGAGGGTGCGGCAAGTTGGTACCCTTGCTAATTTTAATTTAGCCAGAGCCGATGCTAACACCAATATTATTGCGGTAGAAGGCGCTTTTGCTGTCGCTGTGGACAGTACTATTCTCAACAACCAAATCATGAGTGGCGGCGCGCATCCGTTTGTTGCCGAAGGCCATCCTTACAGTGTTCAAGTAGGAAATAATGGCTCCCTATCAGCAGGCGGCACTGTTATTCGGATTGGCACAAACAATACCATAGAAAATATTAGTATCACCCCAACCATTGCTTTACCTGCAATCCGCAACGTTGGTGACACTAACGGGGTTGGAAGCTTCACAATATTTGGCGTCACAAGCAACCAGACGTTAGTAGGCATAACCATAAACGATGGAAGTACCACTTCAAGCATTGGTGCATTCAATAATGTCGCTAGCAGCGCTACAGCCCCGGCCTTCTCCATTGCTGCTACAAATGGGACATTAGCTGCCACAATATTCAATAATAATTTTTCAAACACAGTAGCTCAAGGTGTTCTTGTGGTCGATGCCGACGGAGCAGGCGGCATACTGAATATCTCAGGCATTAGCTCAAATACCCTAACAACAACCGCAGGTTCAGGATTGACGGTGCAGGCCCGTAATGGTGGGGTTGTTAATACAACTGGCGCTATCAGCAATAATTTTATCACCTCGAGCGCCAGTCCTGGTGCCGTAGTATTTACAGTAAATGATGGAACTGCATCGAGCCTTAATATGAACGGCGGCTTTACTAACAATACTGTTAGGTGTATTCAAGCTGGATGTAATGCTGTTGGTGTTACAACGACCAACAGCAGTGGTAACAACTCCGTATTAACCATTCAAGGCTTTAATGGGAATAGTATCACCGGAGTCTTAAGCGGCATTAATATCAATGAAGTTGCGACAACCACCATTACAATTAATGTATTGAGTGGTGGGAATGGTCTATCTGCTGCCAATGGCAATACATCTGTTGTCAATGTTGGCGGCACTGTGAATCCAAGTGTGTAATCTTGTTTCCCCTTGGAACTCAAGAGCTAGGTTCCGTCGCAAATATAATCCTGCCAAAAAAGCAGGTCCCTCCCGTAAAGGGTAAGTGGTCTTTAAAACTATTACCTGGCATAAGGGAACTTATGTCGTATGTTGAAATAGTTACCAGGAAAGTTCGCTCGTACGGTAAAATTTTGCAAAAATTGGCTCTCAAAAGAAAAAGGAAGCGACATGTCAGAATTGGATGATCTTTTACCAAAATTAACTCAAGATAACTTACCCGACTCGATACCGCAAAAGCTGAATTATGTTAAAGAGTCGATTCGGCATAATACCCGTGAAGCTTATCTTGCGGATATTAATGACTTCGAAAAGAAAAAAGGATTTCCACTGCCAGCCACCCCTCAAGACATCGCTTCGTATCTAGAACTGTGTGCATTAGATTATAATCCACGCACCTTGCAACGCAGACTGACAGCCATTCGACTGTGGCACAGATTAAAGCAACACCCAGACCCGACAGATAATGAATTGGTTCAGAAAACTATGAAAGGGATCATCAATGTTCATGGTCGCCCACGCAATCAAGCTGCCGCAATTCGACTAAACGACCTCGACCGGCTCATCGAATATCTTGTCAATCAAAACTCGATTTATGCCACTCGCAATCAGGCATTACTCTTAGTTGGGTTTTTTGGCGCGTTTCGCTGTTCTGAGCTTTTGTCCTTGCAATGGAAACAGGTACAGTTCGTCGATGAAGGCATGATCATCACATTACCACGCAGCAAAACCGATCAAGCAGGCGAGGGGGCTGAGTGCACGATTCCTTTTGGTACCGCCAATCGATGTCCGGTCAGACACTTGCTTGATTGGAAAAAAGAGAGTCGCTGTCACACAGGTCCGGTTTTTCGGCCTATTTCTAAAACGGGTAAGATTCTAGAACGTGCTATGAGTCAAAAGTATTGGATGCAACTGATTCGTGACATTGCACGTGGTGCAGGGTTACCCCAAGCCGATCAAATCTCCAGTCATTCACTTCGACGTGGGTTTGCAACAGAGGCGGCGCGCCTTGGTGCGCCCATGGCTGCCATTCGAAAACATGGTCGTTGGCTTTGTGACAAAACCGTGCTTGAATATATTGAAGCAGGGCGGCGATTTCAGGATAGTGCGGTGAATTTTTTGTTTGATTTTTAGTGTCTGATTATGGAGTTGTACTGTACAAATAGCAAATGGGGTATAATAAATGTTATATATGTATGGTATATAAATAATAGCTGTAATATCTCATTATAGTCAGAAGTTCGAATTGCTTGCAGACGTTGTTTTTGGGCTCTAATAAGACTATTTCAGTTGGTAACATAGCAAGCATATTAAGTTTGGCAGCTAATTGGCAATGCTGAATTAAAGCAGTAAAGCAGTAAAGCAGTAATGGGGGCTTTAGGGCTATTACTTGATGGGTTAGCTAAGACTTAGTGAATACAAGGATGTATGAAATGAAACAACTATGGTGTTATTTATTGTCAGGATTACTTCTTGTCAATATGCAGACTATCTATGCTGATGATACTTATGACCAGCCGGCAAAAAAAGATTTAATTGCAACAAAGCAACAAAAAAATAATTATGATGGTGAAAGTCTGGTAGAAGTAAGTCCTGAGGGCCAACAAGCTGCAGGAATTAAAAC
>CAXMUH010000091.1:0-2915 GCA_964196565.1 uncultured Legionellaceae bacterium | reverse complement strand
AATAAATGGCGTTGAAATTGTGCGTTTATTATTGCGGCGCAAGTCAATTGAGAATTTGCATGGTACTTTAATTGCAATTCCAATCGTGAATGTGTATGGGTTTATTTATCAATCACGTTATTTAATGGATCGACGGGATTTAAATCGTGCATTTCCAGGTTCAAAAAAAGGCTCACTCACAGGTCGATTAGCCAATTTTATTTTGAAGGAAGTGATCAGTAATGCAACCCACGTGATTGATTTACATACCGGTTCATTGCATCGCACTAACGTCCCGCAAATTAGAGCAAGTCTTGAAAACAAGATCAATAAAAAATTAGCATGTGTGTTTGGAGCACCGGTAATTTTGGACTCAAAGGAACGTGACGGATCGTTGCGTCAAGCAATGAGTGACTTGGATATTCCATATATATTATTTGAGGCAGGTGAGGCATTACGATTTGATAAAATTTCAATTCGAATGGGTTTGCTCGGAATTAGTAATGTTATGCGTTATCTTGGTATGTTACCAAAAAAAGAAAAGGCAAAACACCATTGTATTTTACCGTCTTATTCTTATAAGACAAATTGGGTGCGATCTAAAACCAGTGGTATAATGATCCCACAAATGAAATTAGGTGCGCATGTGAATCGGGGTGACGTCATTGCTATTATTGCTAATCCTTTGTCGGTTGATGAAACAGAGATCAAGTCTTCATACACAGGTATTATTATTGGCAAAACCAATTTGCCTTTAATTCATGAGGGCGAAGCATTGTTTCATATAGCACGGGTTGAGGAACCAAAAAAAACCTCAGAGCAGATATCGCTTTTGAAAAAAATATAAAGCCCTCGCACGCCGGCGCGGCGCCTATGACAAGAGCGTATACTGATCCTAACTCATTGATTTTAAGTTGAAAGGTTTTGGTTTCACAGGTTGATATTTTATAGTACAATTCTCACATGAGCCTGTAATTTGTTAAGTGGGGTTAGTTTGATGGGTGTAATGCTATTTATTTTAAGCGTTTTGTTTGTGATGATATGCGTGATGTTTTTAATACCAAAATGGCGTTTATCGTATATCTCTAAAAAGCCTTTTCCAGCTGAGTGGGAAAGCATCTTACAAAAGAATTTATCGATTTATTTACGCCTACCTAGTGGCCTCAAGCAGAAATTAAGACAACAGATTAAACTCTTTTTAGCTAAGAAGAAATTCTATGGTTGTGCTGGTTTAGAAATTACAGAAGAGATTCGAGTGACAATTGCCGCTGAGGCTTGTATTTTAACCTTAAAGAGACCTACTTCTCGATATAACACTTTACAATCTATTCTTGTCTATCCGGGTGCTTTTCGCAAATCAAACGATTTGGTACGTGATATGGGAGTTGAAACAAAAAAAAATGTTGATCTACTCGGAGAGTCATGGCCAAATGGTAAGGTTATTCTATCTTGGGATAATGTCGAGAAAGACGCAATAGACACCGTTGGAGGCCACAACGTAGCTTTGCATGAATTTGCCCATCAACTTGATTTTGAGGGTGGTGCTGCTGGAAATGGCGCCCCAGAATTAATTGGGCGCGGTAGTTATCAACGTTGGGCACAAGTATTTTCGAATGCATATGTCTCACTGTGCCAAGAAAAAAGCGCAGACCTCAAAGAAGTCTTGGATAAATATGGAACTAGCAATCCTGCAGAATTTTTTGCTGTGGCAACAGAAGCCTTTTATGAAAGACCTCAAGCGCTACAACAACAACACCCTGAATTATACCAACAACTTCAAAAATACTACCGTGTTAACCCCATTGAGTGGTATTTAAAGTAGGCAGAGTCTAACCGAAGTGCGACAAAAACATCACCCTAGATTCTGCCTTTAAATTTAGATTGAAGCATTCTATTATGGTTTACGCGACCCCAGCTTAGAAAGTATTAAGTCAAACCTTCAGCTGCCGTACTCTGACACATGGCTAATTCATAGCTTTTGCAAGGTTTAACTATTTTGCTAGCCAGTTTTCTCAAGGCTGTGCGCATGCCTTCTTGTATCGCAGGATGATAGTAAGGCATTTGTAAAACATCAAAAACTGTCATTTCCTGTTGAATTGCCCAAGCCAGCATGTGGGCAAGGTGTTCTCCAGCGGGAGCGAACATTTCGGCGCCTAATAACTTACCCGTGGTTCGATCACCGTAAATCCGTAAGATGCCTTTGTTTTTAGACATTATTCGAGAGCGGCCTTGGTCGTCAAAATAAACTTCACCTATTTCATAGTCATGATCTTTTAATTTTTGAAATGAGCTACCAACAACAGAAATATTAGGTTGAGAAAAAACAATGTGAATAGGAACACGTCGTTTAAAGCATTGCAGTTTATTATTAGCTGCATTATAACCGGCAATTCGTCCTTCATCGGCCGCTTCATGCAATAAAGGGCGTATGCTAAACGCATCACCCGCAAGGAATATAGGTAGATCAGCAATTTGCATCGTCGTGCAATTATAATCTGGTAGGCCTTGCTTATCTAAAGTGATACCCGCTTTATCTATGTTTAAGCTCGAAAGATTTGGACGACGACCGAGTGCGGCTAGAATTTGTTTAGTGCTAAATTTCTGACTGTCGGTTTCTACAGATAATGAGCCATTGGTTAATTTCACGGATGCGCGCTCATCCGTGTGTAATGGAAACTCTTCTCGCAACGCTTTTATTGCATAGGCATTAACAACTGGGTCGGTTAGGCCGCCAATAAATTCACCTGCGTGAAATATACTTGTTTCTATACCCAGTCGACTAAGGGCTTGCCCGAGCTCAATACCAATGACACCAGCACCGATCACAGCAATACGATCGTTTAAATCTTTTTGCTCAAAGATATTATCACTGGTTAAAATTCTATCTGGAAAGTTTGCCTGCCAATCTGGCGGCATCACACCGGATGATCCTGAGG
>CAXMUH010000090.1:0-7538 GCA_964196565.1 uncultured Legionellaceae bacterium | reverse complement strand
ACGGCACACCGATCATGCTCTCAGCCAAAAAAGCAGGGTTAACACCAGAGGCATTAATCAAACAAATGCATGGCGAACACTTCAAAGATTTCCAAGCTTTTTTTGTTGAGTTCGATAATTTCTACACCACCCATTCGCCAGAGAACCGCGAACTCTCAACGCTGATTTATGAGCGTTTGAAAAAAAATGGTGATATTAGTTCCCGCACCATTGCTCAAGCATACGACCCAAAAGAAAATATGTTTTTACCGGATCGCTTTATTCGTGGCGAATGTCCGCGTTGTGGCTGCAAAGATCAGTATGGCGATAATTGTGAATCTTGTGGTGCCACTTACAGCCCAACCGATTTAGTCAATCCTAAGTCAGCAATTTCCGGCGCCACTCCAATCGAAAAAGAATCCGAACATTATTTCTTTAACCTTGAAAATTATCAACCGATGCTTGAAAAGTGGATCTCCAAAGGTCACCTGCAACCGCAAATTGCGAATAAATTAAAAGAATGGTTTGATGATAAATTAAAACCTTGGGATATCTCACGCGATGCACCTTATTTTGGTTTTGAAATTCCAGATGCGCCGGGCAAATATTTTTATGTTTGGCTCGATGCGCCGATTGGTTATATGGCCAGTTTAAAAAACTTTTACCACAACGATCCTGAAAAGTTTGACCATTACTGGAAAAAAGACAGCAGCGCTGAACTGGTTCATTTTATCGGCAAAGACATTGTTTATTTCCACGCTTTATTTTGGCCGGCCATTCTTACAGGCGCGGGTTTTCGTTTGCCCACTAATATTTTTGTGCACGGCTATCTGACGATTAATGGCGAAAAAATGTCAAAATCACGCGGCACGTTTATTACCGCACAAAGTTATCTTAAAGCGTTAAATCCAGAATTTTTACGCTATTACTATGCCGCTAAACTAAGCCCGCAAGTTGAAGATATCGATTTAAATTTAACTGATTTTGCTCTTAGAACAAATTCCGATTTGGTTGGCAAATATGTCAATCTCGCCAGTCGTTCCGCAGGCTTTATCAATAAAAAATTCGACGGGCTTTTAAGCAGTCAACTCGATGACCCAGAATTATTTCAAAGCTTTGTCGATAAGGCTGACTTAATTGCTGAGTACTATGAAAGTTTAAATTACAACAAAGCCATGCGTGAAATCATGGCATTAGCGGACAAAGCCAATCAATATGTTGATCAACAAAAGCCATGGGTTTTGGCAAAAGAAGATGGCAAAGAAGATAAGGTCCAAGCGGTATGCACGCAAGCGTTAAATTTATTTAAAGTGCTGAGCGCATATTTAAAACCGGTTTTACCGGTCACAGCAGAAAGAGTTGAAGCCTTTTTAAATTGTGAGCCGCTAAATTGGCAAAATTTAGCATCACCGCTTTTAAATCAAAAAATAAATAAATTTAAACCCCTATTGCAGCGCGTTACCGAAGATGAGCTTAGCACATTAACTGAATAATAATATTATGAGCAAGAAAGTTAGCATAGAAGCAATCGACCAACTCCTACCACAAACACAATGTGGATTATGTGATTATGCCGGCTGCAAACCTTATGCTAAAGCAATGGTCGAAGAAAATGCAACCATCAACCTGTGTCCACCCGGCGGGGTTGAGACATTAATTGAGCTTGGAACATTACTCGAAATCAATCCCGAGCCGTACCTAAAAGAAGTAGCAGAAAAATCCAAACCTGAAATGGTCGCCATTATTCGTGAAGACGAATGCATCGGTTGCACTAAGTGCATTCAAGCTTGCCCTACCGATGCAATCTTTGGTAGCGGCAAAAAAATGCATACGGTGATTTTGGATGATTGCACCGGCTGTGAACTCTGCATTGAACCTTGTCCCGTTGACTGTATTGATATGGTCGAAATCACTCCTCGCACCATGAGTGAAAAAAAACAAAAAGCCAACCAATGGCGAACCCTCTATCAGCAACGCGAAGCGCGACAACAACGCCTGGAACTTTTAAAAAGCCAAAAGCACCAACAATCAAAACAAATCGGCCCAAAATCTCAATCCATTAGCCAGCGCAAAGCAGCAATTGAAGCGGCCATCGCACGAGTCAAGCAAAAAAAACGAGCTTTAACATGAAACGCAGCACCGCGTTAGAAATATTTCGCCGCTTTAGTGAACATAACAGTGCGCCAACCACGGAATTAAAATATCGCTCTAAATTCGAACTTTTAATTTCAGTTATGCTATCAGCGCAAGCGACCGACGTCAGCGTTAATGCTGCGACCAAAGATCTTTATAAAGTGGCTAATACCCCAAAAAAAATGCTTGCGCTTGGTGAAGTGGGTTTGAAAAAATATATTAAAACCATTGGGCTTTATAATACCAAAGCAAAAAATATTATAAAAACCTGTGAATTATTAATCGAAAAACACAGCAGTCGTGTGCCGCAAACCAGAAAAGAGTTAGAATCACTGCCGGGTGTTGGACGCAAAACCGCTAATGTGGTTTTAAATACTGCCTTTGGAGAAAAAACCATTGCCGTTGATACGCATATTTTTCGAGTTTCCAATCGCATTGGCCTCGCCCCTGGCAAAACACCGCGTGAAGTAGAAGATAAGCTAATAAAAATAATCGATGACAAATATTTGCGTGACGCTCACCATTGGTTAATTCTACACGGTCGCTATACCTGTGTCGCACGCAAACCAAAATGTGGTTCGTGCATTATTTATGATTTGTGCGAATATAAAAATAAAAGTGAATAGCAATGACAACGCCAACTGATCGAAACAGCATTCGACAAGTGTTTAATCAAGCCTGGAAAAAGTTTAATGACCAACAACCATTATCGGCATTAGAAACTCAACTGGTTGCCATTATCCAAAACCATCCCGACTATATAACTGTTGTAGAGCAGCTCGATAAAAATATCGATAAAGATTACAGCACCGATACCAATCCTTTTTTACATCTTAGCCTACATTTAAGCTTGCAAGAACAACTCTGCGCCGATCGCCCAAAAGGCATCAAACAAATTTACACAAGTTTATTGCAAAAACATGCAGATCCACACCAAGTTGAACATTTAATGATGGATGTGATGGCTAATATTTTATGGGACGCGCAACAAGGTGGTGTTTTGGCGGATGAAAGCGGGTATCTTAATCAGTTAAACAACTTGTAAATCCCACATCGCTATCGTGAAATTTCCGGAAATATCACGATATAGATGTGAATTCTCCGGGTGACGTTAAAAAAAGGCAGGCAAGGTATACAAGTGTTTGGGTCAAGTCTTGAACAGATAAGGTGTTTGTGAATATTTTATGTGTGACAGAAAAATTAAATTGATTATTGTTTGGTTATTAGCTGCGCCGTTTCAGCGCAAAGACGCGAAGGTTGTTAAGGGCGCAAAGTTATCTAGCGTTTAATTAAATATAGGTAGGATTCGATGCATTTATTTATTGGGAATAGCGCAAATGGTTAACACCCTAAATACCCTTTGCGTCTTTTTTTTCCTTTGCGTCTTTGCGCTGAAATGGCGTGGCTTGATGCATCAAAAATATTCTTATTTTAAAAAGCTCTCCTAATTTGAATCTAGAAATAATAACGCTGGATTGCTTCCCACTTCGCTAGGCTCAACGTCGCAAAGACGAGCACACCTCCCTGCCTCAACACCCTCTGGGTGCAAGTTGTCCAGGCTACTACTCACCACACCAAAGGTATACAATTGTATTATGTCTCCCCTCAATATGCTTTATTTAATATTTCAACCAGCCAATTACACGAATAAGTATTTATTTATGCTCCTTTAATGCCAGTTAACATTAATTTAATATCAATGAGTTAGAGTTTTAATTATCTTCAATTTTAATACTAAGGATAACCACTATGAAACAATCCGACCCACACGCAGTGCTTAAAGCAAATACTCACAACCTCGGCCGCCTGCTTGCAACATGGATAAGCGTTGCACTCATACGAAATCAAAAAGATAATATATCTAAAATCAAAACCGCATTTAACCAAGCCACAGCAAACTACAAAAATCAGTTTTGGTTTTCACAATCTTCCGAGTTGGTTGAGACTTATATCAAATTAGCTGGAACCAATCTGTCAATTGCCATTTATCAAATCCTTGAAAAGGATAGCTACAGCATCGGATCATATTATCCTTCAAAAGAGACCTCATTAGCTACCTACTTAATTGATGAACTTGCCAAAACCTGCATTAATGACAGAGAGAATCGATGGGAAACTGTTACCAAAGCTTCAACTGAAAGCAAAGAAACTCCAAACGTAATTGATAATATTGATAACGCGGCTGCTTTTTTTAATTCAAGCCCACGTCGCCAGCAACATGCACACGAGATCGCTACTGCGATGCAAGAACAACATCAGAGACTTTCTAATTAGAAATAAACACCTAATAATATCGTCACCAAATCCCGACTACCGCCAACATTTGCCGTTGGCACAGGTAAAAGGTTAGCGACGTTACCGTTACCGCCACCACCAACATTGGCATTACGGGCGTAATTACTATCGTGACGATATTCAATTGCTAACTGCGTGTCTTTCCAAGGGGATGTACCGATGGTGGCGAAATAACTGTACTTAGGCAGATTTAATGCTAAAGCTTGCCAAGTTCGACCAAAAGCAAGTCCATAAGTTATAGGAAATCGGCCATATTTGGTATTGTAATCATACTCAATGTGCATTGCCTTAGGGCTCGCGCCATGACCATTCATCAACAAATCACCAGGATCAAATTGACGCGTTGCGGTGATAAATTCAAGCAGTATCGCATTTTTCCCAACGGTATACTCCAGATGAAAATCCAACGCACCAACATTATGTTTAAGGTTGTCAGAATCTACTGAATTAGCCAAAAACGTTCGCGCAAAACCCGCAAATTGAAGCGAAGGTCCACGAATAGCGCCACCCGATGCTAATGCATTATTCTGCATACCCTGTGAATCTGCAATATTGCTGGTAAATCCTACGCCAAAATCTATTGCACCGACAGATAATCGTTTATTTTTGTAACCAATATTTGCTCCTGATTGGAGAATAAATCGATCGCCACCCGACTCTCGGTTGCCATTAAACACATAACCTTCAGCATAAAGACCTTGGTGGTAATATCCCAACAACAACGTCCGCACGTCCGAACGTGCCATCGACATTGTTAATGGTGTGGTAATCATTGCGCTCGCATAACGCCCAAAAGGAATATACATTTGACCCACTGTGACATAAAGTGGCACCACATCTAAATTACCAATGGTTAGAAAACCTCGTGATAAAAACAATCTTGAATTCGCCACACGTGTTCCGGTCTGTGGTGGTGAACTATCGAAATCAATTGAGAAATATCCACTTGCCCAACTACTCATGATCGGCCACAAATCAATCTCTGACGTGCTAAGGTTAACGCTCAATGAATTTGCATTAACATAACTGCTGGTATAAACCGTAGTGCCTTCAACTCCTCCGCTAACAACCAACAAAGGTCTCATATCAAGAGAGCTGCCCAGCGACTTTAAGACAGCTTGAAAACCCTGCCGGTCTTGCAGCAACCTTAAATCCTCATTCATCGACGGAACCGTATATAATAAATCGGTTGGCATCCACGCTGATTTCAAACCTAAAATAGGTGAAGTCAGGACAGTGATCCCATTTATATAATTTATCGCTGCTTGATGAATTTTTTGCTGCACATCACCGGAAGTTCCAAGTAATGGATCTCTTGTAAATAGCTCACTTGAAATATGTTTTGCTTTTTTATATTTAGAAGACGAATGCATTTTAAGCGGTGACTGATGACCTGTACTCGCTTGGACCTGACCACCGGCATAACTCATATGGGCAAGCTGAGATCGATATTGATTTCTTAAGCTTTTAACTTCAGCTCGCAACCTAAACAAATCTAATTCTAGCTCATGCTCTTGGCGAGTTATCCCTTGTGCCCGCTTAGCTTGGGGATTATTATCAGAACCTGAAATTGCAAAACAGTTGACAGCGCTAAGTGCCATACAAGCTGCTACAAGTACTTTAAATAGACTTGAACTGCACATCTTGTGAACTCCCGTGTAAAAAATCCTTGATAAAATGAAATTAAGATCAAGTAATATACACGCATCGCAATAAATTTGCTACAATTAAACTAAACTAACAATCAGATAATATTACACAAATTAAGCACCAATACTCATGAAAGAAATAACCATTCCATTTCCAGATGACTGGCATTGCCATCTACGTGACCACAACTATTTGGCTCGCACCGTAGCGGACGAAAGCCAACGCTTTGCTCGCGCCATTGTGATGCCTAATTTAGTGCCGCCGATTACTACAGTCAAAGTGGCCAAAGCCTACCACACAAGAATTATCAAAGCGTTACCAGAGGGGCGCTCTTTTCAACCCCTGATGACACTGTATCTCACCGAATCTTTATCCCCCACTGAAATTCATGAGGGAAAACGGAGCGGCCTAATCACAGCTTGCAAACTTTATCCAGCAGGTGCCACCACACATTCAGATGCTGGAATCACAAAACTCAATCTGATTTATCCTTTAATCGAAGCCATGCAAATAAACGACATGCCGTTATTAATTCATGGCGAGGTGGTAGATCCAAAAGTTAATATTATCGAACAAGAGGCGCGATTTATTGAAGAACAACTGATCCCTCTGATTAGAGATTTCCCCGACTTGCGTATTGTGCTTGAACATATCTCCACAAAAACAGCCGTTGATTTTATTCAAAGTTGTAAAAATAATATTGCTGCCACCATAACCCCGCATCATTTATTGTTAAATTTAAATGATTTACTCGATAAAGGCATTCGACCTCATTATTATTGCAAGCCGATTGTAAAACAGCTCGAAGATCAACAAGCGCTTATTAAAGCCGCAACCAGCGGCAAGCTCAAATTTTTTCTAGGAACAGACAGTGCACCACACAATCAAGCCAGCAAGGAATGCAGCAGTGGTTGCGCTGGAATTTATAGCGCGCATGCTGCAATTGAGCTTTATGCAAATGTTTTTGAGCAACAAGAGGCGCTGGACAAATTAGCTGATTTTGCCAGCCGCTTTGGCCCTTCATTTTATAAACTACCCGTAAACACAAATTCATTGACTTTAATACGCAAACCATGGCAAGTTCCCTCATCACTCACTTTCGGCAATGAACAACTCATCCCTCTGTTCGCTGGACAAATACTAAATTGGCAAATTAAAAATGAAAAATCTACCCATCCATAAACGTTTTGATGGTTATCTTCCGGTTGTAATCGATGTTGAAACTTCAGGCTTAAACCCTTTGACCGATGGACTGCTTGAGATCGCGGCCGTTACCATTACCATTGATGAAAATCACCTGTTCCAACTTGATGAAACTTTTGTTACTCATGTGTTACCATTCGAAGGTGCTAACATCGATCCCGCCGCATTGAAAATAAATAAAATTGACCCATACCATCCCTTTCGTTTTGCTGTCGATGAAGAGAAAGCATTAACCGGTTTATTTGAATTTACCCAAAAAGCACTCGAAATCACCCGCT